>NZ_JBVVOS010000045.1:0-47585 GCF_055807515.1 Bradyrhizobium sp. Kon69 | reverse complement strand
ACCCCGGCAGAGGCCTTCTCCTCTCAACTGTTGCACTTCGAGTGTGAATCCACCTCCTGGCTTTCGCCAGGACGACAGCGGGGCTCCATCACCGCCTGCTTGTAGCGACTACATCACCACCGGCGCGTCCGGCAGCTCGTTCGCATGCGGGCCCTGCGGCGGAAAGTGCTTCGCCAACTCCCGGGACACCGCCTCGATGCCGCCGATCACGCCGCGCTCGAACTGCCCCGACCTGAACTCGACTTCCATGGCGCGGCAGATGCCCTCCCAACGCTCGGCGCCAACCTTCGCATCGATACCGCGATCGGCGATGATCTCGACATCGCGGTCGGCGAGCAGGAGATAGATCAGGACGCCGTTATTGTGCGCGGTGTCCCAGATGCGCAGTTGCGAGAACACGTCGAGCGCGCGCTCGCGCGCCGGCTGGTTGCGAAACAGCGGGCCGCCGTCGAGCGCGCCTTCGACCACGAACCGCACCTGTCCGGAATGCATGGCTTCGCCACGCTTGATCGCCTGCTCGATGCGGTCGAGCACGTCTTTCGGAAACACCTGCTTGGCACGCCAATGATGCTGGAGCAGATGCCGGGTGATGCGCCTGATGCTCATGACCTACCAGCTCCCCGAAGCACCGCCGCCGCCAAAGCTGCCGCCACCGCCGCTGAATCCGCCGCTCGACGACGACCCGCTGCTCCAGCCGCCGGATGACGAACCGCTCGACCACGAGCGGCCGCGCGCGGATCCCGTGCCCGATCCCGCCCCAAACAGATCCGCGATAAACGTCAGGACAGCGCCGAGCACACCGACGCCCAGTCCGATCACCGCAGAGCCGATCACGAACCAGGCGATCACACCAACGATCGCTCCGGTTATCCCCGAACCGAACAGCCGCCCGAACATGGAGCGCAGGATGCCGCCGATGACCAGCGGGCCGAACAGCAGAAAGAAAAAAAGCGGCTCGACGTCGTTCCAATCGCCGAAATTCACGCTGCGCGAGGGCGTCGGCAGCGGCTCGCCATCGATGACGCGGATCATGCGGTCGACGCCCGCCGTGATGCCGCCGGCGAAATCGCCACTCCTGAATTTCGGCGTGATGGCTTCGTCGATGATGCGCCGCGAGGTGACGTCGGTGAGCGCGCCCTCGAGGCCGTAACCGACCTCGATGCGCAAATGCCGGTCGTTCTTGGCCACCACGAGGATGGCGCCGTCGTCGACGTTCTTGCGTCCGATCTTCCAGGCCTCCGCAACGCGGATCGCGAATTGCTCGATCGTCTCCGGATCCGTCGTCGGCACGATCAGGACGACCAGCTGGCTGCCTTTGCGGGTCTCGAAGTCCTGCAGCTTTTGCGACAACGCTGCGATGTCGCCGCTGGAAAGCGTCCCGGTCTGATCGACGACGCGGCCGGTGAGCTGGGGTATGGCGACATCGGCTGAGGCGGGGAATACCGAGCCAAACAATAGCGAGAATACGATTATCGTGCGCCACACATGCGCTGTCATCGCCCGGCGCGACCGGGCGATCCAGTATTCCAGAGACGCCAGCGGGATATGTTGAAGCCGCGGCGTACTGGATTCCCCGCTTTCGCGGGGAATGACGGCGGTGGGTGGGGCTGCGCGCATGCGCAAAATAGCGCGCACTTACTTCGACGGCGCGGGCGCCGGATTGAAATCGACCTTCGGTGCGGTCGAGATTTCCTTCTCGTTTGCGACCGAGAAGTTCGGCTTCTCCTTGTAACCGAACATCATCGCGGTGACGTTGCTCGGGAACGAGCGGATGGTGACGTTATAGTCCTGCACCGCCTTGATGTAGCGGTTGCGCGCCACCGTGATGCGGTTCTCGGTGCCTTCGAGCTGCGACATCAAATCCTTGAACAGCGCATCCGACTTGAGCTGCGGGTAGTTCTCGGTAACCACGAGCAGCCGGGACAGCGCGCCGGAGAGCTCGCCCTGGGCCGCCTGGAATTTCTGGAATGCGGCGGGATCGTTCAGCACCTCGGGCGTCGCCTGGATGCTGCCGACCTTGGCGCGGGCATTGGTGACGCCGAGCAGCACGTCCTTCTCCTGCTGCGCAAAACCCTTCACCGAGTTGACGAGGTTGGGCACGAGATCGGCGCGGCGCTGGTACTGGTTCACGACCTCGGACCAGTTGGCCTTGATCTGCTCGTCCTCGCTCTGGATCGCGTTATAGCCGCAATTGGTGAGGCTCAACGAGGCCAGCGCCGCCAGCACGGTCAGGATCTTTCGCATCAAATTTCTCCCGGTGGAATCGGGCGCAAGCTACCAGATTGCGCGCGCGAGATACCAGACATCTTGCGTCCCGGCCGAAGCCGCGAAAGGCAGCCGATGTACGCAAGCCTCTTGCTTAATCCCGGCTGTAATAGTCAACTTGAGGGAACAATAATGCCAAGTCGGGAACGCCAGGGGAACGCGATGAGCTCGTTCGAGACCATCCTCGTGGAGAGGCCGGAGCCGGCGATTGCCCGGGTCGTGATGAACCGGCCCGACGTGCGCAACGCGCAGAACCTGCAAATGACCTACGATCTCAACGCCGCCTTCGATCAGGCGGTGCAGGACGACGCGGTCAAGGTGATCATTCTGGCCGGCAACGGCCCGCACTTCTCCTCAGGCCATGATTTGCGACCTGGCAGCAAGAATGAAGCGGGCGTGGATTTTCCGCCGATCGGAAATTGGGGCGGCTTCGCTGAGCCAAACGCCCATGGCCGCTTCGCGCGCGAGCAGGAGATCTATCTCCAGATCACGCGGCGCTGGCGTAACCTCGCGAAGCCGACCATTGCGGAGGTGCACGGCAAGTGCATCGCCGGCGGCCTGATGCTGGCATGGGCCTGCGATCTCATCGTCGCGAGCGACGATGCGCAGTTCTGCGATCCCGTGGTCACCATGGGTGTCTGCGGCGTCGAATGGTTCGTGCATCCCTGGGAGCTCGGACCACGCAAGGCCAAGGAATTTCTGTTCACGGCCGACAGCTGGAGCGCGCAGGAGGCGCACCAGCTCGGCATGGTCAACAAGGTCGTGCCGCGCGCGGAGCTCTCATCGCAGGTGCTGGAGCTGGCACGCCGGATCGCATCAAAGCCGTCCTTTGCGCTGAAGCTGACCAAGGAAGCCGTGAATCGTTCGGTTGACGTGATGGGCCAACCGGCCGCAATCGACCAGGCCTTTGCGCTGCATCAGCTCTGTCACGCGCATAATCTTCAGGAATTCGGCATGGTGGTCGATCCATCCGGCCTGCACCCCTCCGTGCGCAAGCCGCCGGCGGCCGCGGAGTAGACAGGATGGATCTCAATCTCAGCGACGAGCAACGGCTGCTGCGCGAAAGCGCGGAGCGCTTCGTGGCCGAAAGCTACAATGCCGCTCACCGCCGCAAGATGGCGAACGATCCGCTCGGCTTCAGCCCGGCGGTGTGGACACAATTCGCCGAGCTCGGTTGGCTGGCATTGCCGATCGCGGAAGAGTTTGGCGGGCTCGGCGGCAGCGCGGTCGAGATCGGCATTTTGATGGAAGCCTTCGGCCGCGGGCTGGTGTCGGAGCCGTATATCGCAACAATCGTGCTTGGCGCTGCGTTGATCGAGCGATGCGGCAGCACGGCGCAGAAGCAGGCCATCCTGCCGAAGATCGCGGACGGATCGTTGAAGCTCGCGTTCGCGCATTCCGAGCGCGCGGCGCGGTTCGATCTTGCCAAGGTCGCAACCACCGCCCACAAGACGGCGCAAGGCTGGCGCCTGGCCGGCAGCAAGATTGCCGTGCTCGATGGCCACGCCGCCGACGAGATCATCGTCTCCGCGCATATCCATGATCATCAGGGGCCGTCGGCGCGGATCGGCCTGTTCCTGGTGCCGGCGACGACGCCGCGTGTTGCGATCTCCGACTACGAGCGCCTCGGCGGCGGGCGGGCCTGCAACATCGAGCTGTCGGACGTGCAATTGCCGGAGGATGCCTTGCTCGGCAACGGGCATGACGCGCTGCCGCCAATCGAATGGGCCGTTGACCGCGCCATGGCCGCACTCGGTGCCGAGGCCGTTGGCATCATGCAGGTGCTGCTGGACACCACGCTGGAGTACACAAAAATTCGAAAGCAATTCGGCCGGCCGCTCTCGGCCAATCAGGTGATCCGCCACCGCCTCGCCGACATGGCGGTGCAGGTCGACGAAGCGCGTTCGATGGCGCTGCGCGCCGCGCTGAAGGTCGACGCCGATCCGGTCGAGCGCGCGCGGGCCGCGTCAGGCGCGAAGGCGAAGATCGGCAGATCCGCACGTTTCGTCGGCGAGCAGTCGATCCAGCTTCACGGCGGCATGGGCGTTACCGAGGAGCTCGAGGTCGGCGCCTATTTCAAGCGGCTGGTCGCGTTCGACACGCTGTTCGGCGGCAGCGCCCACCATTACGGCCGCCACGCCCTGCTTGGCCGCACCACCGTGCCGGCCTGACACTGGGAGAGCCTCATGGACCTGTCCTTCAATGCCGAAGAGCGCGCCTTTCAGGATCAGGTGCGCGGCTTCATTGCCAAAAATCTCACCGAGGAGATGAAGCGCGCGACCGCGCTGACGCCGTCCGTGTTCTCCGACCCCGATATCGGCATGGCCTGGCAGCGCACGCTGCACAGCCGCGGCTGGGGCGCGCCGGGCTGGCCGGTCGAGCATGGCGGACCCGACTGGACTCCGGCGCAGCGCTGGATTTTCGAGACTGAAAGCGCGCGGGCCGGCGTGCCCAATGTCAACGTGATGGGCGTGAAGATGGTCGGGCCCGTCATCATCGGCTTCGGCTCGGCGGAGCAGAAGAACTTCTACCTGCCGCGCATTCTGTCCGGCGAGGATTATTGGTGCCAGGGCTATTCCGAGCCGGGCTCCGGCTCCGATCTCTCCTCGCTGAAGACGCGCGCGGTGCGCGACGGCGACGACTACATCATCAACGGCACCAAGATCTGGACCACCCATGCCCACCACGCAAACCGCATGTTCGCGCTGGTGCGCACCAGCGACGGCCCGCGGCAGCAGGACGGCATCAGCTTCATCCTGATCGACATGAAGACGCCGGGCATCACAACGCGCCCCATCCTCACCATCGGCGGCGACCACGAGGTCAACCAGGTGTTCTTCGACGATGTACGCGTTCCCGTGGCGAACCGCGTCGGCGAGGAAGGCAAGGGCTGGACCTACGGCAAGTATCTGCTTGAGTTCGAGCGCGGCTCCGGCATCGCGTCGGCAAAATTGCGCGAAGGGCTGAAGGCGATCGCGGATCTCGCTGAATCGGACTTGACGGGACGTGCGATCGACAGCCCTGACATCGCAACGCGCATCTCCGAGGTCGAAATCGACATCGACGCGCTGGAGATGACCGAGCTGCGCGTGCTGTCGGCGCTGCAGACCGGACAGAATCCCGGTGCGGTGTCGTCGATCCTGAAGCTGCGCAACAGCGAGATCCGCCAGGCCGTGACGCGGCTTGGCGCCGACGTGATCGGCCATGACGCCCTCGCGGTCGAGCCGATGCGTCCGCTCTACAAGCTCAACCATGAGCCGGCGATGCCGGAGGAGATGCTGACGGTGGTGCCGGAATATCTCAACGGCCGCGCCTATACGATCTTCGGCGGCACCTCGGAGATCCAGCGCGATATTATTGCGAAGATGATGCTAGGAATTTAGCACTTGTAGCCCGGATGGAGCGCAGCGCAATCCGGGACAACAATCGCGAGCGGCCCCGGATTTCGCTGCGCTCCATCCGGGCTACACGCCAAACAACTAGCCCACCTTCGCATCTCTGATCGCCTGCCAGATCTTCTGCGGCGTCAAGGGCGTGTTGAGCTGGGTGATGCCGAGCTCGGCGAGCGCATCCATCACGCCGTTGGTGACGCAAGGCGGACCGCCGATGGCGCCGGATTCGCCGCAGCCCTTGGCGCCGAGCGGATTGGTGCGACAGGGCGCGGAATCGTCGAGCGTCACCACGATCGGCGGAACGTCGTCGGCGCGCGGGATGCAATAGTCCTGGTAGCTCGCGGTGAGCAGCTGGCCGTCGGCATCATAGGACACGCCCTCATACAGCGCCTGGCCGATACCCTGCGCGACACCGCCATGGATCTGTCCCGTCACCAGCATCGGGTTCACGGCGACACCGACGTCGTCGACGGTGGTGTAGCGCACGACCTTGGACACGCCGGTCTCGGGATCGATCTCGACCTCGCAGATATGCGTGCCGTTCGGCCAGCTCGGACCATCCACTTCGCCTTCGGAATCGACGCTGAGTTTTGCGCCGCTCTCCTTCTCTGCAATATCGAACAGGCTGATGCGGCGGTCGGTGCCGACCACGGTGAGCATGCCGCCATGGTATTCGATGTCCTCGATCGAGGTCTCCAGCACGTTCGCCGCCTTCTCGCGCGCCTTCTGGATCAGATCGTTGGAGGAGACCGCGACCGCCGTGCCGCCGACGAACAGGGAACGCGAGCCGACGCTGCCAAAGCCTGTCGCCAGATCAGTGTCGCCCTGGACCACATCGATCTTGTCCATGGGGACGCCGAGCGTGTCGGAGATCATCTGGGTGTAGGTGGTCTGCAACCCCTGCCCCATCGCCATGGTCCCCGAATGCAGCACGACGCGACCTTCCGACGTCGCGTGCAGGCTGACCTTCTCGGTGTGAGCGCGGCCGCCGGTCCATTCGATATAGGAGGTGAGCCCGCGGCCGTAGAGCAGGCCCTTCTTCTTCGCCGCCTTCTTGCGCGCGGCAAAGCCGTCCCAATCCGCAAGCTTCACGGCACGGTCGAGCATGTGCGCGAAGGCGCCGGAATCGTAAACCTGCCCCGCAGCATTCGTATACGGCAGTTGCGCCGGCTTGATATAGTTGGCTTTCCGGATCGCGCGCGGATCCATGCCGATTTTCCGCGCGGCCGCGTCGAACAGACGCTCGACGATGAACACGGCCTCCGGGCGGCCCGCACCGCGATAGGCGCCGACCGGCGCGGTGTGGGTCATCACCGACTTCACCTCGAAATGCACCAGCGGCAAATCGTAGACGCCGGTCTGCACGAACGGTCCCAGCACCAGCGGAATGATGTTGGCCGCGCCCGAGGAATACGCGCCGGTACAGCCGATCGAGCTGACGCGATAGGCCAGCACCTTGCCCTTCTCGTCGAGCGCGAAGGAAGCGGTCGAGGTCAGATCGCGGCCATGGGTGCCGCCGACGAATTCGTCGGTGCGGTCGCCCCGCCAGCGGATCTTCCTGTTCAGCTTGGTCGCGGCATAGGCGACGATGCCGTCCTCGGGATAGAGGTTGGTCTTCTGGCCAAAGCCGCCGCCGATATCGCCGACCAGCACGCGCACGCTGTCCTTCGGACGCTTCAGCACGGCCTCGGCCAGCACGTCGCGGGTCGAGGCCGGCGTCTGCGACTGCACATGCAGGAGGAGGCGGCCGGAGTTCTTGTCGATCTCGGCAATGGTCGAGCGCGGCTCCATGGCCGACGGCACGAGGCGCTGGCTGACGAGATCGAGCTCGACCGTATGCGCCGCCTTGGCAAAAGCCTCGTCCACCTTGGCGGCATCGCCGTAAGCCATCGCGCCGACGATGTTGTCGGGCGCCTCCGGCCACACCAATGGCGCGCCGGGCTTGACCGCCTCGACGGGATCGACCACCGCCGGCTGCACGTCATATTCGACCACGATCGCTTCGGCTGCGTTCTGCGCATCGGCTCGCGAGGAAGCCACCACGGCAGCCACGGCCTCGCCGGCGTAGCGCACGATGTCGTGCGCCAGCAGGCGGCGTGGCGGCACCGTCATCGGCTTGCCGTCAGGGCGCTTGAAGATGCTCAGCGTCGGGATGACGCCGATGTCGTCCTTGACGAGGTCGGCGCCGGTGTAGACCGCGGTCACGCCGGGCATCGCAGTGGCGGCGCCGGTGTCGATCGAGACGATCTTCGCGTGGGCATGCGGCGAGCGCAGCAGGTACAACCACAGCGCGCCATCTTCCGGCTTGTCGTCGATGAACTGCCCCTTCCCGGTGAGCAGTCGGTGGTCTTCCAAACGCTTGACGGGCTGCCCCGCTCCGAAACGCAAATTGCCGGGAAGAATGTTCATTCCGTGGGGTCCCTTAATCTCTCAAATGCGGCCGCCTTTTAGCGGATCGAGGCATGCGAGGCCAGCCGCGGTTTTGGGCGGTATATCTACGATTTCGTCATGCCGGGGGCATAGGCGAGCGGAAGCAAAGCCGTCCTATGGACGCCTAGCCCAGCTCCCGCAGGACCGCTTCCACGACCTTGCGCGCATCGGCGGTGAGTGCGGCCTGCGGCGGGACGGGATCGCCAACGTCGTAGCCCTGGAAGGCCAATCCGGCCTTGATGCAGGCCGCCAGGTTGAAGCGGGCAAAAGCCTCGTTGATGCGCCACAGCCTGCGCTGGAGCGCCATCGCCTCGTCCCAGCGGCCGGCCTTGCAGAGCTCGTACAGCGCGACGCTCTGGCGCGGGATGATGCAGGCGGGCCCCGCCATCCAGCCGAGCCCGCCGATCAGCATCACGGCAGCCGGGATGTGTGCGGAGGCCGAGAACACCCGCAAGGCATCGCCGCAGCGGTTCATGATCGAGAGCAGCCGGCCGGTGTTGGTCGAGGCATCCTTGATGTAGCCGATGCGCGGATGTTCGGCGAGGCGCGCGATGGTGTCGAGGGTGAGATCGGAGCGCTGGAATTGCGGATTGGTGTAGATGACGACGGGGATGTCCACGGCATCCGCGATGGCGCGGAAATAGGATTCGATTTGGGCATCGGCGAGCGGGAAATACGCTTCCAGGATCGCCAGAATGCCGTCGGCGCCGAGCTTCTGATACGCCTTCGCCTGCGCCACCGCATCAGTCGTCGAGGTGGAGGCGACGCCCGCGACCACAGGCACGCGTCCCCTTGCCGCCTCGATCGTGGTCTGCACGATTGCGGTGCGTTGGGCGGCGTTGAGATAGGCGAACTCGCCGGTCGAGCCGAGCGGGGTCAGACCGTGGACGCCGGCGCTTATCAGATCGTCGCAGAGCTTTGCGAGCACGTTCGTCCGCACCGCGCCGTCGGCAGCGACGGGAGAGACGAGATAGGGAAAGACGCCGCGAAAATCGGACATGTCAGCTGTGAATCCCGGAAACTGGCTTGCGCCTGACCGGTCTTACCAACGCTCGCGCCGGCGATCAAACCCTGATCAGCCGCACCCGCGTGCCCCAGGGATCGATCGCTTCCACGCCATTGGCAAGCGCGGTGACTTTCGCACCGCCCTTACGCAGGCGCTCGTCCTGCGCGGCAAGCAGGTCCGGCTTCTCCGTCACCAGCGAGAACCAGGCGAGCCCTGTTGCCTGATCGTCGCGTGCGCCGGCGCCCTGGCTCTGCCAGACATTCATGCCGAGGTGATGGTGGTAGCGGCCTGACGACAGGAACGCGGCGCCGTTGCGGCTGCGGGTCGGATCCAGGCCGATGGCACCGTGGTAGAAGCGCTCGGCCTGCGCGAGGTCGCCGACGCGCAGATGCATGTGGCCGATGCGCAGACCGTCCGGCGCCTTGGCATAATCAGGAACGCGCGTATTGGTCAGCGACAGCAGGTCGGGAATGTTGAGCTCGTCGGCCGCCATCTTCACGCTGCCCTCGCTCCACTGCCATTGCGAGGGATCGCGGTCGGCATAGACCTCGATGCCGTTGCCTTCGGGATCGTCGAGATAGACGGATTCGCTGACGAGGTGATCGGCGAAGCCCGAAAGCGGCACGCGATGCGAAGCGGCTGCCACCAGCCAGCGCGCAAGGTCCTTGCGGGTCGGCATCAGGAAGGCGGTGTGGTAAAGGCCGGCGGCGTTGCGCGGCTCGATTGCGGCATCGGGGCGGGCCTCGAGCACCAGCAGCGTGATACCGGCTGTGCCGAGCTTGGCGGCGCTGGCAGAGCGCTCCATCACGGTAAGGCCGATGACGTCGCGGTAGTAGTCCGCAACCTTCTCGAGATTTTTCACCCGGAGCGTCACCATCCCGACCCGCATCGGGGTGCGGCTGGCATAAGTCGGCCCGCCGCCCTGCGGGGTGCCCTCGGCGCGCGCTGCGCCCGCCGCCGCCATTGCAAGCGAGCTGGCGCCGGCGAGTTGAAGCAGGGTGCGGCGGGTGAGGTCGATGGTCATCGGTCAGGCTCGCTGAAAATCGTGAAGGCGGCGCAATTTCTCGATTGCTACACGTTGCCGTGAGCGGCTCCCAATCACATGTTCGTCGGCCGTGGTCTTACGGACCAGCTTCCCTGCTTATTTCCTGGCCATGCGGCCAGTTACGCGATCGCCCGCGACATCCCAGATTGAGGACAGCTTACAGGAGCCTGCCATGACCGACTCAACTCCCCTGACTTCGCTGTCGTCCGCGCTCGCGGATGTGGTGTCCCGCACCGCGCCGTCCATCGTTGCCGTCCATTCGCATCGCTCCCGCGCCACCGGCTTCGTCTGGAAGCCGGGCCTGATCGTCACCGCCGACGAGGCGCTGGCCGATGAGGGCGACGTCGAGATCGGCCTCCCCGACGGCAGCACCGCAGCCGCCACGATTGCAGGCCGCGACCATACGACGGATATCGCACTGCTGCGTGCCGATAGCGCGATCACCCCGGTCAAGCTGGCCACAATTGTCCCGCCCCTCGGCGCGTTGTCGGTCGTCGTCGCCACAAACCGCGATACGCCGAGCGCCGCGCTCGGGATGGTGTCGGCCTCCGGCAAGAGCTGGCGGTCGCTGCGCGGCGGCGATATCGATGCGCGGATCGAGCTCGACGTCCGCTTGCGCTCCAGCCAGCAGGGCGGCCTCGCGCTCGATGCATCGGGCGAGGTCTTCGGCATGGCCGTGCTCGGCCCGAGGCGTGTGCTGGTAATCCCGACGGCGACGATCGAGCGGGTCGCGGCCCAGTTAGAGGTCCGCGGCCGCATCGCGCGCGGATATCTCGGCCTCGGGCTGCAGCCGGTCCGGCTCGACGACGGTGTCGGCGCGATGGTGATGAATGTCGACAAGGCCGGCCCTTCGGCGGCGGCCGGCATCCGCCAGGGCGACGTCATCGTCGCCGTCAACGACCAGAAACTGTCCGGCGTGCGTGCACTGTCGCGGACGCTGGGGCCGGCGAGCGTGGGCGCGGTGGTCGATATCGCGGCGCGCCGCGGCGGCGAACCGGTCAGCTTCAAGGTTACGATCGGCGAGAGGCCGGCGGCGTGAGCGAGGACATCGCGCCCGAGATCGTGTTGGCTTTGGAGATCGACGATCCCGCCCTCGCCGATCGCCTGGCGGCTCTGCTCGGCAATATCACCGGGCTTCGCCTCGCCGAACCCGGCGAGAAGGCCGCGGCGACGATTGTCAGCCGGGATCCGCGCATGATGCCTGAGGACATCGCGCTGACACAGCGCGAGCTCGATGTGCTGGCGTTGATGGCGGAAGGTGGCTCCAACAAGATGATCGCGCGTCAGCTCGGCATTTCCGTTCACACCGTGAAATTCCATGTCGGCTCGCTGCTCGACAAGCTCGACGCCACCGGCCGAACCGATGCGGTGGCACATGCGGCCCGCCGTGGCGTGATCGAACTCTAGGGCGGATGCGGCGGGAAGCTGAGCTGGACCGTCAGGCCCGGCGCGTTGTCGTGCAGGGCAATCTCGGCGCCATGGAGGCGAGCGACCGCGGCGACCAGGCTTAAACCAAGGCCGTTACCCGGGGTGTAGCGGCTCTGCTCCAGCCGGTAGAAGCGTTTGAACACGTGATCGCGCTGATCCGCCGGAATGCCCGGACCGTCGTCGACGATCGCGATCACTGCCCCCTCGTTGGCACTGCGGCAGGTGACGGTCACCTGCCCGCCCTTGCAGCCGTGCTTGATCGCGTTGTCGACGAGATTGGCGATGGCGTCGAACAGCAGGTCGCGATCGCCAATAATCGCCGCCTCGCGGTCGCCGCCCAGGCTGAGCCGCGTCGCGACCTGTTCGGCGGCGGCATCGTAGAGCTCGACGACCTCGCCGGCGATTTCGGCGAGATTGAGGTTGCGAAATGCGCTGCGGCGGGCTCGGGTCTCGATCTCCGAGATGCGGGTGATGGAGGCGAACATGCCGAGCACGGCGTCGAGATCGGCGATGGTGTCGCCGATCAGCGCCGCGTCGGCTTCGCCGTTGCGCGGGGCGTGATAGGCCTTCTCCAGCCGGCCGCGCATGCGCGTCAGCGGCGTGCGCAAATCATGGGCGACGTTGTCGCTGACCTGCTTGACTTCGCCCATCAGCGTCTCGATGCGGTCGAGCATCTGGTTGAGGTGTTCAGCGACCCGGTCCCACTCGTCGTGACTGCCGCGCAAGGGAATGCGCTGGTCGAGGCCGGACATCATGATGGCGCGGCTGGTGGCGTTGATCTCCTCGATCCGCCCGACCGTGCGGCGCGTCACCAGCACCGCGGCGAGCCCGGCGAGCACCAGCATCAGCACCGCGACAGCGACCATTGCGAGCTCGATCATCGCGGTGAAGCCGCTGTGGTCGCCGGCATCGCCGACACGGTTCTGCACATAGGCGATCGTGCCGAAATAGACATAGGCCATGATCGCCGCGACGATCAGCCCGAACGCCGCGATCGCGATCAGCGCAAGGCGGAAGGTCGAGGAGCGGAGCGTTTTAGCCAGGAGCACGGAGACAATATCCGATGCCGCGGATGGTGTGGATCAGCGGATAGGCCTGGGCATCATCGACCTTGCGGCGGACGCGACCGACATAGACGTCGATGATGTTGGTGGAGGGATCGAAGTGCAGATCCCAGACATGCTGGAGCAGCATCGCACGCGAGACGACGCGGCCCTCGTTGCGGACGAGATATTCGAGCAGCTGGAATTCCCGCGGCAACAGCGGAATCTTCCGGCCGCGGCGGCTCGCGCTCCGCGCGATCAGGTCGATGGCGAGATCGCCGACCCGCAGGATCGTTTCCTTGGCAACGGTGTCGCTGCGCCGGCCGAGTGCCTCCAGCCGCGCCAGCAATTCGGTGAAGGAGAACGGCTTGACGAGATAGTCGTCGCCGCCGGCGCGCAAGCCGCGCACGCGGTCGTCGACCTCGCCAAGTGCGGAAATGATCAGGAACGGTGGGCGATGCCGTCGTCGCGCAGCTGGCGCATCACGCTGATGCCGTCGATGTCGGGCAGCATGCGGTCGATGGTGATCACGGCATAGTCGCGCGCGGCGCCGTGGCTGAGGGCTTCGCGCCCCGTGGCGGCGAGATCGACGTCGTAGCCGGAGGTCGTCAGCTCCTCGACGAGCTGGCCTGCGGTTTCTGCATCGTCCTCGACGACCAGAATGCGGCGGTGAGCTCCGGACATGACAAACTCCGCGCGACGATCGCCACCAGACTATCCCGTTCCGGGGCTGAGCGGAACTGCCCGATGACGATCGCGACAATGGTGCGGTACGGCGATGCTAGTACCAACTGTCTCCGCACACATTGACCCATTGCCACCCATAGGGCGTCAAGCTCCTGCGCCAGCAGCCGTCATTGTAGCCGGCATAGTAATACGGCGCACCGAAGACGGCGAAACGACGGAAGTGATGGTGGTGGAAGGCATGGTGGCCGTGCCAGCCGGCACCCGCAAAGCGTGGTCCGATCGCGCCATGCGCAAAGCGCGGTCCACCGAAGCCTGCTCCGCCAACATGGGCAAAGCGCGCACCGCCCATGCCGCCCACATGCATGCCGCCGAAGCCACCGGCGTGCATACCGCCACCGAAATGCCCACCACCGCCGAAATGCCCGCCGCCGCCGAATCCGCCATGACCGCCACCACCGCCACCTCTGGCGAGCACCGGTGAAGCGAGCGCCATCACCGCGGCGATCGTCACCGCGGTGAGGCCTTTGAGAAGCCTGTTGTCCATCGAAGCATCCTCCGTGCTGCGCGGCGATACCTGCCGCGCGAGGAGGCTCAGATGAGAGCAAGGGACAGGCACCTTCAACTTACAAACGCGCCAGATTCTGACGCCGGTGTTAGGGAGAGGACCTGCTCTCTCCTCGTCATTGCGAGGAGCCCTTGCGACGAAGCAATCCAGAGTCCCGCTGTGGAAAGATTCTGGATTGCTTCGCTGCGCTCGCAATGACGACGCGGATAGAACTCTTAATACATCGAGCAGCTCAACGCGCGGAGACGCTCCGATCTCTCCCCGCAAAGAGCGGGGAGAGGTTGAAGATCACGCCCGCTTGCCGCCGTTCTTCTCGGCCGCGCGGCGCAGCGCTTCGGCGAGCGCACCGCCGCCGCCGCCGGAAGATTCCTGCTGGCGCGGGGCCGACGACGTCATGCGGGAGGGATTGCGCGAGCTGTTGTCGCGCTGCATGCCGGGCGCGTCCTTCTTGGCGCCGACCTCGTCGTCGAGCCGCAACGTCAGCGAGATGCGCTTGCGGGCGACCTCGAAGTCCAGCACCTTGACCTTGACGATGTCGCCGGGCTTCACCACCTCGCGCGGATCCTTGATGTAGGTCCTGGACATCGCCGAAATGTGCACGAGGCCGTCCTGATGCACGCCGATATCAACGAAGGCGCCGAACGCGGCGACGTTGGTCACGGTGCCCTCGAGGATCATGCCCTTCTTGAGGTGCTTGATCTCCTCGACGCCATCCATGAACACAGCGGCCTTGAACGCCGGACGCGGGTCGCGGCCGGGCTTCTCGAGCTCGCGCAGGATGTCGGTGACGGTCGGCAGACCAAACGTCTCGTCCACGAAGTCTTTCGGCTTTAGCGTGCGCACGATGTCGCTGCTGCCGATCAGCGCCTTGATGTCGCTCTTGGTGGCGCTGAGAATCCGGCGCACCACCGGATAGGCTTCCGGATGCACGCCAGAGGCGTCGAGCGGGTCCTCGCCGCCGAGGATGCGCAGGAAGCCCGCGCACTGCTCGAACGCCTTGGGGCCGAGCCGCGGCACGTCCTTCAGCGCCTTGCGCGACTTGAACGGACCGTTGGAGTCGCGGTGTGCCACGATGCTGGAGGCAAGGCCGGAGCCGACGCCCGACACCCGCGCGAGCAGCGGAGCGGACGCGGTGTTGACGTCGACGCCAACCGCGTTCACGCAGTCTTCGACCACGGCGTCGAGCGATTTGGCGAGCTTGGCCTGGCCGAGGTCGTGCTGGTACTGACCGACGCCGATCGCCTTGGGCTCGATCTTGACCAGCTCGGCCAGCGGATCCTGCAGCCGCCGCGCGATCGAGACCGCGCCGCGCAGGGTGACGTCGAGTCCGGGCAGCTCCTCCGAGGCGAAAGCCGAGGCCGAATAGACTGACGCGCCCGCTTCCGACACCACGATCTTGGTCATCTTCAAGTCGGGCAGGCCCTTGACGAGGTCGGCCGCGAGCTTGTCGGTCTCGCGCGAGGCGGTGCCGTTGCCGATCGCGATCAGCTCGACGCGATGTTTCAGCGCGAGCTTGCCGAGGATCGCCAGCGCCTCGTTCCACTGCCGCTGCGGCTCATGCGGGTAGATCACGGCGGTATCCACCACCTTGCCGGTCGCGTCGGTGACGGCGACCTTGACGCCGGTGCGGAAGCCGGGATCGAGGCCCATGGTGACGCGGGTGCCCGCGGGCGCGGCCAGCAGGAGGTCGCGCAGGTTGGAGGCGAACACGCGCACGGCCTCGGTCTCGGCGGCATTCCACAGCCGCATGCGCAGGTCGATGTTGAGATGCACCTGGATCTTGGTGCGCCAGGCCCAGCGCACGGTGTCGATCATCCAGCGGTCGCCGGCGCGCTTGAGGTCGGCGATGCCGAACCGCTTCATGATCTTCAGCTCATAGACACTCGGCACGCCCGGGGGCGATGCTTCGACCTCGGCCTGGATCTGGAGATCGAGGATCTCTTCCTTCTCGCCGCGGAACATCGCGAGGATGCGGTGCGAGGGCAACTTCGTCAGCGGCTCGGAGAACTCGAAATAGTCGGCAAACTTTTCGCCCTCGGTCTTCTTGCCGTCGCGTACCTTGGAGGCCATGCGCGCATTGGTCCACACCTCCTCGCGAAGCGCGCCGATCAAATCGGCGTCTTCGTCGAAACGCTCGACCAGGATGGCGCGGGCGCCGTCGAGTGCCGCAGCGGCATCCGCAACGCCCTTCTCGGCATTGACGAAGGCTTCGGCGACGACCTTCGGATCGTTGGTGGGCTCGGCCATGAGCTGATTGGCGAGCGGCTCCAGGCCGGCTTCCTTGGCGATCTCGGCCTTGGTGCGGCGCTTCGGCTTGAACGGCAGATAGATGTCTTCGAGGCGCGCCTTGCTGTCGGCGGCGAGAATGGAGGCTTCCAGCGCGGCATCGAGCTTGCCCTGCTCGCGGACCGATTCGAGGATGGCCTTGCGGCGGTCCTCGAGCTCGCGCAGGTAGCCCAGGCGCTCCTCCAGCGTGCGCAATTGCGCGTCGTCGAGCGCACCGGTTGCTTCCTTGCGGTAGCGGGCGATGAAGGGAACCGTAGCACCGCCGTCGAGCAGCGCCACTGTCGCCTCGACCTGCTCCGCCCGAACCCCAAGCTCCTGCGCAATTTTCTGGTTGATATTTGCCACGCGAGAACCCCTCTATCCAAGCACGCATCGCGGAGGCGAACCACCGGCTGCGGGACGCCGCTTATGGACCAATCGGGGTTGATTCATCAAGGTGCGGCGGACGATCGTCGACAAGGGATTTTTTGTCGAACCGATGCGATCTCGCCACAATCGTGGGTGCGACGCAGACGACGCACATACTCCGCCGTCGTCCTGGCGAACGCCAGGACGACGAGGGGGATTGCCTCGACACCTTGACAGCAGCACCGGTTCGACGGCTGTTTTGTCCGCCGGGCTCCTGAACCCCATGTGAGGACTATCATGCGGACGACATCGGTCGGCGTCTTCAAGGTCGCCACCAAAGGCCCCGGCGACGTCTCCGGATTGATGAGCATGATCGGCTCCGGCGCGATCGATCCGGCATCCATTCTGGCGATCCTCGGCAAGACCGAAGGCAATGGCGGCGTCAACGACTTTACCCGGGAATATGCCGTTGCCGCGCTGTGCACGGCGCTGGCGCCACGGCTCGGGCTGTCGCCGCAGGAGGTCGAGCAACGCATCGCTTTCGTGATGTCCGGCGGCACCGAGGGCGTGCTGAGCCCGCACATCACGGTGTTCACGCGCCGGGACGTTCTGCAGCGCCCGGCAGGCATCTCCGGCAAGCGCCTGAGCATCGGCATGGCGCACACGCGGGATTTTCTGCCTGAAGAGCTCGGGCGCTCCGCTCAGATCACGGAGACAGCCGACGCCGTGAAGGCCGCGATGGCGGATGCCGGCATCGCCGATCCCGCCGACGTCCACTTCGTGCAGATTAAGTGTCCGCTGCTCACCAGCGAGCGCGTCGAAGCGGCGAATGCGCGCGGCCACAAGACGGCGACGACCAGCGCCTACAGCTCGATGGCCTATTCGCGCGGCGCTTCCGCGCTCGGGGTTGCGGTCGCGCTCGGCGAGATCGCAACCGACATGCGCGACGAAGACGTGCTGCGACGCTACGATCTGTTCTCGAACGTCGCCTCGACCTCATCCGGAATCGAGCTGATGCACAACGTCGTCATCGTGCTCGGCAATTCGATGTCCTCGACGAGCGAATTCGAGATCGGGCATGCCGTGATGGACGATGCGATCGACGCCACCGCGGTGCTTGCGGCGCTGGAGAGCGTTGGGCTACGTGCCGCGCCGCAGACGACGACCGGCCGCGAGCTCGTCAACGTCTTCGCCAAGGCCGAGGCCTCGCCTGATGGCAGCGTGCGCGGCTTCCGCCACACCATGCTGGAAGATACCGATATCAGCTCGACACGCCACGCCCGGGCTGCCGTTGGCGGCCTGATTGCCGGCCTCGCCGGCACCGGTGCGGTCTACGTCTCCGGCGGCGCCGAGCACCAGGGTCCCCCCGGTGGCGGGCCGGTCGCGGTGATCGCAAAGCTCTCGAATTGATGCTTGCGCATGCAATGGAGGATTACCTCTCCATCCGGCGCAACCCTGCCCTTCGCGCCGCCTCAGTTGATTAAAGTGCTCCTGTGCGAAACTAAGGTGGCGCCGCACGAAGAGGTTTGGACCGCATGACTTTTCCGATGAGCTGGAACGAATGGGCGCAGCACGATGGCGTGGGGCTGGCGGCGCGCGTCCGCAAGGGCGAGCTCACGGCAAAGGAATTGGCGCGCCAGGCCGCCGCGGGCGTCGCCAAGGTCAATCCGGCACTGTCCGGCGTGGTCGAGCTGTTCGATGACGTGATCGCCGATCCGGCCAAGGACGGCGCCAATCTCGCTGGCCCGTTCGCCGGCCTGCCCTTCCTGATGAAAGACCTCGGCCCGACCATGAAGGGCCGGCTCCAGGAGATGGGCTCACTGTTGATGCGCGGTAATCGCGCCAGCGCCGACACGTTCCTGACCGGCAAATTCCGCCAGGCCGGACTGAACCTGATCGGACGCACCACGACGCCGGAATTCGGCGTCTGCAGCTCGGCCGACAATCCGGCCGTCTATGTCACGCGCAATCCCTGGGATACCGACTACACCACCTGCGGCTCGTCGGCCGGCAGCGCCGCAATGGTCGCGGCCGGCGTGGTACCGATCGCACATGCGACCGACGGCGGCGGATCGATCCGCATTCCCGCCGGCGTCAATGGCAATATCGGGCTGAAGGTCTCGCGCGGCGTGTTCTCGCTGGCACCGCACATGTCCGATCTCACCGGCCTGGTCTCGATCCAGGGCTGCCAGTCGCGCTCGGTGCGCGACACCGCCGCTTTCGTCGATCATGCAAGGGGAGCGGCGCCCGGCGAGTTCATGCCGTTCTGGACGACGGCGCAGCCTTATTCCGAGATGATCAAGCGCGATCCGTCAAAACTTCGCATCGCGCTGTCGCACAGTTGGGGCGACTACACCGCGACACCAGAGATCGCGGCCGAGCTGGCGAAGGCCGGCCGCTTCCTTGAAGGCCTCGGCCATCACGTCGATTACGCCCTGCCCGAGCTCGACTTCCGCGCCGCATTCGAGGCGCAGACCACCTGCTACATCTCGAATTTTGCGGTGGTGATCTCGAACATGCTCGCCGCGCGCAGACTGGAACGGCCGCCGGAAGACCTCATCGAGCCCATGAATATCAGGATCTGGGAAGCCGGCCGGCATACGAGCTTCGCCGAGCGGGCGAAGATGCAAGGCGTGTTCAACACGACCTCACGCGCCTTCGGCGCCTTCTTCGAGCAGTGGGACGTGATCCTGACCCCGATCACCGCGCTGCCGACGCCGAAGGTCGGCACCCGGGAATATCTCACCATCTCCGACAATCCTGACGTGCTCGACTGGTTCGGCAATCTCTGGCGCTTCTTCGCCTTCACGCCGCTCGCCAATCTCTGCGGCATGCCGGCGATCTCGATGCCGATGGCCACGCAGGACCACGGCCTGCCGCTCGGCATCCAGGCGATTGCGAAGCAGGCCAATGACGGCCTGCTGCTGCAACTCGCCGCCCAGATCGAGCGCGCGCTCGACGGCAAGTGGAACGACGGCAGGAAGCCGAAGGTGCATGTGAGCTGAGTGAGTTGATCGCATTAACTTGCGATCCGCTAACTGCCTTAGTTCTTCACCGTCGGAATTTCCTCCGGCCGGGGCTGCTGCTGGCCCTGCTGGTACATTGCCAGCGCCTTTTCGAGCGCTTCGCGCAGCGCCAGCGCCGCGGCCACGCTGCAGCGCAGATGCGCGGTCTGGACCACGTCGACCCTGACGGCGGCACCGACCGGCATCAACAAATTGGCCGCAAGCTCGATCTGGATCGCGCCGTTGTGGTGGCCGAAGCAGGATGCGCCGTCGAAATAGATGATCGGCGCCCGCTCCGAGCTCGAGGTCGAAATGATGACGGGCCCCTGGCTGGTGGCGGGCGTTTCGGGATCGGCCATGGGCACTCCTTGCGGCTAGTCGAACGAACGGGGCGCCCACCATCGTTGCTTCGGCCCGCCCTGTCGAGGCCAAACCGCCCCCGGCACGCCTGCCGAGGGACGCGCATCCGGGGTTTTGCGCCGCGCCCGCCACTGGTCTAGAACGTCCTCATGTCCAGCTCACCGACCACACTTTCGTTCGAGGACCTCGCCGAGGCGATCAAGGGCCGCCGCTCCGATTACGGCCATATCAGCGGGCTCCAGCTCGACCGCTTCGCACCTCGCGAGGCCTGGTCCAGCCTGCCCTACCGGCCCGTCTTCGTCGGCGACACCGAGACCGGCGTCCTGCATGGCGGGGTCGTCACCGCGATGCTGGACGAGAGCTGCGGCATGGCGGTCCAACTCGCGCTCGACGGCACGAGCGCGATCGCGACGCTCGATCTGCGCATCGACTATCAGAAGCCGGCGACGCCGGGCCTCGACATCAAGGCGCATTCGGTCTGCTACCGCACCACGCGTTCGATCGCCTTCGTGCGCTCCACCGCCTATCAGGAGTCCGAGGACGATCCGGTCGCGACCGCCACCGCCTGCTTCATGATCGGCGCCAACCGCACCAACATGCTCGCGGACCGCAGGATGGACTCCCGCCACATCGCGACGCTGGAGGCGCCGGACGATCCGGAAGGCCCGTTCGCAAACAGCCCGTTCGCACGCTGCCTCGGCATTCGCGTCAACGACGACGACACACTGACGATGCCGTTCTCGCCAAAGATCATCGGCAACCCGATCCTGCCCGCGATCCATGGCGGCATGACCGGCGCCTTCCTCGAGACCACCGCGATCTTCGGAGTGGCGCGCGAACTCGGCGCAACCGCGCTGCCCAAGCCGATCGGACTGACCGTCAACTATCTGCGCTCGGGCCGCGCGCTCGACACGTTCGCCAACGTCTCGATCGTGAAGCAGGGCCGGCGCATCGTCGCCTTCGAGGCGCGGGCCTGGCAGTACGATGCGAACAAGCCGATCGCCACGGCCTTCGGCCATTTCATGCTGCGGCCGACGCCCGGAAACGACGAGGAATAGGCGCATTTTCCCTTGACGGCCAAGGTCTGGGCCACAACGATAGCATGTTCCCGCGAGAGGTATTGGGTTGCGGCATCCGCTCGACATCATCGCCATGTTCGCCGCGCTCTGGCTGCTGGCAGCGATGGTGCTCGACGCGCTGACGCCGAAGGAGCTGACGACGGTGATGATCGGCATCGCCATCGGACCCGCCGTCGTCATCACCGCCGTGTTCTACTATCTGCGCTGCCCGCGCACCGATTTCGCAGTGATGTTCGCCGCGCTGTGGCTGATCTCCGACATCGGCATCGCGTTCATCTCCCCGGCGCAGCTGCCGCATTTCCTGATCGCGCTCGGCTTCGTACCGGCGCTGCTGATCGGCATCGTGCTGCACTGGCAACGCTTCCAGCGCCGCCATGAGCGGCTGCCCGTGCCGTCGGTCAAGCGGGGTTAACGCGGTTCGTAGCCGGTCAACGTCTCGACCGCGCGAGCCACGATTTGCTCCTCATCCCAGTGAAGACGTTCGAAGGACACCGCGATCCGTCCTGTTGCATCAAGAATGAAGAGTTCGATGCGGTGACGGTTCACGAGCGATTCGCCAAAATTGACACCAAGCTCGAAATAGGAGCGCAGCGCGTCGTTCCCCTCGACGGCTCGTAGCAACCGGTGATCTTCGTCCATACGCACGGCACGGTCCTGGCCATAGACCCGCAACCGTTCGGCCCTATCGAACGCCGGATCATACGTGATCGCAGCCGTACGGATCCGTCCCGCGAGTCCCCGCGCGCCGAGCAACGCCTGGACGCGTCCCAGCTTCGTGACGCTGAGCGAGCACTTCATCGGATTATCACAACGAGTATAGAAGAAGACCACGATGGCAGGGTTGCCACTGAAGAACTCAAGGAAACTCACCGATTTCCCGTCTTGATCCTGCATCAGGATGGAATCGATCGAGCAAGGCTCCAGGTTCGCCATCGGCGCCCGGATCGAGACATTTCCGGCCGCCGGTAAGGCACCGCAGCACGAAGGAACGGCACTGTCGGGCTCGCGGATGGCCTTCAGCGCCCGATCGAGATCGAGCCGCAACTTCCGTGACAGACCGTGCTCCGCGCGCCAGCTCTCGAGCTGGTGTTGAACGGCTTGCGCCTTCGAACCAAGCCAGGCCAGCACGGCCAGCAACTCCGATACCGCACTGGTCCCGGTGGATGATGTCGCGTACTCGCCATACCTCTCGAACGAAACCGGCTCGTCATGGAATCGAATCCGGTTGAGCGCCCGCGCGACAAAGGGCGCAAAGGCTTCGTTCGGCTTCGAATAAGAACGCAATGCGCGCGCGGCCGCGGCGACCAGGTAAGCATCGATACCCGTATCCAGCTCTTCGAGCACGAAGATCAGCGCTTGATCTGAGAGTCCAGCGCGCGCCAGAGCAAGGAGGATCCAGCCTCGCATCTGGACGACAGTCGCTGTCCCTCGCCCGGCGTAGACAGGATGTTCTTCGCGCAGAAGATCCGCGAGCTCCGCACCACCGACCGGATCAGCGGCGAGTGTGTCGACCAGATCGGCGAACCGGTCTTCCGACATCACGCGCGTTGCGTCGCCGGAAATAGTCATCTACTGATCGTACTTGCTGAGGAAGCGGCGCGCGGACTGCTTGTACTTTGTCGGCGTTTTGGACGAGTTGAAGCGAGTCACACTCCGCATCAAGACCTTGTCCTTGGCGAGCGCGGCATCATCGCCGAACTGCTCCAAAGCGGTCAAACTCGTGGCTTTGATGTCCGAATAGTCCGATTTGTCCTTCAGTATCTTGAGCGCTTGCTGTTGCAGTTTTTGCGGATTCAACGAGTGCAATGCAGAGGCAGCGAGCTGCCGGTTTTCGCGCAACTCCTTTTTGTCGCGGAGCATCTTCTCGAACAGCGGCGCCGACTTGGCATCGGCCGCTAACAGACGCAGTGCCTCGCGCTTCGCGTCCTGGTTCGGCGGCTTTTTCACGATCGCGCGCGCTATCGAGTACGCACCGGCATGAGCGTCGTTGCCGAGGAGCTGAAGCGCCTTCTCGGGCGGGAGCAGCGCCTTGGCGGGGTTCCTCAGGCCGTCCAGGAGCTTCTTTTGCGCAAATCCATCCTTGTTGCGCATGAGAATACCGAGCGACCGCCGCCGCAGCTGCTCATGAGAATCGGTCGAGACCTCGCGTAAGGCCGCAATGTAGTCCGCATTGACGGATTCGAAATTGGGGACACTGAAGGCCGCCGCGCCGAGCGATTGCAGCGCGGCCATCCGCACCTCGATGACCTTGCCGGAGTCGCACAAGACC
This sequence comes from Bradyrhizobium sp. Kon69, assembly GCF_055807515.1. Classification (NCBI taxonomy): domain Bacteria; kingdom Pseudomonadati; phylum Pseudomonadota; class Alphaproteobacteria; order Hyphomicrobiales; family Nitrobacteraceae; genus Bradyrhizobium; species Bradyrhizobium sp. Kon69. The sequence goes on along the minus strand of NZ_JBVVOS010000045.1, from coordinate 24,377 downwards.
TTCAATAGACGCTGAACATCGTCGGTGCTCTCTGCTACCTGGACAGGGGCCGGGGGGGAGGTTTTTCGCTTTCGCGTCGCGACCTTTTTCTTTGCGGCCTTTTTCTTTGCAACTTTCCGCTTCGTTGCCATCATCTCATCTCCCCGCGCAGACGCGCGCTAGATCTGCACGTCATCATAACCGAATCCCATGTTGGATGCCGCATTGATGGCGCCGAGGTAATCGATGCAGTCCTTGACATGCGGCTGCAGCCCCGGCGCCGCGACGCAGGGTGATGTGGCCAACGTCCCGCCCGGCGCGTCCGGGGGACGGGTGGGGTCCGCGGGGCTGGTGATGCCGTTCCACGGCCACATGGTATCATTCAGCTTGTGGCCCGGCCGACTGGTTGGTCTCTCGTCGAACGACGCCGCGGTCGCCGGATCGAAACGTCCATTCTGGCGTTGCCACTTTGCCCACAGCCGATCGACGTTGCAGTGAAGCAGGAAAAACAACGGGTCCTTCGCCGCGGTCGTGGGATTTTGGATAGAGCCGCCAAAGCTGGTGTGCGCAAGGCCGTGCGGATTTCCCTCCATGCCCCGGAACGCGCGAAACTGGTTACCCAGCGCCAGCGTTTGCGCTTCCTTCATCGGATTTGGAGGAGCCTGCGATGTGGGAAAGTCCGGAGTACGATTGATTCCAGGAGTGCCGTCCGTCGCCCAGAATTCCAGCGGATTACCATTGCGGAATTTAACGGTGCCATTTGCGTCGGACTCGCCCAGGAAGTCGCGTGTAAAAACGTTCGGAGCGGGCTGGTCGAAGCGCCAATAGGGGAGCGCCACACCCGGATCGATCGCTTGAAGCTCACGCTCGAGGTCGAGCAGATAGGCGCGATGCCATGGCAGGAAACCGGGCGCGGCATGTGCCTGCGGATAACCGGGCGCCTTGTGCATGTTATTGAAATCCGCGAAGCGGCCGAGACCCTGATTATTGAGCTTGGCAAACGCCGCGGTGAACCGATCGCGCTCGCCGTTCGTGAGTTTGTTGGCATTCTTGCGGATGCGCACCATCAGTTGGGACGATCCGACGAGCGTGTTTCCGACGCGTGCCTCGATCTCGACGTCGCCAGAGTTGGTACTGGGCTGGCCAAATTTCCCGGCAACGAAGAACGGAACCGTTGTGCCGTTCGTCGGGACGGTCAGAGTGAGGCTGCTCGCTAACGCTCCAGTCGTGCCGCTGCGAAATCCGACTCTACCGCCATTTGCCGCCGATACGGCGGCAAGTCTAACGCTGACCGTTGACGCGTTGGCGCCAGATGGGTCAGTCACGCGAATCCGGCACGGAGACGGTACCCATGCAACGAAGTGCGCCTCTGGAGCTGTACTGTTGTTGATCTGCAGTTCGACGTTCATAAATGCGCCCTCCCCGAAATTGGGCGGCCCGAACAACATTCTCTGCGAGTAACAAATCACGATACAATCACATCGTGCAGATAGCAAGTTGATCGGCCGCGACCGAATGCCCTCCGGCCGGCGGGGGGCACCGGCCGGAGGGCTTCGCGTCGTGGTCGGAGACGAGCCGGGATACGCCGACGATGCGCGCCTTAGCGCGGCAGCAAATTGGTCTTGGCGAGATCGACGACCTCGTCGCCGCGACCGTTCATCACGGCGCGCAAGACCCAGAGGCTGAAGCCCTTGATCTGTTCGGGCGTGATGGTCGGCGGCATCGACAGTTCTTGCTTGGCGGTGACCACATCGAGCAGCGCCGGCCCGTCGTGGGCCAGGATGTCCTTCACCGCGCCCGGGAGCTCGCCGGGATCCTCGACGCGCCTCGCGAAGATACCCATCGCACGCGCCATCGCTGCGAAGTCCGGATTCTCTAGATCGACATTGGTGTCGACGAAGCCGGCCGCCTTCATCTCCAGTGCGACGAAGCCGAGCACGCCGTTGTTGAAGATGACCACCTTCACCGGCAGCTTCATCTGCGTCAGCGTGATCAGATCGCCCATCAGCATGGTGAAGCCGCCGTCGCCGGAGAGCGAGATCACCTGGCGGCCGGACTGCGCGGCCTGCGCGCCGATCGCCTGCGGCATGGCGTTGGCCATCGAGCCGTGCACGAACGAGCCGATCAGCCGGCGGCGGCCGTTCATCTCAAGATAGCGCGCGGCCCACACAGTCGGCGTGCCGACATCGGCGGTGAACACCGCATCATCGCTCGCATGGTCGCTGATGACCTTTGCCAGGTATTGCGGATGGATTGGTTTGCTGCCCGGCGTGCCCTTGGCGAGCGAGTCCAGGCCCTCGCGTGCTTTCTTGTAGTGCGCGATCGAATCGTCGAGATGCCTGCGCTGCGTCTTGGCCTTGAGCAACGGCAGCAGCGCCTCGATGGTGAGCTTGACGTCGCCGACGAGGCCGAGATCGATCTTGCAGCGACGACCGAGATTTTCCGGGCGGATGTCGATCTGGGCGACCTTCGCATCCGTCGGGAAGAATTGTTTGTAGGGAAAATCAGTGCCGAGCATCACCAGCGCGTCGCAGGCGTGCATGGCCGCATAGCCAGAGGAGAATCCGATGAAGCCGGTCATGCCGACATCGTAGGGATTGTCGTATTCGACATGCTCCTTGCCGCCCAGCGCATGCACGATCGGGCTCTTCAAGGCTTCCGCGAGCTGCATCAACGGCGCATGCGCGCCGGCGCAGCCGCGGCCGCAGAACAAGGTGATGCGCTCGGCGCCGTTGAGGAGGTCCGCAAGCGCTTTCAGCTCATCGGCCTGCGGCACGATTTTCGGCGCCGACAGCGCAAGGCCGCGCGCCGTCGACAGCGCACGCTTGGGTGGGCTGCGGAAAGCGACGTCGCCGGGCATGGCGACGACGGCAATACCGCGCATGCCGACCGCCGCGCGGATCGCATTCTCCAGCACATAAGGAAGCTGACTCGGATCGGAGACCAGCTCGCAATAATGGCTGCACTCGCGGAACAGGTTTTGCGGATGCGTCTCCTGGAAATAGCCGCTGCCGATCTCGGCCGTCGGGATTTGCGCGGCGATCGCCAGCACCGGAACGCGGCTGCGATGGGCGTCGAACAGGCCGTTGATCAGATGCAGATTGCCCGGACCACACGAGCCCGCGCACACCGCAAGGCTGCCCGTCATCTCCGCTTCGCCGGCAGCGGCGAAGGCCGCAACCTCCTCGTGCCGGACATGGATCCATTCGATCGTGCCGCGCCGCCGCAGCGCTTCGGTCAGCGCATTCAGGCTGTCGCCGACGATGCCGTAGATGCGCTTGACGCCAGCCTGTTCGAGCGTTGCCACGAACAGGTCGGCCACGTTGTTGATTGCCATGTCGGTCTCCTGATCTCGCTTCTGCGGCAAGATAGGATAAAGCCCGGGTGTGACGGCATCACGGCTTGTTTATTGCCGTTTCAGTCTTTCGAAATCGCCCGATCGTAGGCCGCGATCGTCAATTTTGCGCGAGCTGCAACGTCCGTTGCCGTCATGCCGGGCTTGTAGAGGCTGGAGCCCAGCCCGAACGCCGTCACGCCACCCTTGATGTACTCCGCGAAATTCTGGTCGGAGACGCCGCCGACGGCGGCGATCATCACGCCGGCCGGCAGCACGGCACGGATCGCGGCGATGCCGGACGCGCCGAGCACGCTTGCCGGAAAGAATTTCAGGCCCGACGCGCCGGAGCGCGCGGCAAGCAGCGCCTCGGTCGGCGAGAACACGCCCGGTAGCGTGACCATGGCGTATTGGTGCGCACGCGTGAGCACCTGTGTATCGACATTCGGCGACACCATCAGCTTGCCGCCGACATCGTTGAGCCGATCGACATCCGCTGTGGTCAGCACCGTGCCGGCGCCGATCAGCACGCCGGCCGGCGCGAGCTTGACGGCGGTGGCGATGGAGCGGAACGGATCGGGCGAGTTCAGCGGGATCTCGATCGCGGTCATGCCGGCCTCGATCAGCACGCCGACGATGGCCTCGGCTTCCTCCGGCTTGATGCCGCGCAGGATCGCGACCAGTGGCCGTTTCATCGCTGGAAAGGGAACGCTCATCTCAACAGTCCTCTCATTTCGTCCAGATCGCAGCAGCCGCCATCGACAGACCGCCGCGGACCACTTCATCGGCATCGACCGGCTTCACGGTGACCGACAGCGCGTCGAAAGCCAGCCTGTACAGCATCGCGAGCCGCCCCGAGGCAATCAGCGTGATTCCAGCTTTCGGCATCGCGCCGGAGAGCCCCGCCGCCAGTTCGACGCCGATCAACGTGCCCGACAGCGTTTCGCGCGCTGCGGCCGGTGTGCCCCCGAACAAAAGCTGACGCGACCGCGCGCCGAACAGAAAATTGGCGGCGAAGGCCGGCGCTTCATACGCAGACTTCACCGCTGCCTGGAAACTCGTGACATCCTCGGCGTCTTCGGCGCCGGCGACCGCAAGCGACAAAATCGTCTCGCGCGACACCACGCTGAAGAGCTCGCCGGTCATAAAGGTAGAGAAATGCGCGACCGTATCGTCCTTCAGGCGCACCCATTTCGAATGCGTGCCGGGCATGCAGACCAGCGCTTCACCTGCGGCATCAAGCCCGAGCGCGCCGAGCAGCTGCGTCTCCTCGCCCCGCATCACGTCGGGCGCTTTTGCATCGCGCTGCGCGATACCGGGCAGGATCCGGATGTCGCGTGCTTCGCCCGGCACGCGCGCGGCCTGCTTCAGGACGGCCGCGAGCGGCGCCGGTGTATCGACATATCCGGCTTCGACCCAGCCCGTCTTGGCGCCGGCCATGCCGCAGACCAGAACCGGCAGATGAGCTGGTGCTTCGACTGCCGCGAGATGCGATTGCAGCACGGCCGCAAAGCCGGCCTTCGCGGCCACCAGCATGCCCTCATCGCTGCGGCGTTCGGCCAGCACCACGCCGGTACGATCGATCAACCAGAGCCGGAAGCTGCTGGTGCCCCAGTCCACCGCGACGTATGCGGGTTCGGTCATCTCGATTCTCGTCCTCGTCTCACCGGCAAGACGCCGTCTCGCGACAATGAGACGACATCAGGCAATTTCGCCCCGGAGATATCGGCTATTGCCGCCGCAAACCAGCGTTTTCTCGCAGGTCTGAGACGCTGTAGCGGTGGCACACCGCTTGCGGAGCGGTGGCACACCGCTTGCTCAAGCAACCCTGCTCACATCCGTGAACCGCGCAACAAGACGCGTCAATTGTGGAGAGGAAACCCATGGAGATCGGCTATTTCACGATGCCTTCGCACCCGCCGGAGTGCGGCCTGAAGGAAGGGAACGACTGGGACCTGCAGGTCATGCGCTGGCTCGACGAGCTCGGCTATCAGGAGGCCTGGGTCGGCGAACACCACACCGCGCCCTGGGAACCCAATCCCACGCCGGACCTGCTGATCGCGCAGGCGCTGATGCAGACCAAGAACATCCGCATCGGACCGGGCGGCTTCCTGCTGCCCTATCACCACCCGGCCGAGCTCGCCAACCGCGTCGCGATGCTCGATCATCTCTCCGGGGGGCGGCTCAATTTCGGCGTCGCCGCTAGCGGCCTGCCGAGCGACTGGGCCATGTTCAACGTCGACGGCATGAGCGGACAGAACCGCGACATGACACGCGAGGCGCTGGAGATCATTCTGAAGATGTGGAGCGATCCCGCGCCTTGGACCTACAAGGGCAAATTCTGGACGGTGACCAAGCCGGACACCATGTTCGACTTCCTGAAACCCCACATCAAGCCGTTGCAGACGCCGCATCCGCCGATTGGCGTCGCCGGGCTGTCGAAGAACTCGGACACGCTGAAGCTCGCCGGCGAGCGCGGCTTCATTCCGATGAGCCTCAACCTCAACCCGGCCTATGTCGGCAGTCATTGGGATTCGGTCGTAGCCGGTGCCGCCAAGACCGGACGCAAGCCGGACCGCGCGGATTGGCGGCTGGTGCGCGAGGTGTTCGTCGCCGATACCGACGAGGAGGCGTGGAGGCTCTCGACCGGCGACATGATGGGCCGGATGATGGGCGAGTACTTCCTGCCGCTGCTCGGTCATTTCGGCTTCAAGGACTATTTGAAGCACGCGCCCGACGTGCCCGATAGCGACGTCACCGTCGAATATTGCGCCAAGCGGAACTGGATCGTCGGCTCGCCCGCGACCGTCGCCGAGAAAATCGAGAAGATCTACGAGGAGGTCGGCGGCTTCGGCGTGCTGCTGGTGTTCGGGTTCGACTACAAGCACAAGGCAGAAGCCTGGCATCACTCGCTGTCCTTGCTGAGGAACGAGGTGATGCCGCGCCTGAAGCATCTCGGCTCCGCGCAGAAGGCGGCTTGACCCGACGCGGGTGCGGCGCGATCGTGCCGCACCCGTTCTTTCTGGAGATCATCGCGTGAGCGTGGACGCAAAGGATTTCAAGCAGGCGATGCGCCAGTGCGCCGGCGCCGTGGCGCTGGTGACTGTCGGCGCCGAGCACGGCAAGCGCACGGGGTTGACGGTGACCTCGGCCTGCTCACTATCGGACTCACCGCCATCCCTGATCGTCTGCGTCAACCGCAACGCCAGTGCGCACGCGCGCGTCCGCGAGGAAGGCGCGTTCGCGATCAACTTCCTGCATGAGGACCACGCTCTTCTGGCGCTCACCTTCAGTGGCCAGAAGGGCGTCAATGGCGACGACCGTTTTGCGTTCGGGGAGTGGACGCGCGGGGTGACCGGCGCGCCGGTGCTGAGCGATGCGGTCGCCGCATTCGACTGCGTGCTGGCGCAGGAATTCGAGACGACGACGCATTCGATCTTCGTCGGCGAGGTGCGCGGCGCATCGCATTCCGAAGGCGCGGCGCCGCTGGTGTATCTGCGCAGCAGCTTCCACGTCCCTCACGAAATCCGCGGCACCGTCACAGTCGGAGATCTCGACTCGCGGCATCTGAGCTGGAGCGATTTTTCGTAAGGCAGCGGCGGCGAGCTCGCTGCCGTTCCCTTCTCCCCTTGTGGGAGAAGGTGGCCCGAAGGGCCGGATGAGGGGTTCTCTCCGCACGTTCAACTGCAAGAGAGAAGTGCTCGCGGAGAGAACCCCTCACCCGTCTCGCCGCTACGCGGCGAGCCACCCTCTCCCACAAGGGGAGAGGGTAAGAAAGCGAGCGCCTACTGCGTCGTCTCGATCTTCAACTGCTTGATCTTACGATACAGCGTGGCCCGGCTGAGTCTCAGTGCGCGCGCCGCTTGAGTCACCCGGCCGCCGTGCTTGCGCAGCGCGTCCACGATCGTGGCGCGCTCCGCCGCAGCCAGATCCGCTTCCGCCGCCCTTCCACCAAACGGCGGCAGATCGAGGTCGGCATCGGTGATGACGCCGTCCTCCGCCGTGCAGCCGGCGAGCCGCAGCACATGCCGGAGCTGGCGCATGTTGCCGGGATAGGGATAGGCCGCCAGTTGCGCCCAGGCCTCGTCCGAGAGGGAGCAGTTCGGCGCTTCCTCGCGCGCGATCTGGCGGATGACGTCGTCGCGGTCGGCGCGCTCGCGCAAGGCCGGCAGCCGCACCTCCATGCCGCGCAGACGGAAATAGAGGTCGGTGCGGAAGGCGCCCTCCTCGGCCATGCGGCCAAGATCGCGATGGGTGGCGCTGATCAGGCGAATGTCGACCGGCACAGGCTTCAGCGCGCCGAGCGGCCACACTTCGCGGTTCTCCAGCACGCGCAACAGCCGCGTCTGCAGCGCGATCGGCATGTCGCCGATCTCGTCGAGGAACAGCGTGCCACCGTCGGCCTGCACGATCAGGCCCTTCGAGCCGTCGCGGCGTGCGCCGGTGAAGGCACCGGCCTCGTAACCGAACAGCTCGGCATCGATCAGGCTTTCCGGCATCGCCGCGCAGTTCAGCGCGACATAGTTGTGGCGTGCGCGATTGCCGGCTGCGTGAATGGCACGGGCGAACACATCCTTGCCGACGCCGGTCTCGCCATGCAGCAGCACCGGCAGATTGTGATCGCCGATGCTCTTAAGTCGCTTCACGCTCTTGATCAGGCCGGGATCGCTGCCGGCGAGCCGCTGCAGCGCATCGAAGCGACCGACCTGTGCATCGCGGCGCGACGCGAGCGGACGGCTCGAGGCCCTCGCCCGCAGCGGCGGCGCGACATGGCCATGCCCCAACGGAGTGCCATCGGCCCGGCGCAGCTCGACGAGATCCTCTGCGTCGCGCGCGGCGGGATGGTCGAACTTGACGTAGCGCGACAGATCGATGCCGGATGCGATCAAAGCGTCGGTGAGACCCAGCAGCGCGCGCGCCGAACGGCAGGCGCCCACGATGCGGCGATCGTCGTCATAGGCGAGCAGGCCGCTGCCGCCATCGCCCGGCACGGTCGCGATCCATGCGTTGCGGAAATGACCGCGGAAGATCGCACCCTCCATGCGCCGCGTCGCCTCCATCGTCACCGCGAGCGCGAGCTGATGCGCCGTGCGTTCGAGGTCTTCGCGGCAGGAAGTGATGTTCACGGCGCCTGCGAGCCGTCCGGCCTGGTCGAACAGCGGCGTCACGGCGCAGGAAAACATGTGCCACTGCGCGCGAAAATGCTCGTCGCGATGCACCAGGATTGGCTTCTGCTCGGCGAGCGCGGTGCCGAGCCCATTGGTGCCTTCGAAGGCCTCGGAAAAATTCGAACCGGTGTAGATCTTCCAGTCCATGAACAGTCTTGCGTCGGCCTCGCCGGGCAGGCGGCTGAACAGCATGGTTGCGTTCACGTCTGCCAGATTGACGCAGTAGCCGGCATCGCGCAGCACACGGGCGAGCCCGTCGAGCTCCGGTGTTACGAGCCGGATCGTCTCCTCCATGGGTTCGGCGACGTGACGGATCTCGGCTTCGGTGAGCGTCTGCGGCGGCCCCTGACGGGCGGGATCGAGCTTGTGGCTGACCAGGCAGCGCCGCCAGGAATTGGCAATACGCGAAGAGGCATCGACGTCGGCCAAGCGGTTTGTAACCTGATTGGCGACGGACAAGACACGGGCGACATGGTTCGAGGCCGAAAGGCTGGCCATCGCGGACGTCTCCACCCTGTATTATTGTGCAAAGTCTGGCACCGCAGGCGGGGATGTCAATCGGGAACCAGGAATGTGGCGAAGCGCAATCAGAATTGCTGCACCGCGCTCACCACGTGTCGATACACGGCCGCTTCTTCCCGGTCCGCGCCGGCGGCTTCGGCACCGAGCGCAGGCCCGCCATGATCCAACGCCGCGTCTCGGCGGGGTCGATGACGTTGTCGATCTCGAACACGGAGGCGATCGAGACGGCCTTGCCGTTGGCATAGAGCTCGGCGACCTTGTTGCGATAATAAGTCTCGCGCTCGGCGGGGTCGGCGATCGCCTCCATTTCCTTGCGGAAGCCGAGGCGGACGTAACCCTCCAGGCCCATGCCTCCGAACTCGCCGGTCGGCCAGGCCGCGGTGAAGAACGAGGCGTGGAAGCCGCCGCCGATCATCGACTGCGCCCCGAGCCCATAGCCCTTGCGCAGCACGATGCCGAACAGCGGCACGGTCAGGCTCGCGCCCGTCACGAACATGCGCGAGACGTGGCGCACGATCGCCGTCTTCTCGGCTTCCGGGCCGACCATGAAGCCGGGCGTGTCGCAGAGCGAGACGATGGGCAGATCGAAGGCGTCGCAGAGCTGGAGGAAGCGCGCGGCCTTGTCGCCGGCATCGGCGTCGATCGCACCGCCGAGATGGCGCGGATTGTTGGCGATCAGGCCGAACGGCCTACCCTCGATGCGGATCAACGCGGTGATCATGCCGACGCCGTAATCGCGGCGCAGCTCCAGCACGGACTCCTTGTCGGCGACGAGGTCGATCACGCTGCGGATGTCGTAGACCCGCAGGCGGTTCTCGGGGATCGCGCGGCGCAGCAGGCGCTGGTCGGCGGCCTGCCAGTCCGTCACCGCACCCTGGAAATAAGACAGATATTTTTGCGCAACGGATGTTGCCTCCTCCTCGTCCTCGACAAGGATGTCGATGACGCCGTTCGGCGACTGGAACGTAACAGGCCCGACCTCGGCCGGGTGATAGACGCCGAGCCCGCCGCCCTCGATCATGGCGGGGCCGCCCATGCCGATCGAGGCGTTTTTGGTGGCGATGATGACATCGCAGCAGCCGAGCATCGCGGCATTGCCGGCGAAGCAGTAACCGGAGACCACGCCGATGACCGGCACGAGGCCCGAGAGTCTCGCGAACTGCACGAAGGACGGACCGTCGAGCCCGGTCATGCCGAGCCGGTCGGTATCGCCAGGCCGGCCGCCGCCGCCCTCGGCATAAAACACCAGCGGCACGCGCCAGTCCTCCGCGAGCGTCAGCATGCGGTCGATCTTCTTGTGGTTCATGTGGCCCTGCGTGCCCGCCAGCACGGTGTAGTCGTAGGCCACGACGATGCAGCGACCGCCCTCGGGGCCGAACTTCTCGGCGTTGACGGTCGCGACGCCCATGACTAGGCCGTCGGCCGGCGTGTTCTTGACGAGATCGTCGAGCTTGCGCCGCCGCCGCTGCGCCGCGATCGCAAGGCTGCCGTACTCCATGAACGAGCCGTCGTCGACGAGCTGCGCGACATTCTCGCGCGCGGTGCGCTGATTGGTGTTGCGGCGGCGCTCGACCGAGGCAGGGCGATTTTCGTCGAGCGTGTTGGCCTGGCGCGCGATCAGTTCGGCGAGATCGGGACGAATGTGGTCGAGATCGATATCGGTTTCCGTGGCCGACGCGTCCGCCGCAACGTCGAGCGGCTGCAGATACATGATCGGCTCGCCGTGCATCAGCGTGACACCGTCGCCGGCGAGTAGCTTCGTGACGCGACCGCCCTGCTCGGCCATGACCAGATGTTCCATCTTCATGGATTCGATCACGGCGAGCTGCTGGCCCGGGCGCACGACCTCGCCTTCCTTCACCTGAATGGTGACAATGGTCCCCTGCAAGGGTGCTGCGACCATCACCGTGCCTTCGGGCACGGTCTGTGCCGTATGCGCCTCTGTGCCGGGACCGCCGCTTCGCTCCGTCGCCGCAAAATAGAGTGGTTTGGCCGCGCCATCCGCGGCTTCGACGAGCTTGCCTATGTTGCGATCGATGAAGTCTGTCGCGATGCGGTTTGCCCTGAAATCGGGATGCGCCAGCACGGCCTGGAGGAAGGCGATGTTGGTGATGACGCCGTCGATCCGAAACTCGCGCAAGGCACGCGAAGCCTTGGCAACGACCTCGTGCCAGGCTTCACCGGACGTATGCACGATGACCTTTGCCAACAGCGAGTCGAAGGCGGCGCTGGTCTTGTAGCCGGCATACCCAAAACTATCGACGCGGACGCCGGGACCTGACGGCGGCTCGAACACGGCAAGCACGCCACCGGTCGGGTGCGTCGCCCCCAGCTCGTCCAGCGTCTCCATGTTGACACGCAACTGCATGGCATAGCCGCGCGGCTTCGGGATCGAGCCTTGCGCCAGGCCAAGCGAGGCAAGCGAGGCACCGGCGGCGACCGCGAGCTGGGCGCGGACCAGATCGAGGCCCAGCACCTCTTCGGTCACGGTGTGCTCGACCTGAAGCCGCGGGTTGGCTTCGATGAAGGCAAAACTGTCGTCGGCAGAGCCGTCGACCAGGAACTCGAAAGTGCCGAGATTGTCGTACGACGCGGCCGTCGCAAGCTGCTTCGCCGCCTCGATGATGCGGCCGCGCAAGGGCTCGCTTAGCGACGGGCTCGGCGCCACCTCGATCAGCTTCTGGTGCCGGCGCTGAATGGTGCATTCGCGTTCCCAGAGGTGGGAGATTGCGCCCTGGCGATCGCCGATGATCTGCACCTCGATATGGCGCGCCTGCCGGATCAACCGCTCGGCATAGACGCCGTCGAAGCCGAACGCGGCCTTGGCCTCGGACTGGCAGCGCACGTAGGCCTCCGCGAGATCGGCAGCGCGCTCGACCACGCGCATGCCACGGCCGCCGCCGCCGGCCATCGCCTTGATCACGATCGCCGCGTTGCTGCCGAGCGAGGTGAAGAACGCCGTGATGTCCTCCAGCGAGGACGGCCCGCTGGTGCCGGCGATGATCGGCACGCCGCAGCGCTTTGCCAGTTGCCGAGCCGCAACCTTGTCGCCGAATAGCTCGAGCGCCGCGGCCTTGGGCCCGACGAAGGTGATACCTGCATCAGCGCAGGCTTTCGCGAACGCCGCGTTTTCGCTGAGAAAGCCGTAGCCGGGATGCACGGCGTCGCAGCCGGACGCCATTGCCGCCTTCACCACGGCCTCGATGTCGAGATAGGCCCGTGCGCCGCGGCCGGGGATTTCAACGGCCTCATCGGCAAGGCGCACATGCAGCGACAGCGCATCGTCCGCGGGATGGATCGCGACCGTCGCGAGGCCGGAATCGGCTGCAGCGCGCGCGACGCGGATGGCGATCTCACCGCGATTGGCGATCAGGAGCTTTTTGAACGACATGCAGCGTCTCCATGCCCGCGTGCCCAAGCGCGGGTCGGCAGGTCCGATGGCTCTGCTTCGTCACTTTAACCGAGGCCGTCAAGGGCAAGAACGCCGGTCGCGATGACCGGTCCCGCGGGCCGGAATTTCAGTCGGTCGCGCGCGCCGTGATGAGGCGAATAATCCGCGCCACGGCAGACGGGATCGGCGCGATGATCGGCACGGTGAACATCGGCTGAAGCTCGCGCGCGGCTTCGCCCAGCGGCCCGCCACCGATGATGACCGCCTCCGCGCCATCCTGCGCGATGCAGGCCTCGACCGCGCCGGCGAGCGCTGTGCGCAGCCGCGCCGGATCGCGCATCAGCTCCTGCGGATCGCCCTCCGCGAAGCGGACACCGGTGTAACGCGATCGCAGCCCCAGCACGGCGGGCAAGGCGTCGATCTTCGCTGCCAACAGCGGCGTCGTGGTCGCCACGCCGAAGCGACGACCGTTCTCGGCGGCTGCCAGCATCGAGGACTCACCGATGCCGACCGCGGGCAGTTCTATCGTGGCCCTGATCCCGACCAATCCGGGATCGCCGAACGCGGCGACGATGATACCGTCGCATGCATGCCGGTGTGACTGCGCGATCTCCAGAACTTCGGTGGAAGCTGCATCCAGAGCGTCCGGCGTCACGATCATTTGCGGCGCGCGCGTTGCGGTCGCGCCGTCGACGTCGAAGCCGTCGCCGGCGGCCGACCTCGCGATGGCGACCATCATCGCGGTGGTCGCCACGGAACTGTTCGGATTGATCAGGAGAATGCGCGCGCGCCGATCGGAAGTTTGGCCCATCACCCTGCTATACTAGGCCGCCCGCACCCCCGCAACGAAAGCGCTGACCTCGTCTTCCAGCGATTGCAGCTTCTGCGACAGCCGGCCACTCGATTGCAGCACGAGGCCGGCGGCCTGGCCGGTCTCCGCCGTCGCGTCCGTCACACCCGAGATGTTCTGCGAAACCTGGTCGGTGCCGGAGGCGGCCTCCCTTACGCTGTGGGCGATCGCCGCGGTCGCGGCGCCCTGCTCCTCGACCGCTGCGGCGATCGACGAGGAGATCTCGTTGACCTCCATGATGGTGCTGCGGATGCTCTCGATGTTGCCGACGACCTGGTTGGTCTCGGCCTGGATCGCGGTGATCTGCGCGCCGATCTCGTCGGTCGCCTTCGCGGTCTGGCTCGCCAGCGACTTCACTTCGCTTGCCACCACGGCAAACCCCTTGCCGGCCTCGCCGGCGCGCGCCGCCTCGATAGTGGCGTTGAGCGCCAGCAGATTGGTCTGCGAGGCGATCTGGTTGATGAGGTCGATGACCTCGCCGATCTTGTGCGCGGCCGCCGCCAGCCCCTGCACCGTGTCGTTGGTGCGCTGACCGTCGGCAGCGGCCTTGTCGGCCACGGTCGCAGCCTGCGCGACGCGCTGGCTGATCTCGGTGATCGAGGACGACAGCTGCGCGGCGGCGGAGGCCACCGTCTGCACGTTGCTTGAAGCCTGCTGACAGGCGGTGGCGACGAAGCTCGCGCGGTCGGTCGCCTTGTTGGCGGTCTCGGACATGCCCTGCGCGGCCTGCTGCATCGCGCGCGCCTCGTTGAAGACGTCGCGGACGACGGCCTGAACGTTCGCCTCGAACTTGCCGGCGAGATCGGTCATCGTCTTGCGCTTCTCCTCGTCGGCCTTCTGCTTCGTCTCCTGCTGTTCGGCGTGCATCCGGCCGACCGCCGACGCATTGTCCTTGAACACGGCGAGCGCCTTGGCCAGTCCGCCGATCTCGTCGCGACGATCGGTATGGGGCACGTCGAACGCGCTGTCGCCGGACGCGAGGCGCTCAGTGAGCGCGGTGATCTTCGCCAGCGGCCGGGTCACGCTGCGGCCGATCACAAAGGAGGCGCCGAGCACGAGCACGAACACGACCATACACACCAGGGCAAAGGTCATCGCATTCTGGCGGAAGACGGCGTCGACGTCGTCGAGATAGATCCCGGTGCCGATGATCCAGCCCCAGGGCGCAAAACCCTTCACATAGGAGATTTTCCCGACCGGCTGGTCGAAGCCGGGCTTCGGCCAGAGATAGCTGTAGAAGCCCGCCCCCTGCTTCTTGACGACGTCAACGAAGCCGACGAACAGCGCGTTGCCGGACGGATCCTTCATCCCGGAGAGATCCTTGCCGTCGAGCTCGGGCTTGATCGGATGCATGACCATTTTGGGGGTCATGTCGTTGAGCCAGAAATACTCGACCTTGTCGTAACGCAGGCTCTTGATCTCTGCGATGGCGGCGGCCTGCGCCTGCTCGCGTGGGAGTTTTCCATCGCTCTCGAGCTTCTGGTAGTGCGCCAGGATGCCGTAGCCGACGTCGACCATGTGCTGCGTCTTGGCCTCACGGTCCGCGATCATCTGCGCGCGCAGCGTCGAAAGCGCGATCGGCGCCAGCGCGATCATGCCAAGAAGGCTGATGCCGACAATCAGGACCAGCTTGAAACTGATGCGGGAGAAAAACATCGGTGCTCGCAAGATTTGGAAGGGCCGATATGCCAGTTTATCCCGCGTCCCTTAGCAAAGCTTTAAGCATTCGGGTTCCCGCAAAAACCCGCAAACTCCGTAGAATCCTACCGGCACGCCGCGGACGGCCCCGCAGGCTCGCTGCATCCGAGATGCGAACTCTTCAAAACTAGAAGGCCTCGACATCGCCCCTCCGAGCGTTGACTTGCAGGGGGCTCTGACGGAACGATCGGCGCAGATCATCAGCGCCAGCCGGGGCGCGGGCGCAGCCGGAGGTCAGAGGCTAGAATGCATCAATCGACATCGACAGGGTCTCTCGATCTTCCGGCGCTGAGCGCAGCGGAGCGGCTCTTCATCTGGGGATTTCGGGCCAAGGCACGCAGCGGAAGCGCCGTTCCGACCGCGGCCGACATCCAGCAAGTGTACGACCATTTTCGCGTGGGCGACGCCGTGCCTTCGCTCGAATCCATCATCGAGATCTTTGCCTGCACGGCGCATACAGCCATCGCGGTGCACTGCCCGACCTGCCCGCGCATGTCCGACAGCGAGCACGGCATGTTGCGGGCAATCGCCGCCGCGCAGAAAGAGCGCGACGATATCGCGCGCGAACAGTTCGAATGCTGGCTGCCGCCGGTCGGCGCCGATTGGGCTCTCGCACCCGTGCGCGGGCTTGCAACGATCTTCCGCATGGCGGGTCTCATCCTGCCCGAGCGACACGTTCCGTCTTTCGACCATGACCGGACCATGGCGATGAAGAGCTGGCTGGTCGGAAGCCCGACGTTGCACTGACCGGGATCGCGCATGATGCAGGATAATTGCGGCTTTGTGCCTGTCACGGAAGCCGGCCAGGCGCGGCTCTGTCCGCTTCGGGTCGCGCTCGCGACGCGGCCTGACATCGAGAGCTACGATGATTTTGGCCGCGTCACGCTCTCGCTGTTCCGGTTCATCGCCGCCGCCTATGCGACCGGCGCGTCCGATTGCTGGGAGGCGGCCTATCGCTTTGCCGACGAGGCGCCTGGCATCGCCGACAGCCCGCTGCTGGTCGCACGCGTTGCCGCGCTGGTCAGACTCCTGCGCAGCGGCCGGCCATGCCCATTGTGCTTCATGCCGCCGTCGTGCCGGCGCCTGTCGCAGGACGAGCCAGAATTGATGCGACTGCTGGCGGTGGCGCGCGGCAACCAGCCGGGTGAGCTCGGAGCCGCCGTCTGCCAGTTCGTCGGCAACGAGAACGGGACTGCGACAACGAGGGCCGTCAACGCGCTCGCGTTCTGCTGACAGCCAGCTGCCGTGCTAGATCACCGTGCTCGCCGCGCGCAATTCGCTTGAGGTGATGGCTTCACCGATCGGCGACGCACGTCTCCATGATCGCATCGAGCTCCGCCTTCGAGAGCACCCCTAGCTCGGCGATGAAGACGATCCGCGCACACGGCACGCCCGGCGTCGGCGCATCGCCAGCGGCGAGCGCGGCTTCGCCGGGGGCGAGCGTGGCATCTGCAGGTGCCAGCGTGGCGCGGCCCGCGGCGAATTGAAACACCATCTGGCGCCCGGGTTGCTCGACGGTCTCGAACAGGCCTTTTGCCCGCGCGAGTTTTGGCGCAAGCCGGCCGATCGCCTGCTGCAGGCGGGGCAGCGAGATCGGCCGGTCCGAGGTCCAGCTCAGCGTTTCGAAGCGTTGCTCTGCCGGCCGTCGCGGTCCGGGCTCGCGTCGCGCGGGGGCCCGATCGACGCTCGCGGGAAACAGCAGCGCGGACGGAATCTCGCCGTGCGGCGCATCGACCACCACGGCAGGAACGCGTTGCGCGCGGATGGCCTCGCGCATGCGGGAGCCCGCGCCCTCGTCTGCCAGATCCAGCTTGCTCAGCGCCACGATGTCGGCGACGCGCAGCTGTGAACGATGCAGCGCATCGTCGAGAGCGGCCGGCGGTGTCGCCGCGTCCATCACGCAGAGCACCGTCTCCAGCGGCGCCTCACGCAGGATCACGGGATCCATCAGGTTGCGGACGATCTCGGCGGGATCGGCGACGCCGCTGGTCTCGATGACGATGTATTCCGGCTTCGGATCACGTCGCAGCAGCGTCGAAAGCGTGCGCAGCAGGTCGCCTTCGAGCGTGCAGCAGATGCAGCCATTGGCGAGGCTGACCACGCCATCGCTCGCGCCCGCGATCAGCTCGGCATCGATGTTGATCGCACCGAAATCGTTGACCACAGCGGCGATCCGCCGTCCCTCCGCATGCGCCAGCAGATGGTTCACGACAGTGGTCTTGCCGGCCCCCAGAAAGCCCGTCACCAGGAGAATGGGGACCGGCATGTCTCTCAGCCCCCGACGACAGGGCGGCGCACGGGACGGCCGGGCCTCGCCGCGAGGTCCAGCACGCCGTCGCTGATCAGCATCTCGCCGCTGACGATCAGATGCCGCACGCCTTCGGAGGGGCGGTTCATCGCCGTGAAGGTCGCGCGGTCCGAGAGCTTCTCGTAGTCGAACACGACGATGTCGGCATCGGCGTCCTTCGCGAGCCGGCCCTTGGCGCGCATCGCGGGCGTGCTCTGCGACAGGATCTCCGCCGGAATCAGCGCGCATTTGCGCACGCCTTCGAGCAGCGACACGGTCTTGCGCTCGCGCACCCATTCGCGGATGAACTTTGTGAAGCAGCCGGCCGAGCGGGGGTGCGAGGTGGCGTCATCCGGCAGCGGCCAGGCATCGCCGGTGTAGGTCTTGCCGTCCGACGTCGTCCACGGCATCGCGTCGGAGGCGATGGCGCCGCCGGGATAGAGCACCGACATGTCGAGCAGGTCGCGATGATGCGCGTTGTTCTCGGTGTCGAGGATGTGCCACAGCACCAGCGACGACGGCTCGTCGGCCTGCGCCTTCAAGAGCTCCTCGCGATCGCTGAAGCGATGGCCGTCGGTCACCCGCTGCACGGAATCGTAACCGGTGCCGTTGCGCTCGACGAATTCGGGGTCGCTGAAGAACGCCGCCGCCAGCACGGTCGAGCCGGTGCCATAGGGATAGGCCTCGACCGTGATGGGCAGGCCCTGCGCCTGCGCTTTCGCGATCAGCACGCGGCAGCGCTCGACGTCGGTCTTGCTCGACGAGTTGAAATGGCAGATGTGCATGTGCGCGCCGGTGGCGCCGGCATAGCCGATCAGGCGGATATAGGCCTCCGCCGCGCTCTCGGGGTCCACGCGCGACATGTAGGCGACGTGCGTGAAGGTCGGCACGTCCTGCGCGGCCGCGAGCTGGCAGACCGCGGTCAGCTCCTGCACGCCGGCACCCGGCGCATAGGCGTTCAAGATGCCGATGCCGATACCGCCCTCGTTCAGGCCGCGCGAAAGACGCTCCAGAATGCCCGCGACCTCCGCATCGCTCGCGACGTTGTCCATCCAGCGGCGATCGCGCATGGCGTTGCCGAACGCCTCCAGCGAGCTCTCCGCATTGGAGCCGGTCATCGCGCCAATACGCGCGAAAGCCCAGTTGGTGGCGGCGCCGTAGTTCAGCACGCGTCCCTTCCGCGCCTGGCGCTCATACCAGGACCCGACCGGCAGCACGCCGGCTTCGAGATCGAGCGTCGTCGTGACGCCGTCGAAAGCCTGCATGCGATCGGCGGGGAGCGACTGGCCATGCGCATGAAGGTCGATAAAGCCGGGCGCGACCACGAGCCCAGTCGCGTCGATCACCCGCTCGGCGCCGCCGAGCGAGGCGCCGACCGCGGCGACCTTGCCGTCCACGACCGCCACGTCGCCAACCGCGTCCATTCCGCTGGCGGGATCCACCACCCGGCCGCCAGAGATCACCAAACCGCTCATGTCGTCGCTCCCTCACGCTGAATTCGCATCAAGGCAGATTCCCGGAGGGACGACCACCTCCACCGATGCCGACGCATCATGCTCGCAAAGAAGGCTCGCAAGGCAGGTTCGAAGGGAGGCTCGAAAGGGAGGTCAATTCACATGCGAGTCGCGGACACGCGCCCGCAGTCTCGCGGCAGGTTTGCCCGAGCTATGCTTCTCGCTTAACGCCCTTGAAGAAAGGGCGCAGGGAAGACCGGGCGCCGGCTGGCACCCATAAAAACCCCCATGCGAACTGATTGCACACGCAATGCACAGGGGAGACACAGGGCAGCCGAGACCAGGCCTTCCCTGCGCGGTGGTTTGACGGCCTATGCCGTGCTCTCCCCGGAGACGAGTTCCTTTTTGCCTCCGTCACCTCCGCGAAATGCACGGCACCGCGCCGGTTGACGCGCTGACGCCTTCGCAAAGGCTTGACCGTAGCAACGACGGCCAGGACCACACGGTTTCGCCGTACGCAGGCATCCTGCTTCGCCCAAGGCTTCGCAGGACATGGTCCCGCTCCACCAAAGACTTCGCAGGCATGGGCGCCGTCCGTCGATGCGGGTCGTGCCACGCTCACGAGGTTCATCTCGCCCTGCACGCACGAGCCCGCCTTTAACGCCGCCCGCGTCCACCGCAACTCCCAACCCGCGTTCGTGACGACGTACGACCGCCCCTTTTGTGGGCTGGGATGGGCGAGACATGCGACAAATCCGAATTTCGGTAAAGTGGAATATTTTTGGTGAGAGGGATTGACTTGCGTTTGCGTCTGTTTCGCCCGACCGTCGGAGACGACGGACTCCACGACCATGCACTGGACCGCGACGCAGCTCCGCCGTCTTCTCGCCCCCATTGTCATTCAGGAAGTTGGATGGGGCGCTACAGTGGGCAAAGTTCCCAAAGGTTTCGTGTGATCGCTCGACGTCTCCTGCAACGCGACTCTCGTCATTCTATTTCGCGCCGCGCTCTCCTCGGTGGATTTATGTCGGCAGGGACCGCCCTCGCGCTCGGCGGATGCGCCGGCTTGGGTGCGACCGGGGCGCGTTACGACGCGTCATCGCTATCCCTCGACCCCACATTGCTCGTCACCACCACGCGCAAGCCGGTGAACGGCGGCCGTACGAAGCCCTGGTTCGGGCCGGAGCGCGCGACGACCATGACAATCGCGCGTGCGAAGCTGGGGGCGCCGGACGAAAGCCGTCTTTCTCTCGCCTCGGTTGGATTTGGCGATTGGCGCCTTGACCGGGTCGAACCGGTATCGGCGGACGCCGGCGATCTCGTCGCGCAGGCCGGCGGAGGCGACGTGCTGATCTATGTGCACGGCTTCAAGCAGACGTTCGAGACGGCGGTGCTGGATGGCGCCCATCTCTCCGATGGGATCAAGTTCCGCGGCCGGACCATGGTGTTCTCCTGGCCCTCCAAGGCAGGACTGTTCGACTATGCCTATGACCGCGACAGTGCGATGTGGTCCCGCGACGAGTTCGAGCGCGTGCTCTCCGCACTCGTGTCGGCGCCAGGCACCGGCCGCGTGAACATCGTTGCGCACAGCATGGGAACCATGCTGTCGCTCGAAAGCCTGCGTCAGCTCTATGCGCGATACGGCGACACAGTGACGAGCAAGATCGGCGCCGTGGTGTTTGCCGCGCCCGATATCGACATGGACGTGTTCTCGTCAGCGATCCACCGCATCGGTCCGCTTGCGGGCAAAATCACCGTGATCGCCTCCACGAACGATCGCGCCCTGGCGCTGTCGGGACAGATCGCAGGTGGCATGACCCGGGTCGGCGCCGCCGAAAAGGCCGTCATCGCGCAGCTCGGTGTGCGCGTGGTCGATGCCTCGCAGGAAGGTTGGGGCATCATCAACCACGATCTGTTTCTGTCGAATGCAGAAGTGCAGCGGGTGATCCGCCGCTCAATCGACGGCACGATCGCGTAAGGGAGTGGCCGCGCGGCATGAGTTTGATGCGTCGCGATCAATGACGCCGAAGCGACAACCGACTACGATGGCAATTTTCGCTCGGAGATGATCCGCACCGGCGGAAAGGCGACGCAATCCACCACATCGAACAGCACTTCAATTCGTCGCTCGAATGAGCGTACGAATGCAAGGGCGTCACCGCGACATTCATCGGCGATACGCGTGCCGAGCGTGCAATGCGGCGTCCACATTCCCGGTCGGTAATGAGGACGACAATGTGCCGGGTCGATTGCGGCGCTGATAGAGCTGTGGATGCGGCTTAGCGCCTCATTGCAGGTCGGCTCCACCCAGAGAACGAGTGGCGAGCCTTCGAACCAGCGAATACGTTTGAACTCGATGCGCAATTGCGGTTCATCGACGACGGCCGCCTGCATGGCGCCCCATGCGGTCTTCTCGTCGATGGCAGGCGGATCGTAGATGGCAAATGTGAAATGTGGCCGATAGCCCAGCGCACGCATCGATGGCTCGACCTCGAACGCGGCAACCTGATCCCACAGACGTTCTATCTCGCCAGCGGAGGCATGGTCGGCCCGGATGTTGATGGCAAGTGCCACAGACTCACCCTGTGGGCGGAACAGTCAATCGCCAAACGGGGGCCGATCGACTCTAAAGTTGGCGCTCCCTAGGGGAATCGAACCCCTGTTTCAGCCTTGAGAGGGCCGCGTCCTAACCGCTAGACGAAGGGAGCGTGAGGGAGAGGACATAGCCTCGAATTTTGCCGGCGGCAAGCGGGGATCGAGGGGTTTCGGACGTCTGCTTGGGGACGTCCTGGCCTGGTGCGCAATTGCGCACGGGGACTAGGACCCATTACCCCGAATGGGGATGGTTAAGGCAGATCGGAACGACGATCTCGTGCACGCAACCGGGTTCGGTGGTTATGGGTCCTGGCTTTCGCCAGGACGACGGATGAGGCGAGTTCCGCGCCCCGGCCCCGCCTTACGGCTCATTGGCGAATTTCAGCTTTCCGGCCGGCTTCAAGGTGTGGGCATCGAAGGTGCGGATCTCGGTGACGCCGCCGACATCGAGCGTGATCACGAGCCGGTCGCCGGCGACGCCGGTCGAGACGATTTTGGCGCCCTTCGGCAGGGTGGCGGTGACGTCGCCGACAGGCTCGGGCGCCCTTCCCTCCGACTTGAAAAGGCGGTAGCCCACCCCGATCAGCACAGCGCAGATTGCCAGCGCCGTGGTCAACCCCGCGATCAGCATCATCCGCCGCACCCGCGCGAACAGCGCGGCCTGCTCGGGGCTCGGTTCGGGAACAACGGTATCAGACGTCGTCATGGAAAATTCTGGCTCTGCGCAAAGGTTGGAGGTTGTTGTCGAAGGCTCCGAGGGCTCGACCCGGCTCGACCGCGTGCTGGCGACGCACCTTGCCGAGCTGTCGCGATCGAGGCTGAAAGCCCTGATTCTGGCGGGCGCGGTGAGCCTCAGGGACGCCGCGATCCGGGACCCCGCTTATCACGTCGCCTCCGGCGATACGATCACAATCGACGTGCCGGAAGCGGCCCCGCCGGAGCCGAAAGGCGAGGATATCGCCCTCGATATCGTGTTCGAGGACGACGACATCGTCGTCCTCAACAAGCCGAAGGGGCTGGTGGTGCATCCCGCGGCGGGCCACGAGACCGGCACGTTGGTGAATGCGCTGATCGCCCATTGCGGCTCATCGCTGTCGGGGATCGGTGGCGTCCGCCGGCCCGGCATCGTGCACCGGCTGGACAAGGACACCACGGGGTTGATGGTGGTCGCCAAGAACGACCTCGCGCATGCCTCGCTCACCGCGCAATTCGCCGATCACGGCCGCACCGGGCCGATGCGGCGCGGCTACATGGCCTTCGCCTGGGGGCTGCCGGGCCGCCATCGCGGCACCGTGGACGCGCCGATCGACCGCCACCCGCATGCGCGCGAGAAGATGGCGGTGCGCCAGGGCGGCCGCGAGGCCGTGACGCATTGGGAGCTTCTCGAGAGTTTTGCCGGACGCGACGGCAAGCCGATCGCCGCGCTGCTCGCCTGCGAGCTCGAGACCGGGCGCACCCACCAGATCCGCGTCCACCTCGCCCATATCGGCCACCCCCTGATGGGCGACGCCGTCTACGGCCCGCATTTCAAGACCAAGGCGAACCAGCTGGCGCCTGAGTCGCAGGCCGTCCTGGCCGCGCTGGGGCGGCAGGCCCTGCACGCTTACCTGCTGGTATTGGAGCACCCGAGGACTGGAGAATTACTCCACTGGGAGGCGCCTCTGCCGGAGGATTTGCTTCTCCTCCAGGGGGCCCTGAAAGCGGCGCTATGACGCAGGCCGCTTCAGAAATGCTTTACATTACAAAAAGTTATAGCTGCCACACGGGGACGTGACGTCAGCAATCCTTCCCTTTTTGCCTCCCGATGGAGTATATTGCGCTTGCGTTGAAGACCAACGCGGAACATCGCAGCACCGATCGGCTTTAACCAAGCGGTCGTCTGCCTGGCCCGCCGCTATCGGGGGCCTGAACCTGTTTGGAGGGCGCACTATGGCCCGTACAGCTACCCTGCCGGTCCTTAATGGCGAATCCGGCCTTTCCCGTTACCTCGGCGAGATCCGCAAGTTTCCGATGCTGGAACCCCAGCAGGAATACATGCTCGCCAAGCGTTGGCGCGAGCACGATGATCGTGACGCCGCGCACCAACTCGTCACCAGCCATCTCCGTCTCGTGGCCAAGATCGCCATGGGCTATCGCGGCTACGGCCTGCCGATCTCCGAGGTCGTCTCGGAAGGCAATGTCGGCCTGATGCAGGCGGTGAAGCGGTTCGAGCCCGAGAAGGGCTTCCGTCTCGCCACCTACGCGATGTGGTGGATCAAGGCGTCGATTCAAGAGTACATCCTGCGTTCGTGGTCGCTCGTGAAAATGGGCACCACCGCGAACCAGAAGAAGCTGTTCTTCAACCTGCGCAAGGCGAAGAGCAAGATTTCCGCGCTGGACGAAGGCGATCTCCGCCCCGACCAGGTGGCCATCATTGCCAAGCGTCTCGGCGTCACGGCTCAGGACGTGGTCGACATGAACCGCCGCCTCGGTGGCGACGCGTCGCTCAACGCACCGATCCGCGACGACGGCGAAGCCGGCGAATGGCAGGACTGGCTGGTCGACAATTCGCCCAACCAGGAAGCCATGCTGGCCGAGCACGAGGAGTATGATCACCGCCGTGACGCCCTGAACGGCGCCATGGGCGTGCTCAACCCGCGCGAACGCCGCATCTTCGAGGCGCGCCGGCTCGCCGATGAGCCGATGACGCTGGAAGACCTTGCCGCCGAGTTCGGTGTGTCGCGCGAGCGCGTCCGCCAGATCGAGGTCCGCGCCTTCGAGAAGGTGCAGTCCGCGGTCAAGGGCACGATCGCAAAGGCCGAACAGGCCGCGCTGGAAGCCGCGCTCTAAGCGCGAGGTTTTTAGCGCCAGAGATTGGCGGATCGACAAGAGACAGAAAGCCGGCCGCAACGCCGGCTTTTTTGTTGTCCGCAACTCTCGCTGTCATGCCCCGCGCAGGCGGGGCATCCAGTACGCCGCGGCGCTTGTTGTAAGAGCGAGGTCTCCAATGCAGGTCTCTGGAATACTGGATCGCCCGGTTGAATGTTTAGACCGGAGACATAGCTGACGCTTGTTCGGACACATCACTGACAGGTTGGCCATTGGTCAAGTCGATTGATG
>NZ_JBVVOS010000044.1:0-48800 GCF_055807515.1 Bradyrhizobium sp. Kon69 | reverse complement strand
TGTGCTTTTCGCGCAGCGGACCGCGGGTGCCAGCCGGCACCCGGCCTTCCCTGCGCCCTCTTGGATAAGAGGGTGGAGTGACCAGGCAAAGCTCGGGCGAAACGCGCTGCGAGAACGAGAACTCATGTTCGCTGTTGAAAGATCAGTCGCATCATTTCCCGGGATATGTCGAACGGCGCTCGCGCTACGCGGCCGTCTCCTCACGCGGCCCTGCGGCGGGCCTTCGCCTTTGTCTCTAGCTTTGCCTTCAGCTTTGCTTTGGGCTTCTCCGGCGCCGCCGATGCCGGGGTGCGTCGAGCACCGGGGCCGGCGTGGATATGAACCTCCTTGGCCAAAAGCGGCTCGCCGCATTCGGAGCACACCATGACCGGATTGAAGTCCTTGCCGCATTTGCGGTGTTGATGCAGCAAAGGTCGCCCGCGCGCGTCGACCATATGAGTGTCGCCCCAATGCACGATCGCCATCATGATCGGATAGAGATCGAGCCCCTTCTGGGTGAGGATGTATTCGTGCCGCTTGGGCGAATCCTGATAGGGGGTACGACGCAACACGCCCTGCCGGACCAGCTTCTTCAGCCGTTCGGCGAGCAGGTGGCGCGTGATTCCGAGCGAAGACTGAAACCCCTCGAAACGGCGTGTGCGCAGGAAGCATTCACGCAGGATCAGAAGGGTCCAGCGGTCGCCGATCACGCCGATGGTTCGGGCCATCGAACACGGCTCGTCCTCCAGCTCACCCCATTTCATTCCAGATCTCCACTCTGCCCGCGGCTTCTGCGCGAATCGTCCAGGAATCCTTTTGGTCTGAAGACCATTCTAAATCGGCACTTACTGCGAGACAATGTTTCTCTGATCCTAAAGTCAGCCGGAAATGTACCAGGATTGACAGTTCTATTTTAGAACTGTAGGAATAGTCTGCGGCCTGGATGATGGTCCGACGACCGGATCCAGGCCTGACCGGGAGAAAGCCCTTGCAAAAGAGAAACGCGACCGTGGCCGTGATCGGCGCCGGTGATTTTATCGGCAGCGAGATTGCAAAGAAGTTCGCCTCCGAGGGCTTCACGGTGTTCGCGGGACGCCGCGACGGCGCCAAGCTCGAACCGCTCGTCAAGGAGATCGAGCAGGCCGGCGGCGAAATTCACGCCCGCGCGCTCGATGCGCGCAAGGAAGACCAGATCATCTCGTTTCTCGGCGACGCCGACAAGCACGCGCCGCTCGAGGTTTGCATCTTCAACGTCGGCGCCAACGTCAACTTTCCGATTCTCGACACGACCGAACGGGTGTTCCGCAAGGTCTGGGAAATGGCTTGCTATTCCGGCTTCCTCGCCGGCCGCGAGGCCGCGCGCCTGATGCTGCCCCGCGGCCAGGGCAACATCTTCTTCACCGGTGCGACGGCGAGCCTGCGCGGCGGAAGCGGCTATGCGGCGTTCGCCAGCGCCAAGTTCGGCCTGCGGGCGGTCGCGCAAGCCGCGGCGCGCGAATTGGGCCCGAAGAACATTCACGTGGCGCATCTGATCATCGATTCCGGCGTCGACACGGAATGGGTCCGGCAACGGCGGATCGAGGCGCTCGGTCCGAACGCGCTGGATGATCCCGACCTCCTGATGCCGCCGTCGTCGGTCGCCGAATCCTACTGGATGCTCTATCAGCAACCCAAAAGTGCCTGGACCTTCGAGCTGGAGATTCGTCCCTTCGGCGAGAAATGGTAGCGAAGCCGGTTCACGATGGCCCGTGCAAAGGTTCAGGATGAATTGCCGAAGCGGTGTTCCGGAAGTCCCTGTGCGATGCCATCGATGGCCAGAACATGGCCCGCCTGGGGTTCGCGGCTCAATTGCTCGCGATCCAGAAACTTCCTCGCCGTCGTCACGAACAGCGTCTTCAGGTCGGCTCCGCCGAAGCAGACGCAGGTCGGATTGGTCGCCGGCACCGGAATGACGGTATCGATCCGGCCGTCCGGCCGATAGCGCACCACCCGGCCGCCGGAGAAGAAGGCGGTCCACAGTCCGCCCGCGACGTCGATACACGCGCCGTCCGGCCTCTCCCCGGAGGTGCTGTAATCCGCGAACAGCCGTCTGTTGCGGATCACGCCGTCATCGAGATCGAAGTCGAACTGCCAGGTGCGGTATCGCCTCGTATCGGTGAAATAGAGCGTGCGATTGTCGGGTGAGAACGCGATGCCGTTCGTCACGATGACATCGCCGAACACGCGCGCCGTCCGGCCGTCCGGGTCCACACGATACAGCGCTCCGTTCGGTCGATGCAGCTGGTTGTCCATGGTGCCGATCCATAGCCGG
The DNA here is from genome assembly GCF_055807515.1 of Bradyrhizobium sp. Kon69. NCBI lineage: Bacteria > Pseudomonadati > Pseudomonadota > Alphaproteobacteria > Hyphomicrobiales > Nitrobacteraceae > Bradyrhizobium > Bradyrhizobium sp. Kon69. The sequence goes on along the minus strand of NZ_JBVVOS010000044.1, from coordinate 46,510 downwards.
CCTCGCGCGTCAACGCGCCCGTCGTTCAGGCGGTTGTCGGGGCCGCTTTCGACCTCGCAGAGCTGAGCTGGAGGACCGTCATCGGACGCGCGGCGATAAAGTCCCAGATCCTGCGCGAGCAGGTGGGAGCCATCCGCCGTCAGAGCCTGACTGCCGAGGAAGTTGCATGCGTAGGGAACAATCTGATGAGCGCCTGTCGCCGGATCGAACGATTGATGCAGCCGCCGGTCGATGTCGACCCACCACAGTCTGCGGGAGCGGTCGCACCACAACGGCGTCTCGCCGAGGATATCGCCGGCGGCGACCGCGGTCTCGACCCGATGCGCGGGGATCATGTCGGTGGTCATCCCGATCCGATTCCAACCACGAGCTGCCGTCGAAAGACGTCAGGCCGGTGGGCAATTAATCCTCGTTCCAGGAGGCGAGGGCGTGCGCGACGCAGCCGTTGATGTGGTCGGTGAGGACGGCTTTGGCACTCTTGATGTCGCGCTTGAGGGCACAGTCCAGCAGCGCCTTGTGCTGATTGATCGTCGCTGCGCCGCGGTAGCGCAGCGCATAGCGGAAATATTTGTCGAATACCACCGCGTGGGTCTGCATCAGCTCGCGCGAACCGCAGCTCGAGATCAGCGCCTGGTGGAATTCGCCGTCGTAGCGTTTGCGCAGCTCGGGATCGTCACCCTCCTTGAGCACGGTGCGTTCGGTCGCCGCCAGCTTGTGATGCGCCGACACCACGCGGCCTTCCCACTCGACGTCGCCGGCGCGGAACGACTCGGCCATCGCATGATGCTCCAGCAGGATGCGCAGACCGGCGAGCTCACGCAGGTTCTGGATGGAGATCGGCGCCACCTCGAAGCCGCGCTGGCCCTCGGCAACCACGAATCCCTCGGAGGTCAGACGATTGAGAATCTCGCGCAGCGTGCTGACGCTGAGGCCGTAATCTTCCTTCATGGCATCAAGCTTGAGGCGTCCGGATGGCGTGAGCACTCCGAAAATGATGTCGGCCCGGATGCGCTGATAGCCGCTGTCGCCCGCCGACAGGGGCCGTTCCTCGAGTGACGTCATGCCTTCTGATCCCGCCTGTCCCGATGGTCCGCCACCTCGGAGGCGGCCGAACCATCAATGTTGCCAGCACTATAGCAGATTTCGAACGTCCGACGCACAGTAAATCGTCATATGAAATGGATATCGTCATTTGACATGGAATACATGTGTGATGTCTAAATAGACCGAGGGTACGAAAAATGATGGCTTAAGCCGCCGTTCGCGCCCGTTCGAACAGGGAGGAAACGATGAGCTTGCTGGTACGGGCGCTGTCTGCGACGGCGATTTGCGTGGCGCTGACGGTCGGCGCATCCGCTGAGGACATTCAGGAGCGCACGATCAGGTGGGGACACCTGAACAACACCGATCACCCCGTCAGCGCGGGGGTGCAGAAATTTGCCGAGATCCTGCTGGCGAAGAGCGGGGGCAAGATGAAGGTTCGCGAGTTCGCGGCCTCGCAGCTCGGCAACGAGCTGCAGCAGCAATCCGCACTGCGTGGCGGCACGCAGGAAATGCTGTCGGCCTCGACGACGTCGCTCGCAACCGTCGTGCCGGAGTTCGGCCTCATCGACTTTCCATTCATCGTGAAGACCATCGAGCAGGCCGACGCGCTCGGGACCGGCAAATTCGGCACGTCAATGCTCGATACGTTGCCGCCGAAGGGGCTGATCGGTCTGGGCTATTGGGGCCTCGGCTTCCGCAACGTCACCAACAGCACGCGGCCGATCACCAAGGTCGAGGATTTCAACGGCCTCAAGCTTCGCGTGATTCCGAATCCGGTCTACCTTGAGACCTTCGGGTCCTTCAAGGCCAATCCCGTTCCGATGGCCTTCGGCGAACTCTACTCGGCGCTGGAGACCCGCACCGTCGACGGCGAGGAGAACCCCTTCACGGTCATTCTCTCCAACAAGTTCTACGAAGTGCAAAAATACGTCTCCGCCACCAATCACACCTTCACCCTGAACATCATCCTGGTGAGCAAGGCGTTCTGGGACAAGTTGTCGCCGACCGAGCAGCGCCTGATGCGCGAGGCGTACGAGGAGAGCCGAGGCTATCAAAAGGAGCAGACGCGCCTTCAGACCGAAAAGGCCCTGTCGGAACTGCAGGCGAAAGGCATGCAGTACAACACCGTCGCGCCGGAAGAGCTCGATCGCATGCGCAAGACGGCGCAGCCGGTGGTCGACAAGATTGCCGCCAATCTCAAGCCGGAGGCGGTCAAGCTGTTCAACGACGAGCTCGATCGCATCCGCAAGGACGTGAAATAGTCGACCTCGTCAGCATGCATAAGTAGGAGCCGACCGGTCGGCCGGCTCTTGAACTGACCTTGCCTGGACGGCCCGCATGGCACGAATTCTCGACCTCTATTGCACCCTGCTGAAGGGCATCATTGCCGCATTTCTTGCGGTGATGGTGGTGCTGGTGTTCGGCAACGTGGTGCTGCGCTACGGCTTCAACTCGGGAATCGCGATTTCCGAGGAGCTGTCGCGCTGGCTCCTGGTCTGGCTGACTTTCCTCGGCGCGGTCGTGGCAATGCGTGAGCACGCCCATCTCGGCGTCGATAGCCTTGTGCGGATGCTGCCGGCTTACGGCAAACGCATCTGCTTCATCGTCAGCTACGTCCTGATGCTGTTCGCCGACTGGCTTCTGCTCTCGGGAAGTTGGCGTCAGACGATCATCAATCTCGACGACCGCGCGCCGGCGACGGGGCTATCGCTCGGCATCTTCTATGGCGTCGGCGTGATCTTCGGCGTTTCGGCCGGAGTGATCCTTCTCTACGACCTGTTCCGTGTCATTTCCGGACAGGCCAGCGAAGCCGACATGGTCGCCGTCAGGGAATCGGAGGAGCACTGATGCTGTCTCCCCGTATCGTACCGCCCGGCGCTCCAATCCTGAAAATCACCGGGATCACGCCATGACGATTGCCGTCTTCACGTTCTCGCTGCTCGGCGCCATGGCGCTGGGCATGCCGATCGCCTTTGCGCTGATCGTCTGCGGCGTGGCCTTGATGAGCACGATCGACATGTTCGACGCCCAGATCGTGGCGCAGAACGTCATCAACGGCGCGGACAGCTTTCCGCTGATGGCCATTCCCTTCTTCATGCTCGCCGGCGAGGTCATGAACAAGGGCGGACTGGCCAAGCGAATCGTCAACGTTGCGCTCGTCGCAGTCGGACATTTTCGCGGCGGACTCGGTTACGTCACGATCCTCGCATCCTGCATCCTTGCGTCGCTCTCGGGCTCCGCGGCAGCCGATGCCGCGGCGCTGGCCGCCCTGCTGGTGCCGATGATGGTGGCGGCGGGCCACAAGAAATCCTATGCGGCGGGTCTGGTGGCGGCCGGCGGCATCATCGCGCCCGTGATTCCGCCCAGCATCGGGTTCGTTATCTTCGGTGTCGCCGCGGGCGTGTCGATCTCAAAACTGTTTCTGGCCGGGATCGTCCCGGGGATGTTGCTCGGGGCAGGGCTCTGCCTGGCCTGGTGGTGGGTGGTGCGCCGGGAGAACCTGACGCCCCCGCCAAGAGCATCGCTCGCGGAAATGGTGAAAGCGGTGGTCGACGGCTTCTGGGCGTTGATGCTGCCGGTTATTATCATCGTCGGCCTGCGCTTTGGCATCTTCACGCCGACGGAAGCCGCAGTGGTCGTCGCCGTCTATTCGCTGTTCGTCGCGATCTGCATTTATCGGGAATTGAAGCCGTCGCAGCTTTACGAGGTGTTCGTCTCCTCGGCGCTGACGACGAGCATCGTGATGTTTCTCGTGGCAGCGGCGCTGGTGTCGTCCTGGCTGATCACCGTGTCCGAGATTTCGACACAGATCGTCACCCTGCTGAAGCCGTTCATGGGCAACAACACGCTCCTGATGCTGGCGATCATGGTCGTGGTGGTGATCGTGGGAACGGCCCTCGACATGACGCCGACCATCCTCATCCTCACGCCGATCCTGATGCCGATCGTCAAGGCGGCGGGGATCGATCCCGTCTACTTCGGCGTCCTCTTCATCATCAACAATGCGATCGGCCTCATCACGCCGCCGGTCGGTATCGTGCTGAATGTGGTTTGCGGCGTCTCCAGGATCAGCATGGAGGACATCATCAAGGGCGTCTGGCCCTTCCTGATTGCACAATTGATCGTCCTGTTCGCGATGGTGCTATTCCCGGGATTGGTGACGATCCCTGCCAAATGGTTTGCCGGCTAGACGCGTCGGCAACAAAAGAAGGACAAGCGAAATGGCCGCAAGGATCATGATCCTCAACGGACCCAATCTCAATTTCCTCGGCATCCGCGAGCCCCACATCTACGGCTCGACGACGCTCGATGAGATCGAGGCGAGCTGTAAGTCGCTGGCCGATCAGCTCGGGGTTTCGATGTCGTTCCATCAAACGAACATGGAGGGCGAGCTCGTCAGCCTGATCCAGTCCGCCCATGGCAACGCGGATGCCATCATCATGAATCCCGCAGCCTATTCGTTCACCTCGATCGCGCTGATCGATGCGCTGAAGATTTTCGAGGGCGTGAAGATCGAGGTGCACATCTCGAACATCCACGCGCGGGACGAGCTGCACCGCCACTCGATCACGTCGAGTGCCTGCACGGCGGTCATTTGCGGTCTCGGTCCATATGGCTATCTCGCCGCGATGCTCGCGGTCGTCCAACGGTTGGGGCAATTGCCTGAGACCATCGCACCGGCTCTGCACGGGCTTGCGGCCCGCGGCAAGGCGTAGGCATGGAGGGCGGGATGCGCGGCACGGGATTTCTGGCCATCTGGAGCGACGTCGAGGCTCACGACCTGACCGACTATCGGCACTGGCTGACGCGTGAGCACACGACCGAGCGCGTGACGACGAAGGGCTTCCTGGCATCGCGTGTCTTCCGCGCGGCAAGGGACGACACCGATCGCTTCTTCATTCTGTATGAGTTGGAAACACCAGAGGTCCTCGACGGCGAGGCCTATCTGGCGCGCCTCAACGCACCGACGCCGTGGTCCCAGCGCATCATGCCGAAGCTCGGCAATTTCATGCGGGGCGGCGGTGCCATGATCGCGCGGGCAGGGCGGGGCGAGGGCGCATCGATCGTGGCGCTCCGGATCGAAACGCTGCCGAAGGATCCCCAGGGTCTGGCTCAGGCGCTCGTTGCGTGCGACGGGATTGCCGCCGTACAGATCGGCGCGACCGACGAGGCGCGGACGTCGGTGCGGACGACCGAGAAGGGCATGCGGAAGAACGAGGGCTTCTTCGCGGGGCTTTTGCTGATCGAGGCGCTCGACGTCGCCTCGTTGCAGGCTGCCTTGCAGCGGGCAAGCGAGCTTGCGCCCGACGTCATGGCCGGGGCGAGCGAGCCGGAAGTTTATCAAAGCATGTTTGCGCTCGACGCCCGTATCGCGGATTTCGGTTGATGGCAACGTTCTCGCTCGCCGCCTTGACCGTGCTCGAGCTTGCGCCGCCCGAGATGATCGAATTGGCCGCGCATTGCGGCTACGAAAAAGTCGGGCTCAGACTGTTGCCCGCCACGCCTGGCGGTGTTGCCTATCGCCTGATGGACGATGCGCCGCTCCTGCGGGAGACGCTCCGGCGGTTGGAGTTGACGGGGGTGACTGTCGCCGATCTCGAGGTCGTTGCGTTCAGACCGGAAACCGAGATGGCCTCGTTCACGCCCTTCTTCGAGGTGGGCGCGCGCCTCGGCGCCAAACACATCCTCGTCGCGGCCTACGATCCGGATCTGGCGCGGTTTTCGGATCGCTACCAGCAATTTTGTGAAGCGGCAGCAAGCTACGGCCTGACCTCCGATCTCGAATTCATGCCCTGGACCAGCGTTCCGGACCTGAAGACCGCAATGCGGATCGTCGGCGACGTCGATCATCCCGGTGCCGGCATTCTGGTCGATGCACTGCATTTCGATCGGTCGCAAAGTTCGCTTGCGGACCTCCGCGCTATCCCGGCGCACCGCTTTCACTACTGGCAATTATGCGATGGCCCCGCCGAACGCCCACCGACCACTGGGCAGCTCATCCATGCCGCTCGCGAGGAGCGGATGTTTCCGGGCGAGGGCGGAATAGACTTGATGGGGCTTGCAAGCGCGATGCCGCATGACCTGACCATCAGCATCGAGGTTCCGACCGTTCAACTAGCAAAGAGCGTCGACGCCGCGTCGCGAGCACGCCGGGCGTTGCTGGCGGGCAGAGCCGTCGTGGAGCGGGCGCGCAGCCAGAGGTGAGAATTCGGGAGGGAAGGGTAGTTCGGGATGCCGCAGGCCGATCGCTCCTGGGACGTCGAGACCGATCTCCTGGTCGTCGGGGCGGGTGCCGCCGGCATGACGACATCGCTGGTGGCTGCCCTCGAGGGGCTCGACGTGATCCTTTGCGAGAAGTCGGACAAAGTCGGCGGTACGACTGCGACCTCCGCCGGCACCATCTGGATTCCGGGCAATCGGCAGGGACTGCTTGCAGGAAGACCAGACTCGACCGAGGCGGCGCGTGTCTATCTTGAAGCATTGCTAGGCGAACACGCCGCGGACGCGCGTGTGGATGCGTTCCTCCAGACGGGTCCAATCATGCTCGATTATCTCGAGCAGAGGACGAGCGTACGGTTTGCGGCGCCGCCGGTACATCCCGACTACAAGAATCTTCCTGGAGCAGCGATCGGTGGTCGTGCTCTCGGCGCGGTTCCGTTCGACGGCCGCAAACTTGGCAAGGACTTCGAGCGTATCAGGCCCCCGCGGCGAGAGTTCATGGTCCTCGGCGGCATGATGGTCGGGAAGATGGACATTCCGGCGTTGCTGGCGCCATTCCGCAACTGGACGAACTTTAGGCATGTCGTCGGTCTTCTCGGTCGGCATTTGCTCGATCGACTTCGCTACAATCGCGGAACGCGTCTGATCATGGGCAATGCTCTCGTCGCGAGGCTGTTTGACAGCCTCCGTCATTCCGGCGTGGATCTGCGATATGAGACTGAGCTCAGCGAGCTCATCCGGAGCGGCGACGCAGTCGTCGGGGCCGTTTTGTCATCGTCCTCAAGACCGTTGGCAGTACGCGCCCGCAGAGGCGTGGTGCTGGCAACGGGAGGCATCGGCTGGAGCCGCGAACTTCGCGAAAGGTTTTTCCCCGAGGCCGCGCACCGATTTTCACTCGCGCCATCGTGCAATACCGGGGACGGCCTGCTCGCGGCCGAACGCGTCGACGCGGTGATCGAGCGCGATTTCGATAGCCCCGCCTTGTGGATGCCGAGCTCGGTCATGACGCAGGCGGACGGTTATGTCTCGGTATTCCCGCACATTATGCTGGATCGTGCCAAGCCAGGACTGCTTGCGGTGAACAAGTGGGGCCGCCGTTTCGTGAATGAAGCCGATTCCTATCACGACTTCGTGGAAGCGATGTTGCGATCGGACTCGCCTTCCGTATTAGCTACGCCGGCTTTCCTGATTTGCGACCGCGCCTTTATCGGCGACTATGGCATTGGCCTCGTTCATCCCGGGACGAGGGATCTGGACAAATTTCTGAAGGCTGAATATTTGCTGGCAGGCGAAACGATTGAAGCACTAGCCGAAAACATCGGCGTCGATGGCCGCGAGCTTGCTCAAACTATTGAGCGATACAATCGCTATGCCGAGAGCGGTGTGGACGAAGAGTTCGGCCGCGGTTCAAGCGAGTTGAACCGGTTCAATGGTGATCCCCGGAACGTGCCAAACCCGTGCCTGCACCGGATCGGTCCTGGGCCATACTATGCCGTCGCAGTATGGCCGACGGATCTCGCCAGCAGTGCCGGCTTGTGCACGGATTCAACCGCCCGGGTCCTGTCTAGCCGTGGGATGGCCATACCCGGACTCTACGCCGTCGGCACCGATTCATCCTCGATCTTTCGAGGCACTTATCCGGGCCCGGGCACGATGATCGGGCCTGCGATGGTATTTGGATGGTGCGCGGCGATGCATGCCGCCGGCGCTTCAGCTCAGGAAGAAGATAACTGAAAGCAGGGTCGTCCGTCGCTCCGAACTAGGAACTCTTGCGCACCATCGAGGCTTGACTCAGCGGGCCAGCGTCGCCGCCGATTTGCTGGCCTGCACGGCCCCGCCTCCAAGCCCCCATACCCCCCAGGGTGGGGCCGTGTCTCTTCGCAGGAGATGCAATGCCCGAGCCGACCGATCACGACATCAGAGAACGTGCGCACTGGCTTTGGGAGCGAGCTGGCAAGCCGGAAGGCCGCGAGGAAGAGTTCTGGCACGCGGCCGAGCAGGAGTTGCGCAACGAGGACAAGTCGAACCCCATGCGGACGCCGGATACGCTGTGACCAACAAGGGATGCCCATTCTGCCATGGTCTGGGATGGGTCTGCGAAAACCATCGGCTCCGCGCCTGGAGCGACGAATTGGGCGGCTGCCGCTGCGGTGAGGGCATGCCCTGCACCTGCAACGCGACGGAAGATCCCGAAACAAGGGCAGTGATCGTCGAAGCGGACACGACGTGGCATTGAAGGACTCTGGCATTGAAGGACCTGGCATTGAAGGCGGAACAGAGCCTTCCAGCAGGAATTGAGGTTGTGAGCAGCACGGGCTGCGACGCAGGCCCGTGGCTACGGCGGGGTTTGCGGTGGACGAGCGGCAAAAGATAGAGCACCAGATCGAACTCGCAACGCGAGCGGCTGCGCTCGTCAAAGACGAAACCACCGTCCAACGATTCAGGAACTTTGCCGAGGAGCTGAAGCAGAAGCTGCTTCGCATGATGGGGCGCGGCAAGGTGCGAGCGCGCGCTTACGAACTCTGGGAGCAGGCCGGTCGCCCGGCCGATCGGGATGTGGAGTTCTGGGTCGAAGCGGAACGGCAGATCGAACAAGAACGCGAACAGCGGAAGCTCTCGGATCCCTCAGACAAACGATAGAAAGCGAAGCGATAGGACGAAACGATACACAAAGAAAAAACCGCCGAGTTCTTCACCCTGGCGGCTTCAAAAGTCCGTAGCTGTTGGTCGCCTCTCCAGCCTCGTGCGTACCGCCGTTACCTTGTTTGCGGCCATGCAAGATCATTCTAGGCCAACGCGCTCGATTCTGCTGTGACCTGAAGCACACATTGGAAGGACGACGTGTGGCAACCGACCGCGGGTGCCAGCTGGCACCCGGCCTGCCTACGCGCCGGCCGCGACACCCAGGCGGCCGATGCCTGGAAGCTTCAGCGCGGGACGGCGGATGTCGAGGCCGAGCACCGCGCCGAGGAAATTGATCTCGACCCCTTCGACCCAGCCGATGGTCATGCCGAGATAGCCCGACAGCGAGGCGTAGAGCCCGGTGCCGGACGCCGTGATGCCGGCCCAGCGTCCGCTATAGGGAAAGTCCTTGCCGATGGCGGTCGGCGGCAGCACGGCGCGCAGCTCGGGAACGGCGTCCAGCGCCGCCTGCACGAAGGTGTTGGAATTCGGTCCCGGCCAGGCGCTGTAGTCGCCATAGGCACGGAACTTGTAATTCTCGACGACGGAACGGATCTTGGGAATCAGCGCTTCGGCCCGCGCGCCGTCGACGGCGACGACGGTTTCCGGAAGGGCGCCGAACCAGCGGCCGTCGGGGGCAAAGCCGTTGCTACGAATCGGGTCGCCCCAGGCCGTGTAGTCGTATCGGCTGTAGGTGGCGGCGCCCTTCTCCTTCACAACGATCCAGGTGTGAACGGCAAAAATACTCCGCCAGCGCACGGTGCGCGCGGCGAACACGCGGATCAGCGCGTCGGGATTGGCGGATGCGGGCGGCAGCAGGCCGGCGCTGGAGCGATCCGCCGTCTGCCAATTGCCGCGGCCGTCGCCGCGCAAATAATAGCGGCCGGCCGACACGCCGATCGGCAGGAAGATCAGCAGCAGGAACAGAATCAAGGATTTCCTCAAGGGCAAACGCGGTCAGGCGGGACGATGCCACCAATATAGTTCGCAAGGCACGCCGCGCCAGCGCTCTCCTGCTCTTGCATTCGGATGGTGCGGCCATATGTTGCGTCCATGAGGAAGTTGTCGCTCGTCGAGGACCAGGCCATCCAGGCGCGAATCGCGTACATCGCGGGCGCCGAGATTTTCGATCGCCTGTTCGCCGGCATCCGGTTCGACGAAATCGACGGCAATCTGCTGTTTGCCATTGCCAGCGACGAAGACTGCGCAGCCGAGATCGAGGACGAATTCTCGCACCAGCTCGCTGTGGTCGCAACGCACATCCTCGCGCAGAGCGTCGACGTGGTCGTGGTGCTGCCGAAGGTTCTGCAATAGCTTTCTGCCCGGCAGCCTTCCGCCCCGCTTGCCTTCGCCTTCTGTCTTTGCTTTTCAACGCAATTGCAAGATTGTAATGACGTCATTGGGCGCTCAGGCCCGAGGCGCGTTATCGACGGAGCTCGACGGGAGGGCTCGTCGTCGCTCGTCTCCATTTGCGAAACAAAGTTGGATACACATTGGCGCCCACCAGGAAAGCCCGGGCCACGACCGGCGCGATAAACACAAAAAGCAAGAGCTCGAAAAGCAAAGGCTCGATAAGCAACAGCGCGAAAAGCAAGACTTCGAAAAGTACCAGCTCGACAAGCAAGCGCCCGGACAAGAGCGCCTCGCGCTCCGCGGTCGCCTCCTCGTCGCCGCTCGGCATGCTGGCGCTGCATCTGCTCGATCACTGGGAGAAGTCCGGCCGCGACGGCCTCGTCTTCCTCTGCGATGACGAGAGCAGGGCGGAGCGGCTGGGCGGCGTGATCCACGCCCTCGATCCCTCGGTCGACGTGCTGGTGTTTCCGCGGCTGAATACGCTGCCCTTCGACGGCCTCGAGCCATCCCGCGAGATCGCGGGTCGGCGCAGCTCGGTGCTGCGGCGTCTCGCCAAGGCAAAGAAGCCCGTCTTCCTGGTGTCGACCGCGGAAGCGATCATGGAACGGCTGCCGCTGCCGGCGAGCTGGTCGCGGTCGAGCCTCACGCTGAAAGTGGGCGCACCCTATTCCGGGCCCGAGCTGGAGACGCGGTTGGAAGCTCTCGGCTACGATCTCGACGAAGAGGCGGAATATCCGGGCGGCGTCCTGTTCCACGGCAAGACGTTCGAAGTGTTTCCCGCCGGCGCGCTCGCTCCCTTCCGGATCGAGCATTCCGGAGACACGATCCGCAAGATCGTCGCGGTCGATCCGATCGAGCACGAGGTCGTCTACGAGACCGCCGAATTGATCATCGATCCCATGTCCGAGCGGATCGCGCTGGGAGCTACGCGCGGACAGCGGGCGACACTGCCGGATTATTGCAGCCGCGCGCGATGGATCGCGGATGCCGGGGTATCGGCCCACGCCGAGAGCTGGCTGGGCACGATCGAGGACGCCGCCGGCCGCAGGGACGCGGAGCGCGAGTATCTGGGGCAGGCGGACTGGAAGCAGTTGAAGAAGCGCATCAGCGTGCTGCCGCGCAAGGCCGCCTTCATCTCGACGCCGGAGTTCTCGAAGCTGGCCTCGCCGCGCAAGGCGCTTCGCGCCTTTGTCGCCGACATGCAGCGCGGCGGATCGCGGCTGCTGTTCGTCGCCGCCGTCGAGGATGACCTTCGCGCGATCGAGCGCATGAGCGGCATCAAGGCGGAGCGCCTGGCCGATTGGAGCGAGGTGACGAAGGCACGGAGCCGCGAAGGCGCGCTGCTGGCCGATTTCGACGCGGGGTTCATTGGCGCCGGCCGCAAGCCGCTTGTCGTCGTGACCGCGTCCGACGTGCTCGGCAGCCGGGCCCATCATCCCCAGCCGATGGCGCGCGCCTGGAACCCGGCGTTCGATCATCCCGACGTGCCCGAAAAGGGCGCCGCCATTGTCCATTTGCAACGCGGGCTCGCCGTGCTCGACGGCTTGCAGACCCTGGACATGGGCAAGGGATCGCGACGCGAGATGATCAGGCTCAAATTTACGGGCGACAATGCCGTGCTCGTACCGCCGTCCGATCTCGCGGTGATCTGGCCTTATGCCGGCGAGCCCGGCAAGCTGACGCTGGACAAGGCGGACGGCAGCAGCTGGTGGGCGCGGCGCACCGAGGCGGAAGCGGAAATCCAGGTCGCCGCCAAGGCGCTCGCCAAACACATCAGCCAGCGCCTCCGCCGTCGCGCACCCAAACTGGTGCCGCCGGGGCCGGCTTACGAAAAATTCGTCGCACGGTTCCCCTATTTCACGACAGTGGACCAGGGCCAGGCGATTCAAGACGTCCTCGACGATCTTGCGGCGGGCCATCCCATGGACAGGGTGATCTGTGGTGACGTCGGCTTCGGCAAGACCGAGGTCGCGCTACGCGCGGCGGCCGCAGTGGCGCTGTCGGGCAAGCAGGTGGCGATCGCGGCGCCGACGACCGTGCTGGCGCGGCAGCATGTCGAAACCTTCCGCAAACGGTTCGGCCCCCTCGGCATCGAGGTGGGAAGCCTCTCGCGAGCCAGTTCAGGCCCGGAGACGCGAGAGACCAAGGAGGGGCTGCGGCGCGGCACGCTGAAAGTCGTGGTCGGCACGCAGGCGCTTGCGGCAAAGGACGTGAAGTTCGCCGATCTTGGCCTCGTCATCATCGACGAAGAGCAGCATTTCGGGGCGGCGGAGAAGGCGAAGCTTTCAGGGCTCGCCAAGGGGGCTCATTCGCTGTGGATGAGCGCCACGCCGATTCCGCGCACGCTCGCGGCGGGACTTGCCGGCTTCAGGGATCTTAGCGTGATTGCCTCGCCGCCGGTTCATCGCCTTCCCATCGTGACCAGGATCGCGCCGCTGTCGGACGCTGCCATTGCCGCCGCGCTGCTCCGCGAGCGCAGGCGGCATGGTCAGAGCTTCCTGATCTGCCCGCGCATCCAGGATCTGGAGCCGATGCTGGCCCGTGTGCAATCGGTGGCGCCGGAGCTGCGCATCGTCTGTCTTCACGGCAGATTGCCCGTGGACGAGATCGACGATCGCATGATGAGTTTCGTCGACGGCGGGGCGGATGTGCTGCTGGCGACCAATATCGTGGAAAGCGGTCTCGATATCCCGCGCGCGAACACCATCGTGGTGTGCTGGCCGGAAAAGTTCGGGCTTGCGCAGCTGCATCAGCTCAGGGGACGGGTGGGACGCGGCGGCACGCGCGCGTTTGCTCATCTGCTGACGGAATCGACCTCGGAGCAGTCCGAGAAACGTCTGGCGGTGCTGGAGGAGTTCAGCAAGCCGGGTGCCGGCTTTGCGATCAGCGAGCGCGACCTCGACCTCAGGGGCGCCGGCGATCTGTTTTCGGAACAGCAGTCCGGCCACGTCCAGGTGTTCGGACCCGTGCTCTACAGTCATCTGCTGAAGCGGGCGTCCGAGCGAGGCAGCGATACCGGCGCCGATCTGTGGGTGCCCGATCTCAACATGCCGCTGGCCGACATGCTGCCTGAAGGCTACGTGCAATCGGAAGCGGTCCGGCTCGAGATCTATGGCCGCGCTGCCAGGTGCCGAAGCGACGACGATCTGGAAGACCTGGAGGAGGAGATCTCGCGTCGTTTCGGCAGGCTGCCGCCGGAGGCCCGCGACTTCTTCGCATCCGCCAGGCTCCGGATCGATTGCAAACGGCGCGGCATCGTCAGGCTCGATGTCGGCCCCGAGGCCGTCGCCGCGACGTTCCTGCCAGGGCGGCTGCGGAAATCCAGGGGAAAGTCGCAGACGGGAGCGCTGCAGCGCGACGGCGACCGCGTTGTTCACGTCGGCCGCCGCGACGAGGATCCGTTCCGCCGGGTCGAGGAGTTTCTCGACCTGCTGGACGGCTAGGGATCATTCGGTCTGCTCGACTGCCGCGGGCATTTTCGCCACCGACATCAGCGAGCGGGCCACCTGGTTGAGGAGCTGATCGGCGTTCTCCTCCTCGGCCAGCGATTTCGACAGCAGGGCGACAATGGCACTGTGGCGAAGCTGCTGGGCGAGGTTGCGCGCCGTGGTGTAGCCCGCGATCTCGTAATGCTCGACGCGCTGCGCAGCGCCGATCAGGGCGAGGTCGGCCGCCGCGTCCTCCTTGTCCTCGCCCTCGGCCATGATTTCCTGGCCCTCCTCGACGAGGCCCATCATGCCCTTGCAGGGCTTGGCGCGGGCGGATTTGCCCAGCATTTCGAAGCATTCGTTGATGCGCTCGACCTGCGCTTCGGTCTCCGCGAGATGCTGCTCGAACAGCTCGCGCAACTGGTCGAAGCGGGCGGCCTCCGCCATCTTGGGCAGCGCCTTGGTCAATTGCTTCTCGGCATGCAGGATATCGCGCAGCTCGTTGATGAGCAGATCGCCGAGACCCGCTTCGTCCGCCGGGGGCGAGCTCTCGGTGACGATGGCCGAGGCCGGGCCCGGTTCGCCCGCCTGGATCGCCGGCGACTCCGTGAAGACCCAGTCGCCGCCCTCGTTCCAGGGGCCGCGCGTGTCGATCTCGCCATGATCGCCGGCGCCGGTGGAATCATTGAAGAACTGGTCGACGAGGCCGGGCGTCGGGGCGATGCGGCCGATGCTGAAGGCCGGCTTGCCCATGCTCTCGAGCGCGAGCGCGAACGCCTTCATGTGCGTGATCTCGCGGGTCATCAGGAACTGCAGCGCGTCCTTGCTGCCGGCGTCGTCGCAGAAGTTGATCAGCCGCTCGTAGACGATCTTGGCCCGCGCCTCTGCGGCGATGTTGCTGCGCAAATCGACGTCGAGCTCGCCGGTGATCTTCAGATAGTCGGCGGTCCAGGCATTTCCCTGCGAGTTGAATAGATTGACCCCGCCGCCGCCCGCGATGGCGATGAGGGGATCAGCTTCGGCCGCCTGGCGGTCGAACTTCGACGGCTTGAGATGCATCCGCGCCAGCGTGCCGACGACTTCCAGATGGCTGAGCTCTTCGGTGCCGATGTCCATCAGGAGGTCCTTGCGATCGGGATCCTCGCAGTTCAACCCCTGGATCGAGTACTGCATCGCGGCGGCGAGCTCGCCATTGGCGCCGCCGAACTGCTCCAGCAGCATGTTGCCAAAGCGCGGATCCGGCTCGTCGACGCGAACGGTGAACATCAGCTTCTTGACGTGATGATACATGGTGGACTCTCGGGTGCAGGAGGGAGTGGAAAGAAGGTGAGTCTCGAACGGGCGGCTTCAGCGTTCGTTCCTCGCGAAACGACCTGCGCCGATAATGTCAGGCGCAGGTCGTTCGAACTCGATGGGTAGGATTGCGGGGGACCGTTCAGCGTTGATCCGGACGCTTGGCAGGCGGCCCGCTCTTGTTGCCAGGTGCGCCCTGAATATGCGCCGGATCCTGCGATTGCACGGCGGTGTTGCCAGTGGAGCTCGTCGAGCTCGATCCGACGGTCTCACCGGGCTTGGCGGCCGGACCGTTCTTGTTGCCGGGCTGTCCGGCAATCCCGGCACCCGAATTCTGCGCGCTCGGCGCGGACGAAACGTCAGGCTTGCTGGCCTGCGCCCAGGCTGCTCCAGGCAGCGCGAGAGCGGCGAGGATAACGGCACCTGTGAACTTCATCTCGGTGTTCTCCGACTGATGCCCCATCTACTCGAACGCCGGTGACCTGCGTGCGTTCCCTGTCGTCATCAACTCGAAAAGTCTTCTCGCGTTATCATGGCGAACTATCCGGGCAGTGGCGCCTCCACGACGTCCAGCAGCGCGCCGAGGCCCTGTCGCAGACGGCGGGTGGCGATGCTCTCGGTCGCGAGACCGAACACCACGAGGGATCGCCCGGTCATCGCATAAACATGCCCGAACTCGAACGCGGGCATCTGCCCCTCCGGTTGATTGGTGTCGATCAACCCGATCCAGCTGCGTCCCTCGGCGACCGCGGGCAAGGTGAAATTGACGACGTCGTGATGAGCATTGTAGATCAGCAGCATGGTTGCGTCCGAACCGCGGCGCTTGATCCCGGTCTCCTGGGCGCGGCCGTCGAGCAGCAAAGCGAAACATTTGGCGTTGCCGTCCTGCCACTGCTCCGTCGTCATTTCCTCCCCGGACGGCGCGAGCCACGTCACGTCCTTGACGTCCAGCTCTTCGTTGTGGGAGCCGACCAGAAAGCGGCTGCGGTAGAGAATCGGAAATGCCTTGCGCGTGGCGATCAGCTTGCGGGTGAATTCGCGAAGGCTGCGGCCATTTGCGGTGATGCCCATCCAGTCGAGCCATGTGGTCTCGTTGTCCTGGGCGTACGCGTTGTTGTTGCCGTGCTGGGTGTGTCCGAATTCGTCGCCGGCAAGCAGCATGGGCGTGCCGTGAGACAACAGCATGGTCGCCAGCAGATTGCGCTTCTGGCGCTCGCGCAGCGCAATGATCTCCGGATCGTCCGTCGGTCCCTCGGCGCCGCAATTCCAGGAATGATTGTTGCTGTGGCCGTCGCGATTGTCCTCGCCATTGGCTTCGTTGTGCTTGTCGTTGTACGAGACGAGGTCATTGAGATTGAAACCGTCATGGGCGGTGACGAAGTTGACGCTGGCCCATGGCCGGCGGCCGCGCTTGTTGAAGAGATCGCCGGAGCCAGACACGCGCTTGGCGAAGTCCGCGATCGAACCCTCGTCGCCCTTCCAGAAAGCGCGCACGGTGTCTCTGAACTTGTCGTTCCACTCCGCCCATCCCGGCGGAAACTGACCAACCTGATATCCGCCCGGACCGATGTCCCAGGGCTCGGCGATCAGCTTGACGCTGGAGAGCACCGGGTCCTGGCGGCACGCATCGAGGAAGCCGCCGCCTTCGTCGAACCCGTAGGGCTCCCGTGCCAGGATGGTGGCGAGGTCGAAGCGGAAACCGTCGACCCGCATCTCGGTCGCCCAGTAGCGCAGGGAATCCGCGACCAGTTGCAGCACACGCGGGTGCGACAGGTTCACCGTATTCCCGGTACCGGTGTCGTTGATGTAGTAGCGCTGCTGGTCCGGCAGCAGGCGGTAATAACTGGCGTTGTCGATGCCCTTGAACGACAGGGTCGGGCCGAGCTCGTTTCCTTCCGCGGTGTGATTGTAGACGACGTCGAGGATGACCTCGATGCCATGAGCGTGGAACTGGTTAACCATGGCTTTGAATTCGTTCGCGAACGGCGTCTTGAGGTAACGCGGCTCCGGCGCGAAGAAGGCAAGGGAGTTGTAGCCCCAGTAATTGCGCAGGCCTTTCTCGACCAGATAGCTGTCGTCGACGAAGGCATGGATGGGCAGCAATTCTGCACTGGTGATGCCGAGCGATCGCAGATAGGCCGGGACCTCCGAATGCGCGAGGCCGGAGAACGTGCCGCGGTCTGCGTCGGGCACCAGCGGATGCAGCTGGGTAAAACCCTTGACGTGCATCTCGTAGACGATCGTCCGCTCCCACGGAACTTCCGGCTTGCGCGCGGCGCCCCAGGTGAAGGCCGGGTCGATGACGCGGCATTTCTGCATCAAGGGCGCGCTGTCGCGTTCGTCGTAGGAGAGATCCTTGTCGGCATGGTCGAGCCGGTAACCGAACAGCTCCGGTCCCCAGCGCAGCCGGCCGACCAGTTGCTTGGCGTAGGGATCGAGCACGAGCTTGTTGGGATTGAAGCGGTGTCCCGCGTCGGGTTCGTAGGGGCCGTGGACCCGGTAGCCGTAGACGGTGCCGGGACGCGCCGCGGGCAAATAGCCGTGCCAGACTTCGTCGGTATATTCCGGGAGTTCGATCCGCTCCAGTTCGGTCTCACCGTCGTCGTCGAACAGGCAGAGCTCGACCTTTGTGGCATGGGCCGAAAACAGCGCGAAATTAACGCCGAGCCCGTCCCAGGTGGCGCCAAGCGGAAACGGCTTGCCCTCGCTGATGCGGGAGCGGCGCAGGCTCGAGGCCGCGCGCGTCAGGGCGTCGTCTGATGAATGTACTGGTTGATCCATTGTTGCCCCCGAATAGTCCTTCAAGAATTTTGTGCAGTAGCCGTCACTTCCGCGTCGCCTGCTCGCCAACCGCCGCAGAGGCGATGACTGCGACAGGAGGCACATCGTCCGGCTTTGGCAGCGTGGTTGCCCTTTGCAGCGCCGCCTCCTTGCTGATGGCCGCAATCGAGTTGCCGGTCCGCTCGACGATGCTGGTCAGCTCCGCGTCGGACAATCCGAGACGCTTTCTGACAAGGCGCACCTGAGTACGGTCGGCAAGGTCGAGCTTGTTACGGATTGGTTGTGGCTTCGGGCGGCGCATGGCGAAAACTCCTGTGTAGAGTTGCAACCGTCCCCCAAGTCATTCCGTTCCCTGCTTGCCTTGCAGTCGCCCGTCTAGATCGAAGATTTGTAGATCGCCGCGTAGGACTTGGCCGACTGGGTCCAACTGAAGGCCTGTGCCATGGCCGCGCGGCGCATGTGATCGAGTCGGTCCTTCATGCCGAAGGTGGAAAAGGCCCGGCAAAGGCTTCCAAGGAAGCCGGGGGCTGACGCACGGTCGAACAGGAAGCCCGTCTCGCCGTCCACGATCGTCTCGGCGAGACCGCCGGTGCGATGGCCGATTGGCAGCGAGCCGAAGCGCTGGGCGTACATCTGGCTCAGCCCGCAGGGTTCGAAGCGCGACGGCATCAGGGTAAAGTCGCTGCCGGCGAAGATCTTTCGTGCCTCGGCGTCGTCGAAGCCGATCTTCACGGCGATCGAGCGCGGCGCGCGCACCTGCGCCTGCAGCAGCGCCTCCTCGAACCGCGTTTCGCCCTTTCCTGTCACGACAATCTGGCCGCCCGCATCGACGATCGCTTGCGCACTCTCGATCACGAGGTCGACGCCCTTCTGGTGCACCAGGCGCGCCACGAGCGCGAACAGGGGGCCTCTCGAGACCGCCAGCCCGAACTGTTCCCTGACATCGTCGGCGTTCAATGATCGTTCGGCCCAGTCACCGGCGCCGAATGGCTGGAACAGCGAGGAGCAGGTGCGCGGATCCCAGCTCTCGTCGATTCCGTTTAGAATGCCGGAAAGCTGGTTGCGATCGGCCCGTTGCCGCAACAGCCCTTCGAGACCGCAGCCAAACTCGGCCGTGGTGATCTCGCGGGCATAGGTCTGACTGACGGTCGTCAGGTGGGACGCGTAGACCAGGCCGGCCTTGATGAAGGACAGGCGATTGTAGAATTCCACGCCGTCGATGTGGAAGCTCGCCTCGGGAATCCCCAGCGGCGCGAGCGAGCTGCGGTCGAAGACGCCTTGATAGGCCAGATTGTGGATCGTGAACACAGTTGGAATGTGCGCGTAGTGCCATTCCAGATAGCCGGGGATCAGTGCACATTGCCAGTCATTGGCATGGACGAGATCAGCGGCCCAATCCTTGTCGACCAATCCTCTCGCAACCTGCGCGGCGGCATAAGAGAAGGTCGCGAACCGGACATTGTTGTCGCCCCAATCAGCTCCGCGGCCATCGGCATAGGGCGTGCCGTCGCGTTCGTACAACGCCGGGCACCGGACGACGTAATAGGTCATGCCGTCGGCGGTATGCCCGAGATCGATGGCAAAGGCCGGAAGGGCCGCGAAAGGTTGGCATCGTCCGACGGTCGTAAGGTCTTGTAATCCGCGCAGGACAGCCGGGTAGCCGGGGATGATGACGCGAACGTCGGCAAAGTCGCGCAAGGCGCGCGGGAGAGCCGCCGAGACCGCGGCAAGTCCACCCACTTGAATGAAGTCTGATACTTCGGGCGTCGCGAAAAGGATCCGCATGCGTCACGCCGCCCGGCCCGAGGGACACCACTGGCCTCTGCCAACCATCTCTAGAATTCCAATTGCGCTTCCCCAACGGAGCGCAATTCCTGAATTCCGCGCCGCAACAAACGTTCCTAACTTTCGCCACCGAACAGACTTTTTTTGTCCTCGGTTCAAAAGTGCACACAGAGCGTGTGCGCCGGGTGCGGCGCTCGCCTGAGGAACGAATGCCTGCATCTCGGCTTCTCACGTCCTGAGCATGCTTAAGCGATCGTAAAATCGAGCCTCGCGAAGCGCGTCGTAACTTCCAGCCATGCACGCAAAGGCGGCCAGTTTTGAGTCACAGATTGGGAATGGCCGGGCAAGCGCGACACCACGGTCCTCGATGCCTCGATCACGGGGTCTGCTTCAATCTCTGGGCGCCGACGGCGCAATCGGTCGAATTGCTCGAGGCCGGCCGGCCGCCACTCCGGATGAAGCGCGACGAGGATGGCTGGTACCAGTCGTTGAGTCCCACCGCGCATGTCGGCACGCGCTATCAGTTCAGGATCAACGAAGATCTCGTCGTTCCCGACCCCGCCGCGTTCTTCCAGCCCGACGACGTCGGGGCGCCGAGCGAGGTGATCGACACCACGGTGTTCCGGGATTCGGTGCTCTATCCCGGCCGCCCCTGGGCGGAGGCCGTGATCTACGAACTGCATGTCGGCACCTTCAGCGAGGAAGGCACCTATGCCGGCGTCGAGAAGAAACTGCCCTATCTGCGCGATCTCGGCATCACCGCGATCGAGCTGATGCCGCTCAATGACGTCCCCGGCCGGCACAATTGGGGCTATGACGGCGTGCTGCTGAATGCGCCGAATGCACGCTACGGCAGGCCGGAGGACCTCAAGCGGTTGTTACGCGCGGCGCATGCCCTCGACATCATGGTTTATCTCGACGTCGTCTATAACCATTTCGGGCCGCAGCTGAACTATCTGCATCTCTATGCGGAAAGCTTCTTCACCACGCGCCATAGCACCGGCTGGGGCCCTGCCGTCAACCTCGAGGGACACGACGGCGCGTTCGTGCGCGAGTTCCTGATCGAGAACGCGCTCATGTGGCTGCGCGACTACGGGTTCGACGGCTTGCGGCTCGACGCCGTTCACGCGCTGAAGGACGATTCCGATCGCCATTTCCTGGTCGAGCTTGCCGAGACGGTTCGCAGTCAGCTGCCCGGCCGGCGCGTGCATCTGATGCTGGAGAACGAGGCCAATCAGGCTCGCCTGCTCGACCGGGCGCAAGGGCGAACCAGGCTCTATGACGCGCAATGGGGCGATGATTTTCACAACGCGCTCCACGTGCTGTTGACGGGCGAGGACGAAGGCTATTATCGCGCCTTCGCAGACAGGCCGCTCGAACATCTCGCGCGAGCGCTCACCGAGGGCTTTGCCTACCAGGGCGAAATCTTTCCGCTGCATGACACACCGCGCGGCGAGCCGAGCGCGCATCTGCCGCCCGAGGCCACCATCTTCTTCGCCCAGAACCACGACCAGATCGGCAACCGCGCGTTCGGGGAGCGGCTTTCCGCGCTGGTCGGTCCGGAGAAACTGGATCAGGCCATGGCGCTGGTTCTCTTGAACCCGCACATTCCGATGTTGTTTATGGGTGAGGAAGCCGCGGCCGAGACGCCATTCCTGTTCTTCGCAGACTGGGCCGGCGAAGCCGCCGAGCTGACGCGGGAAGGGCGGCGCAAGGAGTTTGCGCATTTCAAGGCATTCTCGACGCCCGACATGCGCGCCAGAATTCCGGATCCGTGCGATGAAAAAACCTTCGCAGCATCGAAGCTCGACTGGACCGGCATCGACCGCTCTCCCGCCAGCGCCAGGTTTCGTGGTCTGACGACCCAATTGCTGAAAATACGGCGCGAGAGGATCGTGCCGCTGATCAAACGGGGTTTCGTGTCGGCTCATTGCAAGTTGCTGGGGGAGGACCAGCGTAAGGGCGGCCTGGATGCCCGTTGGCGGACGGAGGAGAGGCACATCTTGCAGATTGTTGCCAATTTCGCCGACCGCGAACTGTCTATGCCGGCGTTGGTTGCGGGCGAGAGCCTATGGCGATTGGGCGCCGCCGACGGCGCAGCCCTGTTGCCGAACGATATCATCGTAAGGCTTGGTCAAGAGGCGTGATGGAACGCGAGGAACGCTTCCGAAAGCTTTCCGTTAGCGGAGCAAATCCCTGGAGCCGCTCCATGACCGAATATCCAAAGCCGCCTTACCCTCCGCAACAGCAACCGATGCCCGGTTCGACCCGCGCGATGAATCCGCGACCGGATCACGGCGAAGAAAGTTACAAGGGCTCCGGCCGCTTGGTCGGAAAGAAGGCTATCATCACGGGAGGCGACAGCGGCATCGGCCGCGCGGTCGCGATCGCCTATGCCCGGGAAGGCGCTGACATCGTCATCGCCTATTTGAACGAGGACGAGGATGCCGCCGAGGTCAAGGCGCTGGTGGAGCGCGAGGGACGCAAGGTCGTCCTGATCCCCGGCGACATCCGCAATCCCGATCATTGCCGCGCGATCATCGCCCGCGCCGTCGAGACGTTCGGCGCAATAGACATCCTCGTCAACAACGCGGCCCATCAGGACACGTTCAAGGAGATCGCTGATATCAGCGACGAGGAGTGGCAGCGGACGTTCGAGACCAACATCCACGCCATGTTCTATCTCACCAAAGCTGCGGTGCCCCACATGCGGCCGGGAGCGGCGATCATCAACACCGCGTCGGTAAACTCCGACATGCCGAATCCGACCCTGCTGGCTTATGCCACGACCAAAGGCGCCATTCAGAATTTTACCGGTGGGCTCGCCCAGATGCTGGCGGCGAAGGGCATTCGGGTCAATGCCGTCGCCCCGGGTCCGATCTGGACGCCGCTGATTCCATCGACGATGGCGGAGGACACCGTGAAGAATTTCGGCAAGCAGGTGCCGATGCAACGGGCCGGCCAGCCGGCCGAGCTCGCGACCGCCTATGTCATGCTGGCCGATCCGCTCTCGAGCTACACATCGGGAGCGACTCTGGCGGTCACCGGCGGGAAACCGTTCATCTGACCGAACGTGCGACGAGAAGGTGGCAGCCCTGCGAGCAGGGCCACCACGCCCAGTACGTCTCGATCAAGCGGCGCTGGACGCCTTGGCATTGACGCCCTTGCGAAGTGCCACCGTGTTCAGCTTGGTGTTGGCGGCCTTCTCTTCGTTCAGGTTCGTCGTGAGGAAGCGCACGATGTCGTCGTGCCCCAGCTCCTCCGCCCATGCGATCAGCGTGCCGTAGCGGCACATTTCATAATGCTCGACGGCCTGTGCGTTGGCCACGATCGCGGCGTCGAGCACGGCCTTGTCCTCGATCTCGCCCGCCGTCTCGTCGGCCTCCTTGATGATGCCGTCGATGGCGGGACAGTGTGTTCCGCTGGGCTCCTTGCCGAGCTTCGCGAACACCTTGCCGAGCCTGTCGACCTGCTTGTTGGTCTCTTCCAGATGAGCTTTCAGTCCGGTGACGAGGTCCCTGTTGGTCGCCTTGTCGATCATCTTCGGCAGCGACTTCAGGATCTGCTGTTCCGCGTAATAGATGTCCTGCAGCCCGTGCAGCAGCAGGTCTTCCATCGATTTGATGTCCTTGGTGAAGAATCCCATAAACGACGTCTCCTTTCACAATGATGGAACTGGAACGCCGCACAGCCGCAGCTGTTCCATTTCTGTGACCAGATCAGGAGAGCCGAATGAGCGATGGTGCGGATCATCTTGCGAGCCTGCTCGGACGGGCGGCGATGGACGTGTGGGGCGACATGCCGCGCGATATCCAGGAAGCGCTGTTCGAGACCGCCATGAAGGGACGGCCTGCGGAGCGGGAAGAGCTCGCGCGGCTGCTGCACGAGCGGCATCCCCGTACGCTGCATCCGGCGCGGCCAGGCTGAGCCGCGGCAGGAACGATCCGGCAAGAAGCCGATTTGTAAAATGGGTGGGGCGCGGTGAATGGGATTCGACGAAGCCCGTGAGCCGTAGCTCCGCTCAGGATCATATCGGTGAGTCGAGCGGCGTGACTGAAACGATTATCGGAAAATGGTACGATCCGATCTCCCAGAGATGGATTGTGCCGCGCGAAGCGCCCCCGTTGGCGGGCTATTCGCAGTCCACCCCGGAGAAGGGGTTGGAGACCCGCGCATCGGGCGAGGCGGAGCGGATCTGGGACCTGCTGGTGGATTGCTGCGCGCGCGGGTGATGCCCGAGCCGCAACATCATTGGCTTCTGCTGTCTGCAATTCACAGAGTGATGACATAGACCGCAAAGGCAATGATGAGTGCCAGGCTCACGACGGCGGTGCTGATCAATATTTTGCCCATGGCGCGTCCGTGCTGTCTCGCAGCGTCAATGAAACAGCCGTCCTTTTCGTTCCGGACCGGACAGGTGAAGGCTCCGACTGTTCACATGTGAACAAAGCGCGTCGGTACCAAATGGCTTGAACTATATCATTTGATATAGATATGGCTCAGCCCGCTCTTATCATTGGCCATCCGGAAAGGCACCGCATGGTGCCCATGACATGGAGACCCGATCGTGCACAGGCGGCGTCGCGTTCCGCAAACCACCACGCTTCAAGAGCGGCTTGCGGAGTTCACCAGGACCATCCGCGAAAAGGCCGAATCGTTGCCCGACGGCAAGGAGAGGGATGAGCTGATGAAACGGCTGAGAAGCGCCGACACGGCGTCAAACCTCGACCGTCAATTTGCCGGCAGGGATTGAGCTGGTCTGCCGACGCGGAGATCGCGCGTCCAGCCTCTCAGGCGTCAGCTGCGGTACCAACTCGCCAGATTCCAGGTCGTGACGTCCCATCCCGACATGTCGACCATGAGGTTGTTGACCCCTGCGTTGACGATGTTGCGGGAAAGAAGCGGCAGGAACACGTTTGCCTCGCAAAAAGTCTCGTCCACCTTGATCAGAAGCGCGGCGCGCTTGACCGGATCAAGCTCGTTCTGCGCAGCCTTGTAGGCCTTGTCGGCCTCGGGATCGGACCAGCGCGAGACGTTGCGGCCGAGCCATTTGTTGTCCTTGTTGGAGATCTCCCAGGAGACGCACTGGTTCAGGAAGCGCTCCGGGTCGGGCTGCGGCTGCGTGGTGTTGTACATCTCCATGTCGGCATAGAACTTCGAGTAGGTGTCGGGATTGCCGACGTCGGACGAGAAGAACACCGATGCCGTGACCGCCTTGATCTCGATCTCGATGCCGGCCTTCTGGCAGGCCTGCTTGATGATGGCCTGCGTCTTCTGACGCGGCGCATTGGTCGAGGTCTGGAAGACGAATTTCAGCTTCTTGCCGTCCTTCTCGCGGAGGCCGTCCGCGCCCTTGGCCCAGCCGGCTTCATCCAGGACCTTGTTGGCCTTGTCGACGTCGAACTCGTATTTCAGCTTTGGCGACTTGAACTGTTTGGGTGCGTTGACGAAGCTCGCGGTGGCGATGCCGCCGCGCCCGTAAATGAACTTCTGGATCGAGTCGCGGTCGATCAGCAGGTTCATCGCGCGGCGAACGGCGGGATCGGACAGTGTCGGGTGCTTGGTCTTGGGGCTGGAGCGCTCGCCGTCCACCTCGGTCCACGGGTCAGTCGTGTTGAGGATGATGAACTCGACGTTGCCGGAAGGCGTGACGTCGAGCTTGCCCTTGCCGCTGGCCTCCATGCGCTTGAGGACCTCTTCCTCCACCTGCATGTTCCAGGCAAAGTCGTATTCACCGGTCTGCAGCACGGCGCGCGCCGCGGACACCGCATCGCCACCGCCCTTGATCTCCAGCGTGTCGAAATGCGGCTGGTTCTTGACGTGATAGTCGGGATTGCGTTCGGCCCGGATCAAGTCACCGGGCTTGAACTCGACGAATTTGTAGGGACCGGTGCCGACCGGCTTCAGATTGCCCGGCGCTTCGCGCGACTTCGCGCCGACATAGTCGCCGAAATGATGCTTCGGCAGGATCGGACCGACCGAACCGACGAACGGGTCGGCCCAGAACGGGGTCGGGGCCTTGAAGAGCACCTTGACGGTGTGGTCGTCGATCTTCTCGACCGTGATGTCCTTGTAGGACCCTGTGGTGTACGCCGCCGTGGCGAGATCCGAGGCGTATTGCCAGGTGAAAACGACGTCGTCGGCGGTGAAGGGCTTGCCGTCATGCCATCTCACGCCCTGTTTCAGTTTCCAGGTCACGCTCAGGCCGTCCGGCGAAAGGCCGCCGTTCTGCTTGGACGGAGCCTCGGCCGCGAGGCAGGGGACGAGGTTGCCCTCCTTGTCCCAGCCGGCGAGGGGCTCGAAGAAGACGCGCGAGGCGATCTGGTCCTTGGTGCCGAGCGCGAAATGCGGATTGAGCAGCGTCGGCGCCTGCCAGAGCAGGATCTTGAGCGGGCCGCCGCCGCCGGCCTTGGTCGGCTTGTAGGGCAGCGTGGCATCCGCCATCGCCACGTCGTTCCAAACCAGGATCTGGCTCGCGACCGGCGCTGCGATCCCGATCGCAGCCATCGTCTGCATGAACGAGCGTCGCGACAGCTTGCCCTGCTTTACCTCAGCGATGGACTTGCGGATTTCGTTCTCGTTCATCGGATGATCCCCACTTCACAGACAAGTCGTCACCGGCCAAAGCCCATCATGTTTCATCATGGGCGAGGCGGCAATGCCGACAGGGTGAGAAAACCCTGCGGCGAAATGACGAATGTGCGGGGAGAGGTCCGAAGCCCGGATGGAGCCGACCGCAACCAGGATAAGTCCACCCGCGGCAGGCTGCGCCCTGGATTGCGCTTCGCTCCATCGGGCTAGGGGCAACGATCCGTGCTGTTTTGCCGTGATGCGCCTCACGCTTGCGCGGGTGCATTCGTTCCCCACATGCGGTCGAGTGGAGAAGCGTCGTCCGCGCTAGCAGGCCAATATGGATTTCCATTTCATTGATTTCGCCCCGCGGAGAAGCGAATACGGTTCCAATCATTGCCAAGCCATGGAGACCAAGATGTCGTTTCGCCTTCCCCTGATCCTTGCCACCGCGCTCGCCGCCTGGTCGGCCGCCGCTTCAGGCGAGACCATCAAGATCGGCGTGACGCCGGGGCCGCACGCCCAGATCTTCGAGGCCGTGAAGCCGATCGCCGCCAAGCAGGGTCTCGACATCCAGCTCATCGAATTCTCCGACTACGTCGTGCCGAACGCCGCGCTCGATGCCGGCGAGATCCAGGCCAATTCGTTCCAGAATCAGCCTTATCTGGACAACCAGAAGGCGGACCGTGGCTACAAGATCGAAGCCGTCGGCCTGACCGTGAATTTCCCGATCGGTGTCTATTCCAAGAAGCACAAGTCCTTCGCCGACATTCCCGAGGGCGGCAAGATCTCGATCCCGAACGATCCGACCAATGGCGGCCGCGTGCTGCTGCTGCTGCGCGACAAGGGCGCGATCAAGCTGAAGGACGGCACGGGCTTCAAGCCGACGGTGCTCGATATCGCCGAGAATTCCAAGAAGCTGAAGTTCATCGAGGTCGACGCGGCGCAGGCGCCGCGCGCGCTCGACGATGTCGACGCCGCCGCGATCAACACCAATTATGCAACCCAGGCGGGCCTCGATCCCGTCAAGGATCCGATCCTGCGCGAGGACCCGAAGGGTCCCTACGTCAATCTCATCGCCGTTCGCACGGTCGACAAGGACAAGCCCTGGGTCAAGATCCTGGTGGACAGCTACCACACCGCGGAGGTCAAGGAGTTCGTCCTGACCAAGTTCAAGGGCGCGGTACTGCCGAGCTGGTAGGCAGTCTGCCCAGCCAAAGTTCAGCTCAGGGCGATCCCGGCGGCAGGCTTGCGTACGAGCCCTGCGCGATGCCCGCTTGTCTGGAGCTGCGGCAACCGACATCATCGGGGCCCATCCTCGTCCGACAGGGGTCGTATGAAACGCTTAGCAAACCTGAAACGCCTGGGGTTTTTCACGCGGCTCCTCGACGAGGCCCCGCCCGCCGACCGATATCGCTTCGCGGCCGAGCAGATCGTGCGCGCCGAGAAGGCGGGCCTCGATTCCGCGTGGATCGCGCAGCACCATTTCCACGAGCGCGAGGGCGGCTTGCCGTCGCCCTTTACTTTCCTCGGTTACGCCGCAGCCCAAACCTCGCGCATTCGGCTCGGCACCGGCATCGTCACCTTGCCGCTGGAGAATGCAGTGAGGGTGGCGGAGGATGCTGCAGTGCTTGACCTGCTCTGCAATGGTCGCTTCGAGCTCGGTGTCGGCACCGGCGGCAATCCCTCGGCCTTTGCCGCCTTCGGCCTCGACAGCGCCCAGCGCAACGAGATCTTTGCGCGCAATCTCGAGGTCGTCCGCTCCGCGCTGGTGGGCAAGCCGCTCGACGGTGGCGACAGGCTCTATCCGCAGCGGCCGCAACTGGACGACAGGATCTGGCAGGCGACGTTCTCTGTGGCGGGCGGCGCGCGTGCCGGCAAGGCGGGCGACGGCCTGTTGCTGTCGCGCACCCAGCCTCGACCCAAGGAGGCGCCGAAGGCAACGCTGGCCGAGATTCAGAATCCGGTGATCGATGCCTATCTCGAAGCGCTGCCGCCGGGACGCGAACCCCGCATCATGGCCTCGCGCACAATCTTCGTCGCCGACGACCGCGCCGAGGCGATGCGCCTTGCCGATATCGGGCTGCGGCGCGCGCTGCCGCAATTCCTCAAGGGCGGCCACGCCAAGCCGGGCGAGACGCTGGAGGAGATGATCGCGGCGTTCGACACCCATGTCGGCGCGGCCGACGACGTCATCGCTTCGCTCCGCGCCGACGCCACGCTGGAGCGGGTGACCGATCTGGTGTTCCAGGCGCATTCGGTCGATGCGCCGCACCCTTATATCCTGCGCTCGATCGAGCTGGTCGCGGAGAAAGTCGCGCCGGCTCTCGGCTGGACGCGGACGGCGCCCGATGTGGCGCTCGCGGGTTAGTCGGAATGAACATAATCGCGTTGCACGAGGCTAAATGATGGGCACGAAAGATATCATCGACACGCTCGCCGGGATCGAACTGGGTTCGGCCCTCGACGCCATTCGCGCGCGTCGCCTGCAGGCACGCGACAACGCGCAGAAGAGCTATCTCTCGCTGTTCGAGCCGATGGACGCCGGCGACGTCTCGCTGGTGGAGCGCGCGGCGGTCGCGCTCTTCGTGACGGGGCTCCACGGCGAGTCCCCCGTTGCGACCTTCTATCGCGAGAAGCTTGCGGGGAGTGCGGGTGGGGCCGCTCTGCTTGAAGCTATCGAGGTCGAGATCACACGGGGCAAGACCTCGGGTCCCTATGGCTCCTTTCCTTCGGGCCCGCTATCAGTCGAGAACACAGCCGGTCTTATTTATCGCGTGAGCACGGCGAGCAAGTCCGTTCTCGGCGCCCGGCTCGTCGCGGCGTTCGAGCACGCGCACCTTCTGGTGTTCCGGCCGCGCGATGCGGCGTCCACCGACATGAAGGCGTTGCTTGCCGCCGGCTGGTCGAACACCGGCATCGTCACCTTTTCTCAACTCGTCGCGTTCCTGTCGTTTCAGGTGCGGGTCGTCAGCGGCCTGCGCACGCTCGCCGCAGCGAACGCATAAGAGGAGGCTGCAGCATGAGCGCCACCGTCAACCCCCCCGTCGTCTTCACCCAGGATGAGCTTGGTTGGGTCTCCTGGATCGATCCGCTGCCCGAGGCCGAGCTGACCGAGCGGCATTTCGCCGGCCTCGTCGATCGCTCCCGTTCCAAGTCCGAGTATTTCCGCCTGCTGGTGCGCGATCCCGAGGTGCTGGAAGCCCGCACCAAGACCGACAAGGACATCTTCTACAACGTCGCCGACGGCCTGCCGCGCGCCGAGCGCGAACTCGCGGCGGCTGCGACCTCGCGCTACAACGGCTGCATTTACTGCGCCTCCGTGCATGCGCGTTTCGCCAGCACCTATTCCAAGCGCCGCGACGACGTGCAGCGCCTGCTCGACGAAGGCGTTGGCGCCGATCTGGGCGAGCGCTGGAATGCGGTCGTTAAGGCTTCGGTGGCGCTGGCTGCAACGCCGATCGCGTTCGGTCCTGATAATATCGATGAGCTGCGCCGCGCCGGTCTCGGCGATGCGGAGATCGTCGACGTCATCAACGGCGCGTCGTTCTTCAACTGGGCGAACCGGCTGATGCTGTCGCTCGGTGAGCCCTCGAAATAGGCAATCTCACCGGCATAAAAATTGCTGCTTGTTTTAACATTGAGTGGATGGAGCCGTGCATGAGCAACATCGATCGTCGTACCCTGGTCAAGGGCTCGCTTGCCGCCATGATGGCGGGAGCAGCCTTCTCGCGCGCCGCGCTTGCGCAATCGTCCGAACCGATTTTGCTGGGCGTCAGCGGTCCGTTGACCGGGCCGAACGCGCAATATGGCACGCAGTGGAAGCAGGGCTTTGATCTCGCGCTCGACGAGATCCAGGCAGCGGGCGGCATCAACGGCCGCAAGCTCGCTTACAGCTTCGAAGACAGCCAGAGCGACCCGCGCCAGTCGGTGGCGATTGCCCAGAAGTTCGTCTCCGATCCCAGGATTGTCATGGAGCTCGGCGACTTCTCGAGTCCCGCCTCGATGGCGGCCTCGCCGATCTATCAGCGCGGCGGGCTGGTGCAGTTCGGCTTCACCAATTCGCATCCCGACTTCACCAAGGGCGGCGACTTCATGTGGAGCACCTCGGTCAGCCAGGCCGACGAGCAGCCGCTGCTGGCCTCCTATGCCGTCAAGCGTCTCGGCCTGAAGAAGCTCGCCGTGCTGCACCTCAACACCGATTGGGGCCGCACCAGCCGCGACTATTTCGTCAAGGCCGCGAAGGAGCACGGCGCCGAAATCGCCGTCACCGAAGGCTACATCGCGGAGGAGCGCGACTTCCGCTCCACGCTGGTGCGGGTCCGCGACGCCAATCCGGACGGGCTGATCCTGATCTCCTATTATTCCGACGGTGCGCTGATCGCGCGCCAGGCGCGCCAGGTCGGGCTGAAGCAGGTGATCTGCGCCGCGAGCTCGGTCTACTCGCCGAAATTCCTGGAGCTCGGCGGCGAGGCCGTCGAGGACGTCCATGTCGGCACGCGCTACTTCCCGGAAGACCCGCGCCCCGAGGTGCAGACATTCATCGCGGGCTTCAAGAAGAAATACAACGGGGTAGAGCCCGACGCGTTCAACGCCTACGCCTATGACGCGATGAACATGGCGGCCGCCGTCGTCAAGATCGCCGGCGCTGACCGACGCGCGATCCGCGACGCCTTTGCGAAAGTGAAGGACGTCTCGAGCGTGATCTTCGGCAAGGCGACGTTCGACGTCGAGAGCCGGCGCGTCAAGGGCGCCATGAACGCCGAGCTCGTCGTGCGCAAGGGTCAGTTCGCGCTCTGGGACGGCAAGCCGACCTGAGGGGATTTTCTGCGTGTCTTCCTGGCTCGACTACACGATCAACGGGCTGATCGTCGGTAACGTCTACGCCCTCGTTGCGGTCGGGCTCGCGCTGATCTTCGGCGTCAGCCGGCTGATCAACTTTGCGCAAGGCTCGATCTATCTCGTTGGCGCCTATATCGGCTGGGTCGCGGTGGTGCAGCTGCATACGCCGCTGCCGCTCACCATCATCGTGGTCGCGGTGGCGGCGGCGCTGGTGGGCTTGATCATCGAACGGTTCGGGCTGCGTCCGCTGCAGAACTCGGTGCGCATCGCACCGCTGCTGGCGACCATCGGCATCAGCTTCGTGCTCGATCAACTGGTGATGCTGACTTTCTCGCCCAATCCGCGCGCGCTGCCGAGCCAGTTGCCGGATATCCGCTTCCAGATCGGCGGCGGCACGATCGGACCGCTCGATCTCTTGATCGCTGGCGTCGGCATCACCAGCGCGCTGCTGCTGTTCGTATTCCTGCGCTATAGCAAGCTTGGCTGGGCCATCCGCGCCACGGCCCAGGATCGCGACGCCGCAATGCAAATGGGCGTCGACGTCAATCGCGTCAATCAGGCCGTGTTCGGCATTGCGGCGGCGCTCGGCGGCGTTTCCGGCCTGCTGGTCGGCATGTACTACAACCAGATCGACACCGCGATGAGCCTGCAGGCGACGCTCAAGGGCGTCGTCGCCGAAGTCGTCGGCGGCGCCGGCAACGTGCCGGGCGCGGTGATCGGCAGCCTGCTGCTCGGACTGGTCGAGAGCTATGGCGTCGCCGTGTTCGGCACCAGCTACCGCAATCTGTTCGCGTTCCTGCTGCTGGTCGTGGTGCTCGTGCTGCGGCCAAACGGTCTGTTCGCCAGCGCCCGGCAGGCGCCGCCCGAGCCGCTCACCGGCACCTTCATCGCGCCGAGCCGCCCGGTGCGCATTCCGCGCTGGGCTCTGCTGATCGCTGCCGCCGTCTTCGCGATCCTGCCGCTGTTGCCGGTGTCGTTTTACGTGCTCCAGACCCTGATCAACGCCTGGCTGCTCGGCATGCTCGCGCTGAGCCTCACCCTGGTTGCAGGCACGATCGGTCAGGTCTCGCTGGGACACGCCGCGCTGCTCGCGATCGGGGCCTACACCTCCGCGCTGCTGTCGCTCAATTTCGCCGTCCCGGTCGTCCTTGCCATCATCGGCGGCGGCCTGATGAGTGCTGCGCTGGGCACGGCGCTGATCTCGCCGTCGTTCCGGCTGCGCGGGCATTATGTGTCGATCGCGACGCTCGCGATCGGCGAGATCGTCTCGCTGGTGATCCTGAACTGGGAGAGCGTCACGCGCGGGCCGATCGGCATCTCCGGCATCCCGCCGCTGTCGCTCTTCGGCTATGAGCTGGTAAGCCCGATTTCGATCTACTGGTTCAGCTTCATCGTGATGGTCGTGCTGGCGCTGCTGCAGGGACGCCTGCTCGGCTCGCATCTCGGCCGCAGCTTTCGCGCCATCCGCGACGACGACATCGCCGCGCGCGCCTATGGGCTCAGCCTGAATCGCTACAAATCGCTGGCCTTCATCTTCGGTGGCTTTGCCGCCGGGATCAGCGGCGGCATCGCCGCGCATCTCTATTCCTACATCAACCACGAGACCTTCAACACGCAGCAATCCATTTTGGCGCTGACCGTGGTGATCCTCGGCGGCCTCGGCAATGTCGTCGGGGCGATTCTCGGGGCGGTCGCGCTGGTCGGGCTGCCGGAAATGTTCCGGATCGCGGCGGAGTATCGCATCCTGATCTACGGCATCGTGCTGCTGCTGCTGGTGCGGTTCAGACCGCAAGGCTTGTTGGGGACGATGTGATGAGCACGACCATGCTGTCCCTGCGCGGGCTGACGCGGCGTTTCGGCGGCCTCACCGCCGTTGACGCCATCCATCTCGATCTCGCCAAAGGCGAACTCGTCAGCATCATCGGCCCAAACGGGGCCGGCAAGACGACATTGTTCAATCTCGTGACCGGGCTTGACCGGCCGGACGCCGGGACGGTTCGCTTCGAGGGACTGGACATCACGGGTCTCTCGCCGGAGCGGCTCGCCGCCGCAGGCATCGCGCGCACGTTCCAGCTCGGCCGCGTCTTCGGCAATCTCAGCGTGATGGATAACGTGTTGATCGGTGCCCACACGCGGCTTCGTGCGGTCAAGCCGGCCGTGCCGGTGATCGGACCATTGCTGGAATTGGGGTTGGCGTTGCTGCGCCCTGCGAGCGTCAAGGCCGAGGAGGAGCGCTTGCGCGAGGAGGTGAAGGTCATTCTCGCGCGCTTCGGCGAGCGGCTGCTGCCGCGCATCGACCAGCCGGCCTACAGCCTCTCCTACGCCAATCGTCGCCGCGTCGAGATCGCGCGGGCGCTCGCGCTGAAGCCGCGTCTGCTGCTGCTGGACGAGCCGACCGCCGGCATGAACCCGACCGAAACCACGGAGATGCAAGGGCTCGTCGCCGAGTTGAAGGCCGAAGGGCTGACGATCTTGCTGATCGAGCACAAGCTCGAAATGGTGATGCGCCTCTCCGATCGCGTCATCGTCATGGACGAGGGCAAGAAGATCGCGGAAGGCCCGGGTGAACAGGTGCGCGGCGATCCCAAGGTGATCGAGGCCTATCTCGGCCACGGCCTGGCGACGAAGCAGGAGAGCGCGGCATGACGAACTCGCCTCCCGATGCGCTGCTCGCGCTCACCGACGTCAATACCTTCTACGGCCAGGCCCAGGTGCATTTCGACCTGTCGATATCAGTGCCGCGCGGCCACATCGTCTGCCTGCTCGGCGGCAATGCCAGCGGCAAATCGACGACGATGAAGATCATTTTAGGCCTGGTGAAGCCACGCTCGGGCGAGGTGACTTTCGACGGTGCCTCGCTGCTCGGACTGACAACGCCGCAGATCGTCCGCCGCGGCATCGCCTCGGTGCCGGAGGCACGGCGCCTGTTCGCGGACATGAGCGTGCGCGAGAACATCCTGATGGGGGCGTTCGTGCGCGACGACCGTGAGGCGATCGCGCAGGATCTCGACAAGATGCTCACGCTGTTCCCGAAGCTCGGCCAGCGGCTGTCGCAGCGCGCCGGCTCGCTCTCCGGCGGCGAGCAGCAGATGGTCGCGATGGCGCGCGCGCTGATGAGCCGTCCCAGGATGATCGTGATGGACGAGCCGACCATGGGCCTGTCGCCGCTTTACGTGGACCGCGTGCTGGAGCTGATCCGCACCATCAACCAGGAGGGCGTGTCGGTTTTCATGGTCGAGCAGAACGCCAGCCTCGCGCTCGAAATCGCGCACGAGGCCTATGTGCTGCAGACCGGCAAGATCGTTCTCTCCGGCTCCGCCCGCGCGCTGAAGGACGATCCCCGCATCCGCGATGCTTATCTCGGCGGGTCTGAGGCTGCCTAGCTCTCGGCCTGATGGCGTCTGGAGGGATGCCGCAAGCACTGCTGCAAAGCCGTGCCGCCCCGCCGGGATTGCACTGGTCAGTATGACCATCTTATGAAAAGATCATACCGCTCGTGCGATGGGCGTGCAGCGGACGGAATGATTGTCGTGACGAGATGGTCCTTGCGGGCGGTCGAGCCCGGAATGGTGCTGCTGTTCGGCGGGCTGATTGGGGCCAACATCGCGGCGTGGGTCTGGACGTTCGCGGCGTTTGGTGACCGGCCGACGGTGATGGCGACCGCGCTGCTCGCCTGGGTGTTCGGCCTGCGCCACGCCGTCGATGCCGACCACATCGCGGCCATCGACAATGTCGTGCGCAAGCAGATGCAGGCAGGTGGCGCGCCGCGCAGCGTCGGTCTCTATTTCGCGCTCGGCCATTCCACGATCGTTGTGGTCGCGACCATGCTGCTCGCGCTCGGCGTCGTCAGCCTCGGTGGCGACAGCCTGCTCAAGGAGATCGGCGGCTTCATCGGCACGTCGGTGTCTGCGCTGTTCTTGCTGGTGATCGCGGCCATCAATCTCGTCATCTTCGCCGGCTTGTGGCGGACGTTTCGCGCCGCGCGGGAGCAGGGCATTCACGACGCCGAGGGCCTCGATGCCCTGCTTGCCAATCGCGGCCTCCTGGCGCGGCTGTTCGGCCCGATGTTCCGCCTGGTGACAAAACCCTGGCACATGTATCCGCTCGGCTTCCTGTTCGGGCTCGGCTTCGACACCGCAACCGAGATCGGCGTCCTCAGCATCTCCGCCGGCGAAGCCGCGCGCGGCGCTTCGTTTGCCGATGTTCTCGTTTTCCCCGCGCTGTTCGCATCTGGCATGGCGCTGGTCGATACCGCCGACTCCGCGCTGATGGTGAGCGCCTATCGCTGGGCCTTCGTCGATCCGCTGCGAAAGCTCTGGTACAACCTCACGATCACAGGGGCTTCGGTGGCGGTGGCGCTGTTGATCGGCGGCATCGAGGCGCTCGGGCTGATCGCGGACCGGCTCGGCCTGTCCGGCGGCGTGTGGGCATTGGTTGCCGCGCTCAACGACTCGCTCGCCAATGTCGGCTTCGCCGTGGTCGCGCTGTTCGTGATCGCCTGGCTCGTCTCGATCGTGCTCTATCGGCGCATGTTTGCGCTCCACCGAGCGGCCACGCCAAAATTGCTGCAATGCGCCGATGCCACCGAGACGGTCTGAGTCCGACCGACGCTGCGGCGCGCTGACGGCATTTTCGGTCTTGGTGCTGCTCGCAGATGGCGGCGACGCCCTCGCGCAGAACGCAGGCACATCGCGCGAGCTGCCGCCGGTCCAGGTCAGCGGCGGCGAGACGAAACCTCACAAGAAACCGGCCGCAGCTCGACGGTCCAGCATGCTGGTCCAGTCGAGCGACCGCATCGTTGCTGACCCGACAGCCATGCGAGCGTCCGATGCGCGCAGCGTCGCCTCGGGCGCAAAAGGCCCGCCCGGCATGGCAAGCGAGATCACCGTCTCCGGCGAGGACATCAACGCGCGCCCTTTCACCCGGCCCGGTGAGGCGCTCGAAGCCGTGCCGGGGTTGATCGTGACCCAGCATTCCGGCGAAGGCAAAGCCAACCAGTATTTTCTGCGCGGCTACAATCTCGATCACGGCACCGATCTCGCCATCGCCGTGGACGGCGTGCCCGTCAACATGCGCACACACGCGCATGGCCAGGGTTATGCGGACCTGAACTGGCTGATCCCGGAGACCATCGCCGCGATCGACGTACGCAAGGGGCCATATTTCGCCGACGAGGGCGATTTCGCTTCGGTCGGTAGCGTTCACATCGGTCTGATCGACCGCACCAAGGGGCTCGCGCAGGTGAGCGCCGGCAGCTTTGGTTATCGCCGCCTGCTCGGCATGGACTCAACGAAGGTTGGCGACGGCTCGCTGCTCGTCGCCGGCGAGATCGGCACCTATAATGGGCCGTGGGACAATCCCGACAATGTCCGCAAGCTCAACGGTCTCGTTCGCTACAGCCAGGGTACCGCGACGGATGGCGTATCCGTCACCGGCATGGCCTATGCGAACAAATGGAATTCGACTGATCAGGTGCCGCAGCGAGCGATCGCGCGTGGCCTGCTCGACCGGTTCGGCTCGGAGGATCCAAGCGACGGCGGCAACACCAATCGCTTCGCGCTCTCCGCCCGCATCGCGCAGAGTGACGATGTGGGGTCTTGGAAAGCCAACGCCTATGTGGTGAAGAGCCAACTCGACCTCTTCAACAACTTCACCTATTTCCTTGGCGATCCCGTGCTTGGCGACCAGTTCCACCAGCACGATGACCGCCTGATGGCCGGCGCCAACATCTCGCGCACGCTGGACGGCTCGTTTGCGGGGCTGCCGATGCAGACCACGATTGGCCTGCAATCGCGCCATGATTCGATCGATCTGGCGCTGACCAATAATTTTCGGCGCGGCTTCGTCTCCAACATCCGCAGCGACAAGGTCGGCGAGGGCAGCGTCGGTGCATTTGCCGAAAACACCGTGCGCTGGACCGATTGGCTCCGGACCACAATTGGCTTGCGCGGCGACTACTATGCCGCTGATGTCGCATCCCTGTTCAACCAAAATAATTCCGGTCGCGCCGATGCCGCGCTCGGCAGCCCGAAGTTCAGGATGGTGCTCGGTCCGTTCAACCAGACCGAATTCTTTCTCGGGGCCGGCTACGGCATGCATTCGAACGACGCGCGCGGCGCGACCACGACCGAAGACCCGAGCGATCCCGCGACAAGGCTTACGCCGTCGCCGCTGCTGGTGCGGACCAAAGGCGCGGAGATCGGCGTTCGCAGCAGGATCGTCCCCGGTCTCGACACCTCGCTCAGCCTCTTCATCCTCGACCAGGATTCCGAGATTCTATTTTCGGGCGATGCCGGCGACACCTCGGCGACCCGCGCCAGCCGTCGCTACGGCTTTGAGTGGACCAACCATTACCGCCCGCAACCATGGATCGAGATCGACGCCGATCTTGCGATGACCCATGCGCGCTTCCGTGGATATGACAGCGATCAGGCCGAGGTCTACGCCTCGCTCACCGGCTATCCCGAGGCGCAGGCCGGCAACGCGCCCGGCAATTACATCCCGAACGCGCCGGCGATGGTGGCATCAGCTGGCATCACGCTCGGCGAGAAGACCGGCTGGTTCGGGGGCTTGCGCTGGCGCTATCTTGCGTCGAGCCCACTGACGGAAGACAATGCGTTCCGTTCGTCCGCGACCAGCATCTTCAACGGACGCCTCGGCTATCGCATCGACAATGGCTGGCGCCTTCAGCTCGACGTGCTCAATCTCTTCAACATGCAGGCGAACCAGGTCACCTACGCCTATGGGTCGCTGCTGAAAACCGACACGCTCTACGCCCTATGTACCTCAGGCACCGCGCCCGCCGCGGTCTGCCAGAACGGCGTGATGGACACCGTGCTGCACCCGGTCGAGCCGCTGACGTTCCGCGTGACTGTGGCGGGAGCGTTCTAGGCCGACGCCGCGCTCGCGACCTGCTCCGTCGGCAGGTCGTCGGCATTGGGATCGCCCGGCGCGGTGGCCCAGGCCAATTCCACCAGCGTCACGAACCGGCGGCCGGCGCCGTCGAGCTGGCAGACGATCAGGCCCTGCTCTTCCATGTAGCCGAGCAGGCGCTGCGCCCGGCGCAGCGAATGCGAGCCGTAGGCGCGGGCGATCGCGGCGTCGCCCGGACACGGCCAGCCTTCTTTAGCCGCGCGCGCGATCATCATGAACACGCCCTGCATGTCCTCGGGCAGGATCGAGGCGCGCAGCGACACATCCTGCCAGGCGTCGTCCTCGGCATGCTCGGCGCCAAGCCCAGCGCGTGCACGTGTCAGCATGCGGCGGAATTCGGTGAGGTCGGGCACCGCCGAGCCGAGGCCCTCGATGCGGCAGCGGACCACGAACTCCTGGTACAGCACGCCGACCGCGCGGAAGCCGGCATCGGGCGCAGCGAGCACGGCACGAAGGGTCCGATCCACGCGCTCGCGCCGTTCCGCGAGCTCCTCGGCACTGACCGGAGCCTCGATCATTTCGGGCCCGATCTCCGGTGCCGCAGCCTTCGCGGCGCGGAGCTGCTCGAGCAGATCGGGCGCGGGCCGGCGCTGCGGCCGGCTGGCATCGGGCGGCGGCGCGGCCAGGATCACAGCGCGCATATTTTCGAGCGCGGCTTCGGGCATCGGCATCAGCCGCGGCGTGGAATTGCGCGGCTGGGTTTCGGTCGCGCCGATGTTCAAACGCAGGGGGCGTCGCGACAGTGCGGGGCCGAGCGCCATGAATTGTCCGCGTTCGAGATCGCGAAAGGATTCGGCCTGCCGCCGCTCCATGCCGAGCAGGTCGGCGGCGCGCGCCATGTCGATGTCGAGGAAGGTGCGGCCCATCAGGAAGTTGGACGCTTCCGCCGCGACGTTCTTGGCGAGCTTCGCCAGCCGCTGGGTCGCGATGATCCCGGCAAGCCCGCGCTTGCGGCCGCGGCACATCAGATTGGTCATCGCGCCGAGCGAAAGCTTTCTCGCTTCGTCAGAGACTTCGCCCGCGACCGCAGGCGCAAACAGCTGCGCCTCGTCGACCACCACCAGCATCGGATACCAGTGGTCGCGGTCCACGTCGAAGAGCCCGCCAAGGAAGGCCGCGGCGCGGCGCATCTGGTTCTCGGCGTCGAGCCCTTCGAGATTGAGCACGGTGGAGACGCGATGCAGCCGCGCGCGCTCGCCGGCGACCTGAAGGCCGCGCTCGGTGTGATCCTCGGCCTCGATCACGAGATGGCCGAAATGCTCCGCCAGGGAGACGAAATCACCTTCGGGATCGATGATGGCCTGCTGCACCCAGGGCGCGCTCTGCTCCAGCAACCGCCGCAGCAGATGTGATTTTCCGGAGCCCGAATTGCCCTGCACCAGGAGGCGGGTCGCCAGCAGTTCCTCGAGGTCCATGGCCGCCGCGGCGCCCGCCGTGGTCTGCCCCATCTCGATCGCAACCGTCATGCCCGACTCAAGTCCCATCATTCGCGGACAGGGGCTTATCAACCCGGCCGCGGCGCGTCGAGCGCCACGGCGCAAATCATGGTCCGTTGCCCACGGCGGAGTTCAGGCGTGATTCGATTGCCGTAGAAGTGCGGGCCGATAGGGGGCTTGTGGATCGTCGTCCTCATTCGAGGGAATGGCGCAGGAGCCGAATTCCTGCCTGATCCGCTCGATTTCGGCGATGCGTTCGTGCAGCCGCTGCAAATGCTCCGGGGATTTCGCCCGCCAGAATCGGAAGGTGTCGGCGGTGAGTGGCAGGAAGGCGGTGCCGAACAGCGTCGGCTCGGGAACGACGGTGCGCCCGAGCAGCAGGAACCGGTCAGCGCCGGAGACGACGAGCGTCGCGTAGCCGCGATTTCCGATTCGCTTGATCCCGTTCAGCGACCATTCGACGAGCTTGCTGAAATAGGGCTCCTCGCGCCAGCGGTCGGGGCAATGGTCATCGACCGTCACGTTCACGGCGTCCTGGCTGAAATGCACGATGATGCCCGACTTCGCGGGAAACCAATCGTCGTCGAGATGGCCTTGCAGCCAGGCGCAGACGAATGAACGGCACATCTGGGGACGGCGCTCGTAGATGGTGCAACCCGTGCCGGCCTGCCAATGCTTGCACAGCTGGTTCACCGGCTTGTCGACGGCGGCCACTTCGAGGATGTCGCAGCAGGCATTGCACGAGCTGCATTGCCGAGTGGGCGGCGGCGCAGTTCGACCGGCTGCCCTGAAACCCTGGCCATCGCGAACGACCAGCCGCTGCTTCTCGAGTGCGTTCAATGCGCGCTCGATCTTGAGGCGGGACAAGCCGGTCGCGTCAATGACACCCTTTATCGTCGTTGCGCCGGCTTCCACGGCGCGAACGACCTGCAACGTCGTCTGATCCATCTTCGACTACTTGTTTTTCTGCCTTCCAACTGGCGATCGCGCGCCGATCAGGAAGTTGCGGAACTGCCTGCCGGCCTGTCGCGCGGCGGATAATTCGGTAACTCGCATGGCTAGAACTCGCATGGATGCGATGTTTGCGCAAATCGATGGCGCCCCGGGGACGGTCCGAACTGCGCCTGATCGCGATCGATGTGCCAATTCCGGGCAGGCAGCAAGGGGGGCCGTGCCGAATGTTGTTACAGCGCGCCCGATCCGCCCTGCACGATCTTCTCGTTGAGCTTCAGGTCCACGGTCTCGACCGTGCGGTCGATCTCT
The DNA here is from genome assembly GCF_055807515.1 of Bradyrhizobium sp. Kon69. Classification (NCBI taxonomy): domain Bacteria; kingdom Pseudomonadati; phylum Pseudomonadota; class Alphaproteobacteria; order Hyphomicrobiales; family Nitrobacteraceae; genus Bradyrhizobium; species Bradyrhizobium sp. Kon69. The sequence continues at coordinate 5,880 of NZ_JBVVOS010000044.1, read as the reverse complement.
GCATTGGGCGCGCCGAGCTGATGCGAGATCAGCTTGACCAGCAGGTCGACGCGCTCGATGAAGGGCGCGCCGCCGGCCACCGCGCGTGCGGCCGATGACGGCTTCAGCAGGCTCTCGGCGGCCTTGGCGTATTTCGCGAACGGCACCTGGTCCTGCGGATCGGCGCCGAGGCGCCGGGCAATGGCGTCGACATGCTCGTAGATCGTCTGCGAGCGCGCGAGATCACCGTGCACGGCGTCGCGGATCGACTGCGGCTCGTGCGGCGTGATGCAGCGATAGTTGCCGGTCAGCAGCATCGACCATTTCGCCAGCGGCACGAACAGGGAATCGAACACCTTCAGCTTCACCGGCACGTCGTGGCCATCGAGGGTCACCGCGTCGATGTCGGCTTCGAGCTCGCGCAGCACCTTGTTGTGCTTCTCGTCGGCGAACACGGAGGCCTTGAAATTCGTGGGCAGACCGACGTGAAGCACGTTCGCAGCCTCTTCCGGCGGACGGAACGCCTGCGGGTCGGGCGAGCACAGGGTCACCAGCCCGGGCTCGAAGCGCTCCCACACCTGCGCATTGGTGTAGGCTTCCTCGAGATCCATGTCCGCGAGCGAGGGGATCCGCTTCAGATAGGGCAGCGGCGGCATGTTCATGATCGACAGGCACGGCAGCTTCGCCGCGGCGATCCTGACCATGAGAACGCGCACCGTGTGGTTGGTGTATTGCGGCTCCTGCATCGCAAGGCCGATCATGTCGTAACGCGACAAGTCCACATTGGCGGGTGTCACGGCGTCAAGCTTGCCGGGTAGGTCGCGCGAGAAGATGGCGCGGTGAACCGCCTCGTCACGCAACTTGATGCGCACCTCGGTACCCTCGCGGTTGATCAGCTCCGCGGTCTTGGCGCGGCAGACCAGGGTCACGTTGTGCCCCGCCATCAGCAGCTTCGTGCCCAGCAGGGAGCCGTAGGAAGCCCCGAGAATCAGGATGTTACGCGCCATGTCTCGTCCCTTTGACAATTTGTGATGTTTTTGAGCCCCGGCCGTCATCCGCGGGCGAGTTTGGCGGGCATGTAAGGCAAAGTGCGTGGGGATGGCAACTGGGATAATGGATACAAGGGTCGGGACGGCTCAGCAGGCGGTCCAGCCTGTTGCTTGCCGCCGAAAGCGAGAGGACGCCTCATCGGCGACGGGCTCTGCAGGTGCATGAGCTGCTCAAATAACTGGCTTACCGAAGTAAGGAATGTTGTAGGTCCCGATCGCCCGGGCTCACCCGGAACGCGATCATACCTGGTCACGTCGCGCGCGCCGGGTGCGGATGAGCGACGTCGAGGATTTTGTCGCGCGGGTTTTCCTGCGACGCCGACCGCCGAAAAGTCCCGTGGCGAAGGCCGTTGGCATCATAAACGGCAATCCGCCGCATCCCTCGATCGCCATCGTGATGGATGGCACGCCGGATCGGCGTCATGAGGAATTCATGATGGAAGCCGATACAGGCCCTGCGTTTTTCGCCATCGAACGCGATCCAATTTTTAGTCGTCCATCGCAACAAAAAACTGCAAACGCGGGACGGCAAAAAGTGGCAGAATGGTGCGGGGCCTAAACTGTGTATCAGCAACGGAGCTGAGACGTGACGATTGAGTTGGAGCCGGCGTGAGACTTGCTTTGCGACCGGTTCGTTCGGACTGTAGTCCGTCTGGTCCAGTGCCCCCGCCCGCGAAGGGAAAACGGAACGATAAGCGGGACGGCAGACGCACATGTGATCACGCAAGCGTGAGGTCGCATCGAGCAGACATGCAGGGCGTTGCGCTGACAGCGTTGCGCCTGGTCCAAGCAACCGCCGACGCGCCGTTCGGGGACTGACATGGAAGATGATCATTGGCCTCACTGCGCGTGCGACGGCGCCGGTCGAAGCCTGGAGTGCTTGCGGAAACGCGCGTCCGACTTTTTCGAAAGCTTGTCCGTCGCGGAGCTCGGGCGCGAGGCGCACAGGCATCGGTGGATTTCGGACTGGTTGCGGATCTCAGGCGAGTACCGGATCTTCGCCGAATCGGCGCGCGTAGCCGGTTCAGCTCAGGTCGCGCGGGAAGCGTGGCTGTGCTCGCTGACGGCCCTCGAAGTCGCGAGGAACCTGTCTTGGCCCGGAGATCCCGGGAGTACCGACCTCGTAGACAAGGTCGGACTCAGCCTGAGGGGCTTCGAGGAGGAGGCCGGTTCGGCGATCGAGCGCGTGGAGATCGACTGCTTTGATCAAGGCTCGCTTGCGGGCTACTTTCTGCCGGCGTTCCCCGACCGGTCTTTCGCACCCGCGGTTATCTGTGTCAGCGACGAGGACATCACCCTGGGCTCGATGATGAGCAGGCTGTTGCCGGTCTCAGGGCGACGGAACATGTCACTCCTGCTCGTTGATGCCGGCGATTCATCCGGTCGCAGCCCCTTCAAGCCGGCGCATATTCTGCAATGCTGGCTGGATTACCTGGAAGCTCGTCCGGACGTCGATTCGCAGCAGATCGCGGTCTACGGCGAGGGGGCGGCGGCCAGTCACGCCTCCCGTCTTGCCCTCCTGGATCGCAGGATGGCTGCCGCCGTGTGCGACGGCGGCATTGCGACTCCGGTCATGCGCCGGGCATCGCTGCGCTGGATGATCGGTGTCGAGCAGGCGGTCCGTGACGGGACCTCGACGGGTTCGTTGCTGCCGTCGCGTCGGATACCTTGCCCTCTTCTGATGGTCGTCGGGAGCCGCTCAATGGTTTGGGAGGAGAATGCTCTCGAACTGCAAGCAGGCTATCGGCAGGCCGGAGCCGATTGCGCGACCGTCGTGCCGAACCGCATTCCACACCCTCTGGGCGAGGTCGAGAATTTCATCGCGGTGGACGATTTCATTTTCAAATGGCTCGACAGCAAACTTGGAATTGCCCGGCAGCTGGATTCTGTGACCTACCTCTAAGGCGCCAAGAGATTAGGAAGGCGAGATTGGGAATGCGAGAAGAGATTGGGGATGAATCGAGGCGCGGGCTCCGCGCCTGACGGCAGTGGGTCAGGACACGTCGATCGCCAGCAATCGAGCCGCCAACCGGGCATTCTTGGCAATCGTTGCGAGCGCGGCATTCAGATCGGCCAGGATCTTCTCGTCGAGCTCGTTGAACATGGTCGAGTTCAAGGCGAGCTTTCTCTTCGACAGTTTTTCGATCTCCGTCGTTGCTTTCGCCGTCAGCGACATCAGGACGTAGCGTGCGTCGTCTGCAGCAGGCCGTCGCGACAGGAAGCCGCCCTTTTCGAGGCTCTTGGTCTGGTTGGTGACGAAGGCGGGGTGGACGCGCAGCTTGTTCGCGATGTCGATTCCGGCGACACCTCGCCCTTCGTCCAGTTCGGTGATGGCCATCAGGATCAGCCACTGCGGCTCGGTAATGCCCAGCAGTCCGGCCCAGCTGGTGTGGATGTCCTCCAGCTGGGAATGAATTTCGACGACGTTCCAGATGAAATCCGTAATCGCCCTGTCGAGTTTCTTCTCGATCATGTGGCTCCCTCCCCGTTTATCCCTTGCCTATCTTTAGTGGGATATCTTGGAAGCGTCTCGAAAATCGCGCGCCGATCCAAAAGAGAGATACCGCGGGGAAGGAATCTTAGGCTCAATTATTACTTGCAAAGAACAATTAATTTTATTATCGACTATTCCACTCTATTTCGCTGCTCTTGACCCACGCGATGGACAGCGATGCGAGACCTCCAAGAAGCCCTCGGGATGCCCCCCGAGGGCTTTACTTGTTTTTCTACACGGTTTTTTCGGGGGATATCGCCGCTGTTGCTCTCAAGACACATCGCGGATCGAACTGTCGATTCATCAAATCAATAAATTGAGGCAGTTGTTTTTATAAACTATATGTGAAGCCACGACGGAGGGGGGGCACCTCACTGTCGTTTCAGTCCGGACCTTCGTGCGGATCTGAATTGAGCGAAATTGAGAGGGTAAAGCGGCGCCCACCGAGGAGCCGAGCCCCCTGAACCGACTTGGAGGTTTACTAATGAAGTTGACGAAGACACTCTTTCTCGGCTCGGCTGCCGGCCTGATGGCCGCCTCCGGGGCGTTCGCAGCCGATCTTCCCGTGAAGGCCAAGGCGGTCGAATACGTGAAGATCTGCTCGCTGTACGGCGCCGGCTTCTACTACATCCCGGGCACCGACACCTGCATCAAGCTCGGCGGCTACGTCCGCGCTGACGCGAACTTCAACACCAACTCGGACTTCAATCCGAACCAGGGCGGTACTGCCGGTGCTCGCAACCGCCTGATGAACTACTACACCTTCCGCGCTCGTGAAGACCTCAACATCGACACCCGCACCGCGACCGAGTACGGCGTGGTCCGCACCTTCTTCGACGGCGTCTTCACCTGGACGAGCGGCAATTACACCCCAACCGGTTCGGCAACGGGTGGCACCCAGTACAGCGGTGCGCTCGGTCTCAACGCTGCGGGCACCGCCCTCGTCGGCTCGAATGGTAGCGGCAGCGTCAACGGCACCGACGGCAACACCTCCGGTGGCGCGCTCGGCGTATACTATGCCTTCATCCAGTTCGCCGGCTTCACCATGGGTAAGGCCGTGTCGCAGTTCGACGCGCCCTGGACCAACTATCCCGGCAACATCACCGACAACCTCGTCGGCGGCAGCGGCACGGTCACTGGCGTCAACCAGTTCACCTACACCGCCGACTTCGGTCAGGGCGTCACGGCCTCGTTCTCGGCTGAAGACGTCTCGGCCTACTATCAGGCCGGCAACGTCAACATGACCGGCGCGACCGCGGGCGGCATGATTGGCGGCTCGTACGGCACCAACGCCATCGGCGGCACCCGTTCGCCGAACCTCGTCGGTCAGGTCCGTGTCGATCAGGCCTGGGGTCTGTTCCAGGCGTCGGTGGCTGCACATGACAACCACGTTGGTTACTACGGTGCGACCGAGCCGACTGGCCACCCCGACGACAAATGGGGTTGGGCGGTTCAGCTCGCTCTGTCGATCAAGAACATCCCGACCGGCGCGGGTGACACGATCAACATCCAGGGCGTCTACACCGACGGTGCGACCCGCTACAACTTCCAGAACCTGTCGGGCAGCAGCTACGCGCTGTACGGCAATTCGGGCATTGCTGGCTCTTACGGCAGCATCGGCTTCGCCAGCGCTCCCGATACGGTGTTCGTGACCGGCAGTTCGCAGGAAACCGTCAAGACCTGGGGCTTCCGCGGCGCTTACACCCACAACTGGGATCCGTACTGGAACTCCTCGCTGTACGGTGCCTACGCGCAGGCCCAGTTCGGCACACTGGCCAAGACCACGCTCTGCGGTGCTGGTGGCGCCGGCGGTGTGTTCGGCGGCCTGGCGGGTGTGACGGGTTGCAACCCGGACTTCGCGATCGGCCAGCTGGGTGTCGTCACCCGGTGGACCCCGGTCAAGAACCTGACATTCTCGGCGGACGTGTCCTGGACCCATCTCGACCAGAAGTATTCTGGAACGGTTGGCCTCGTCCCGAACGTCGTGACCGCCAAGCCGGCTGCGGTTTACGAATTGAAGGACCAGGACTCGATCGCCATGATCTTCCGCGCTCAGCGCAACTGGTAAGATCTGTCGAACATATGAACGAACACCCGGCGGGAAACCGCCGGGTGTTTTTCGTTGGGCAAGGCAGATGATGTGAGGCGGCGACCCCGAAGTCCGGTGCCCGGAACGCAAGGCGCAATCCGGGGCCGCTCCGCCCGGCATTCGGCACCGTCCCGGATTACGCTGCGCTCCATCCGGGCTACGGGACCGCGCCTGTGTCGCCCTCCTGTCAAGCCGCCGCCGCAAAAATATTCCACTTTACCGAAATTCGGTTTTGGCGTATGTGTCGCCCATCCCGGCTCATTCTTGAG
>NZ_JBVVOS010000043.1:0-49649 GCF_055807515.1 Bradyrhizobium sp. Kon69 | reverse complement strand
CCGTCCAACCATCGCGCAGGGAAGGCCGAGTGATTGGCTACACCTGTATGCTGCTGTGCGGTTTCCTTGCGCTACATCTTCGCGCAGCGGACCGCGGGTGCCAGCCGGCACCCGGCCTTCCCTGCGCCCTCTTGGCTTTGAGGGTGAAGTGCCGAAGCAAAGCTCGGGCGAAACGCGCCGCGAGGATGCGAAGCTGCGTCTGCAATTCAAAATGCGAGCTGGAAAACTGGCGCTGCCACCTCATACCCCGTCATTGCGAGCGCAGCGAAGCAATCCAGCCTGCCGCCGCGGAGGGATTCTGGATTGCTTCCGCCTTCGCTAAAGCTTCGGCGGACAAGTCGCTACGCTCGCAATGACGATGTGGAGAGAACGTGTGCCACACTCCACTCTCGTGCCCCGGCGATCAGGCCGCGGATGAAGGCCTTATGAAGCGCGGAACCGGAGCCTCACAACTTCTCACAACTCCAAACGGGTGTCTCGCGGCCGCCGCTGCTAGTCAGTGCACGACCGATCAACGAGGGAGCAGCACCATGACACAGAGCATCGATCAGCACCGGCGCCAGTTTTTCGGCGTCGCCGCCGGAACCGTCGCCGCCGGGCTCGGCGTGATCGGCCTCGCCCGCGCCGAATCGGAAACGCCGCGCTCCGCCCTGACAAATGCGTCATTCGGCGCGATCAAGCAGATCGATGCCGGCGTCCTCAACGTCGGCTACGCGGAGGCCGGTCCCGCCAGCGGCCCCGTCGCGATCCTGCTGCACGGCTGGCCCTACGACATTCACGCCTTTGTCGACGTCGCCCCGATCCTGGCAAAGGCCGGCTATCGCGTCATCATTCCCTATCTCCGTGGTTACGGCTCGACCCACTTCCTCTCCGCCGAGACGCCGCGCAACGGCGAGCCGGCAGCAATGGCCGCCGACATCATCGCGCTGATGGACAAGCTCGACATCAAGAAGGCGGTCGTCGCCGGTTTCGATTGGGGCGCGCGCACCGCCGACATCATCGCCGCGCTGTGGCCGGAGCGCTGCCGCGCGCTGGTGTCGGTCAGCGGCTATCTGATCTCCAGCCAGGCCGCGGGCAATGCGCCGCTGCCGCCGTCGGCCGAGCTGCTGTGGTGGTACCAGTTCTATTTCTCGACCGAGCGCGGCCGCGCCGGATACGCGAAGTACACGCATGATTTCGCAAAACTGATCTGGAAGCTGGCTTCGCCGCAGTGGAAGTTCGACGAAGCCACCTTCGACCGCAGCGCGGCTGCGCTGGACAACAAAGATCACGTCGCGATCACGATCCACAATTACCGTTGGCGGCTCGGGCTCGCTCAGGGTGAAGCGAAATACGAGGAGCTCGAAAAGAAGCTCGCGGCAGCTCCGGTCATCGACGTGCCGACGATCACGATGGAAGGCGACGCCAATGGCGCGCCGCATCCCGATCCAAGCGCCTATGCCAAGAAGTTCTCGGGCCGGTACGACTACCGCCTGATCACCGGCGGCATCGGCCACAATCTGCCGCAGGAAGCACCGCAAGCCTTTGCCAAGGCCGTGATCGACGCCGACGGTGGTGCCTGATCGGCTATTCCGCCGCCACCATCTGCTGCGTGCGCCATTGGCCGAGCAGGGCGCGGAGCGAAGCCGGCTTGACCGGCTTGTTGAGCACCGCGACCTTTTCGTCGCGCGCAGCCATTTGCACGGCGGGGCTGCGGTCGGCGGTGATCAGGATCGCGGGAATGCCGTCACCGAAGCGGCGGCGGATGTCGCGGATCGCGGCGATGCCGTTGCCGCGGTCGAGATGGTAGTCGACCAGCAGGCCGGTCACGCGACGGCCGGCGGCTTCGATCGCAGCGATCGCGCCCTCGGGATCGGCGACCGCGATCACCTCGGCGTCCCAGGCCTTCAGCAGCGTGCGCATGCCGTCGAGGATCGCGGCGTCGTTCTCGATGCAGACGATCAGGGTCCCCGAGATCGAGGTGCGTGCGAGCGGCGTCGCGCTGGTCACGGCCGCGGTGTGGGTGATCGCCTTGGCCGTCGGCACCGTCACGGAAAACACCGAGCCGCCGCCCACATTGGAATCGATGGCGATGTCGTGCTTGAGCACGCGTGCCAACCGCTCGACGATCGACAGGCCAAGGCCGAGGCCGCGGGCGATCCGCGCGCCCTGCTCGAGGCGGTGGAATTCCTTGAAGATCTCGCTGCGCTTGACCGTCGGAATGCCGACACCGGTGTCGTAAACGCAGATCTTGAGCGAGGCGCCGCGGCGGCGGCAGCCGACCAGCACGCGCCCGCGCGGGGTATATTTGATCGCGTTGGAGATCAGGTTCTGCAGCAGCCGTCGCAGCAGGAGACGATCCGACTCGACGGGCAGCGAGCACGGCACGAAGACGAGCGCCAGATTCTTGGCGCGGGCGATCGGCGCGAACTCGATCTCCAGCGAGCGCATCAGATCGGCCATCTTGAAGCTCGAGATCGAGGTCGTCATCGCGCCGGCGTCGAGCCTGGAGATGTCGAGCAGCGCGCCGAGGATCTCCTCGATCGCCTGGAGCGATTCGTCGATGTTCTCGACCAGTCGCGTCTCCTCGCCGCTGTGCTGGCGCTCGACCAGGCTCGTGACATAGAGCCGCGCCGCGTTCAGCGGCTGGAGAATGTCGTGGCTGGCGGCGGCGAGAAAGCGCGTCTTGGAGATGCTGGCGTCTTCGGCAGCGCTCTTGGCCAGAGCCAGCTCGGAATTCAGCCGGGTCAGCTCCTCGGTGCGGTCGCGCACCCGCTTCTCCAGCGTCGCATTGGCGCGCTCGAGCGCTTCCGCCGCCTCGAACGTGGGTGTGACGTCGGTGAAGGTGATGACGAAGCCGCCGCCGGGCATGCGGTTGGTCAAGATCTCGATCACCATGTGGCGGTCGGGCAGGCGCTCGAGATAAGGCTCGCCGTCGGTGGTGTAAGCCACCAGCCGGCGCTCCAGCATGGCCTCGCGCTCGATCGGATCGGCCGGCTCGCTCACGCCCATGAATTCCAGGATTTCGCGCAACGGCGTGCCGAACTGGATGAAATGCGGGGGAACGTTGAGGAGATCGCCGAACTGCCGGTTGGAGCAGATCAGTTGCAGATCGGCATCGAACACCGCGATGCCCTGGCGCACATGGTTGAGCGCGGTCTGGAGGATCTCGCGGTTGAAGTGAAGCGCCGCATGGGAATCGTCGAGCAGTTTTAGCGCAGCCTTGGCGGAGACCGTCCGCTTGCGCAGCAGCAGCGACATCACCAGACGCGATGAGGCCGCACCGATCGAGGAGGCGATCAGGTGCTCGGCGTGCTGCAGCAGCTCGAAATCGGCGGGTGCCCCGGACTCCAGCCGCACATTGCGCCGCGCGGAGAATGCCTCGAACGAATGCCGCGCGCGGTCAGGCCCGAGATATTGCGCCACCGTGGTCTGGATGTCCTGCACCGTGACGGTGGTGCGCCAGCGCCGGAAGTTGGGGGAGATCGGCGCCAGCGTGTTGGGGACGAACAGATCGGCCTGCACCAGCTCGATCGAAGACGGCCGGCGCGCCAGCGACAGCAGCACGTAGGTGAGGATGTTGAGCGACAGCGACCAGACCACGCCGTGCATCAGCGGCGGCAAATCGGCGCCGAACAGCGCCTGCGGCCGCAGCGCCTCGATCCCGAACGGGCCGTGCTGGAGCAGCAGGATGCCCGCCGTCGAAGTATCCATGAAGCTCGGGATGAACAGCGTGTAGAGCCACACCGCAAAGCCAACCAGCATGCCGCCGATCGCGCCGCGCGCGGTCGCGCGCCGCCACAGCAATCCGCCGAAGAAGCTTGGTGCAAGCTGGGCGATGGCGGCAAAAGACAGCAGGCCGATCGCCGCGAGCTGGGTGTTGCCGAGCGCGCGGTAGTAGAAGTAGGCCATCACCATGATGGCGAAGATCGCGAGCCGGCGCGAGCGCAGCAGGAAGTCGCTGAAATCGGCGCCGCCGGTGCGCCCCTCGGGCCGTCGTTGCAGCACCAGGGGCACCACGAGATCGTTCGAGACCATGATCGAGAGCGCGACGCATTCGACGATCACCATCGCGGTCGCCGCCGACAGCCCGCCGACGAAGACGACGACGCTGAGCAGATCCGCGCCGCCCTCCATCGGCAGCGCCAGCACGTACATGTCCGGGTCGGCGGCGCCGAACGGGAAGCTGACGAGGCCGGCGAACGCGATCGGGATCACGAACAGATTGATGGCGACGAGATAGAGCGGAAACAGCCAGCGCGCGCGGCCGACCTCGGCGTCCGAGGAATTCTCGACGACGCTGACGTGGAACTGGCGCGGCAGCAGCATGATCGCGCACAGCGACAGCAGCGTCATGGTCAGGAAGTTGCCGATCGACGGCGAATAGTTGATGACGCGCACCGCCTCCGGCGTCTTCATCGCGCGCTCGATCAGTTCGTGCGGCGAGAACATCCAGAACGTGACGAAGATGCCCGCGGCGAGGAAGGCGACCAGCTTGATGATGGATTCGGTCGCGACCGCCAGCATCAGGCCGTGCTGGTGTTCGGTGGCATCCGTCTGCCGCGTGCCGAACAGCACTGCGAAGGCCGCCATCGCCAGCGTCACCATCAGCGCCACGTCGCCGACGATCGGGATGTGGGAGAAGGCCTGGTCTTCGCTCAGGATGGTTTCGAGCGAGGAGGCGACCGCCTTGAGCTGGAGCGCGATGTAGGGCACCGAGCCGATGATCGCGATCAGCGCGACGGTAGCCGCCACCGCCTGGCTCTTGCCGTAGCGCGCGCCGATGAAGTCGGCGATCGAGGTGATGTTGTGGGCCTTCGCGAGCTGGATCACGCGGCGGAGGACGCCGGCCCCTAACCCGATCATCAGGATCGGGCCGACATAGATCGCGAGGAAGTCGGTGGAGGTCCGGGTGGCGAAGCCGACCGAGCCGAAGAAGGTCCAGGAGGTGCAGTAGATCGCCAGCGACAGCGGATAGATCAACCCCGAGGCGCGGCCGCGTCCGGCCGGCGAGCGGCGGTCGCCATGGCTCGCCACCAGGAACAGAAAGCCGATATAGCCGAAGGCGGCGGCGATCACGCCCCAATCATGCAGCATGGCGAGCGTGCTTCTCCCGGGGCGCGCGCGCACTTGCCGCGCCCGATCTCATTTTCCCTGCAAATCTAGCGCGTTGGGCGGTTGGAGGCGACAGCGAAATGCTCTACGGGCGCGGGAACTGGGGGTGTCGTTAAGGTGCAAACCCCCAGCGTCGTCCTGGCGAAAGCCAGGACCCATAACCACAGGACACGGTTATGGGCATCCCAATGGCCCCAGCAAGCCGCAACAATTCACAGTCGGGGTAATGGGTCCTGGCTTTCGCCAGGACGACCCGGACCTACTCCGCCGCCAGCGACTTCTCGCGCAGCGGCAGACCCAGGCGGTCCCACACCTGCAGCAGGGCTTCGGCGAGCTGATCGATCAAGCCATCATCGTGATAGGGCGAGGGCGTGATGCGCAGGCGTTCGGAGCCCTTGGCGACCGTCGGATAGTTGATCGGCTGGATGTAGATGCCGTGCTGCTCGAGCAGGAGGTCGGAGGCCTGCTTGCACTTCTCGGCATCGCCGATGAACAACGGGACGATGTGGGTGTCGTTCGACATCACCGGCAGGCCGGCGGCGTTGAGGATTGCCTTGACCCGGGCGGCGCGATCCTGGTGACGCTCGCGCTCCCAGCTTGACGTCTTCAGATGCTTGATCGCGGCGGTCGCGGCCGAGCAGATCGCCGGCGGCAACGCGGTGGTGAAGATGAAGCCCGGTGCATAGGAGCGCACCGCGTCGATGATCTGGCCGTTGGCGGCGATGTAGCCGCCGAGGCAGCCGAACGCCTTCGCCAGCGTGCCCTCGAGAATGTCGATGCGATGCATCACGCCGTCGCGCTCGGCGATGCCGCCGCCGCGCGGGCCGTACATGCCCACCGCGTGGACCTCGTCGACATAGGTCATCGCGCCGTACTTCTCGGCGAGGTCGCAGATCTTGGCGAGCGGGGCGATGTCGCCATCCATCGAATAAAGGCTCTCGCAGGCGATCAGCTTGGGCCGGCTCGGGCCCGCAGCCTGCAACAGCGCTTCGAGATCGGCGAGGTCGTTGTGGCGGAACACGACCCGTTCGCAGCCGGACTGGCGGATGCCCTCGATCATCGAATTGTGGTTGAGCTCGTCGGACAGGATCAGGCAGTTCGGAATGAGCTTTGCGATGGTCGCGATGCCGGTCTGGTTCGAGACGTAGCCGGACGTGAAGAGTAGCGAGGCTTCCTTGCCGTGGAGATCGGCGAGCTCGGCCTCGAGCTGTACCAGCGGATGATGCGTGCCGGCGATGTTGCGGGTGCCGCCGGCGCCGGTGCCGACGCGGGTCGCGGTCTCGACCATCGCGCCCACCACCTTCGGGTGCTGGCCCATGCCGAGATAATCGTTGGAGCACCAGATCACGACGTCGCGCTTGCCCTTGGGCGAGTGCCAGAGCGCATGCGGGAACCGGCCGGCGATGCGCTCGAGATCGGCGAACACGCGGTAGCGCCGCTCGGTGTGGAGACGATCAAGGGCGGAATTGAAGAACTGGGCGTAATCCATCGTCAAACCTGCAGCGGAACCGACCAAAGACCCGCATATCCTTAGAGCTTTTCCAGCTCCAATGTCTATGCGCTATCCCACATTTGGACCTGCGGGGCATTTGGGCAAAATGCCCTATCGTGCGATTTGAAACTTGATCCGGATCAAGTTCGCGCGAGATGCAATGTTGCTCTGCACCATCCGGTGCATTGAGCGCAGCCCTCAGGTCGTCCTGAACTGCAACACGCCGTCTTTCATCTCCGCCGTCAGCCGGCCTTCCACGATCATGTAGTTGACGTGGGCGACCAGTTCGCCGGCGGCGAAACCCATCTGGTGTTCGTCCAGCACGTGCTTGTTGAACACCACGGGCACCAGGGCGCGCGAGGTCTGCGGCACCTCGCGGCAGGCTTCCGCGATCAGGCGGCAGCGCTCCTCGTGGTGATCGGCGAGCTGCTTGATACGGGTCTTCAGCCCGTAGAACGGCACGCCGTGGCCGGGCAGCACCAGCACGTCATAGGGGAGAGTCGTGGTGAGGCTGGCGAGCGAGGCCAGGTATTCGCCGAGCGAGTTCTGATCGGGTTCGACCGCCCACACGCTGACGTTCGGCGAGATCTTGCTCAGCACCTGGTCGGCCGAGAGGAACAGCTTGTCGTCGGCGCAATACAGCATCACCTGGTCGAGCGCGTGACCGCCGCCGGTGATCACCTTGAAGCGGCGCGTGCCGATCACGACGTCCTCGCCATGCGAGATGCGGCGGTAGGACGGCGGCAGCACCGAGACGCGCTTGAGATAGTCCTGACCGCGGCCGAGCAGTTTTTCGGTGAGTGACTCGTCCATGCCGTGGCGGCGGAAGAACAGCCGCTGCGCCTCCTTCCGCTCCTCGGTGCCGCGGTTCTGGTGATAGACCGATTGCAGATATTCGACCTGCGACATCACCAGCGGGCAGTTGAACCGCTCGACGATCCACCCGGCCAGACCGACGTGATCGGGATGGGAATGGGTTACGATCAGGCGCGTGATGTTGACGCCCTTCAGCGGCCCGTCGAACAGCTTCGTCCAGGCTTCGATCGTCTCCTCATTGCCGAAGCCGGCATCGATCATGGCATAGCCGTCACCGTCGGCGAGCAGGTAGATGTTCACATGGTTGAGGCGGAACGGCAGCTTCAGCCGCGCCCACAACACGCCGGGCTTCACCTCGACGACCTGTTCGGGGCCGGGATGCTGTTCCCAGGGATAGCGCAGGGCGTCGGCGGAGGACTGCACGGTGTCGGTCTTTGCGTTCATCCTACCGGCTTAAACCCACCTCTCCCGCCGCGCCAGCCGAAAAAGGACGCTGGCGCGGTCCGCATAGCGGTCATTCCGGGTTACGGAACGGCCCCTACGCCGCCCGCATGTTGTTGAGGAACGCGTCGATCTCTCCGCGCAGCATGTCGGCCTCGCGGCGGAGCGCGTCGGAGGCGCCGAGCACCTCGTTCGCCGCTGCGCCGGCTTCCGCCGAAGCCGTGGAGACGCCGACGATGTTGCTGGAGACCTCGCTGGTGCCGCCGGCCGCATGCTGGATGTTGCGGGCGATCTCGCGTGTCGCCGCGCCCTGTTCCTCGACCGCGGCGGCGATCGTCGTGGTGACGTCGTTGATCTCGCCGATGATCCGGCCGATGCCCTGGATGGCGCCGACTGCCGAAGTCGTCACCGACTGCATGCTAGCGATCTGGCTGCGGATCTCCTCCGTCGCTCTTGCAGTCTGGCTCGCGAGGCTCTTCACCTCGGAGGCGACCACCGCGAAGCCGCGGCCGGCTTCGCCCGCGCGCGCCGCCTCGATGGTGGCGTTGAGCGCCAGCAGATTGGTCTGCGAGGCAATGGTCTGGATCAGGTCGACCACCACGCTGATGCGGCTCGCGCTGTCGGCGAGGCTCTGCACCGTGGCATCGGTCGCGCCGGCTTCGTCGACCGCCTTCCTGGCGATCGCGGCCGAGGTCACGACCTGCTTGCTGATCTCCTCGATCGAGGACGAGAGCTGCTCGGTGCCTGACGATACGGTCTGTACGTTGACGGAGGTCTCTTCGGCTGCGGAGGCAACCGCGTTCACCAGCGCATTGGACTGGTCTGCCGTGGTCGACATGCTCTGCGCGGTCGATTGCATCGAATTGGCTGACTGCGCGAGATTGTCGAGTGCGGTGCGGACCGCGCCCTCGAATTCTGCAATCTTCGCCTCCATCTGCGCCGCACGCTCGGCCTTGGCGACGCGATCCCTGTCCTGCTCGCTCGCAAGCGCGCGAGCTTCGATCATGCTGTCGCGGAACACCGTCAGCGTTTCCTTCATCGCGCCGATCTCGTCGTTCTGCCGGGAGCGGACGATCTCGGTGTCGAGGTCGCCGGCCGAGAGCAACTGCATGGCGCGCTGAAGCTCGCGAATGCGGCGCAGGATGTTGCGGCCGACATAGAGCCAGACGAACAGCGCCGAGCCGACCAGCGTCAGAGCGCCGAGTGCCAGCATCGCGGTTGTCGCGAGCGAGATCTCATGCCGCGCCTGGAAGGTCGACGCGTTGGTCTCCTTCTGCACGCCCTCGACGAGCTGCTGCACGCTGATGCCGAGGCCGACATTGAGCTTGCGGGTCTCGTCCAGGATGGTCTGGCCGTAGTCGATGGCGTCGAGCTCCTTCTGGCGGATCTTGAACACGCCGGACTTGCCTTCGCCGAAGGCGAACAGCTTTTGCACGGTGTCGCGCACCGCTTGCATCGAGGCCATGTTCGGCAGGTCCTCGAGATTCGACTTGACGCGGTCGCGCGTCGCCTTGAACTCCTTCTCGATCGCCTCCAGCGTATCGCTGTTATTGGCCGACAGCGCCGCCATCATGTCGGCGGCCATCAGATTGCCGTTGGCGGAGATGGTCGCGACCTGGGAGACGGTGCGGGCGGCTTCGGTGGCATCGTCGGCGGAAACTTCCGCCGCGCCGAGGATCGCGTTCAGGCGCGTTTGCGCATCCAGCATGGCAGGACCGGCCGCACCGACGAAGGTGAGCTGCGCCTTGCGGAGCGCTTCATACTGCTTGTCATGCACCGCGCCGGCATCGAGCCGCTCGCGCGCGGCCGATACCAGGCTCTGGGTCGCCTCGTCGATGCTCTTGGCGGTCTCGCGCAGCGCGGTTGCGATCTGCTTGTCGGCGCCGAGCTCGATGATCTCGCCGAGCTTGGCCATGGCGAGCTGCTGGATCTCCTGCACCTTCTTGGTGCGTTCGTTCAGCGCCTCGTCGGACGGCGACGCCAGGAGGCCCGGCCCCTGTGCCGCGAGCGTTGCGCTTTGCGATGCGAGCTGAAGGCTGGCGGAGAGGCGCGGGATGTCGCGGCCGCTCAGGTCCATCATGGTGCTGCCGAGATGGTTGAAAACGAAGCCGGCGCCGGCTGCAATCACGAGGCCCATGCCCGCGATCACCGCGAAGGCCGTGAACAGGCTGCCGCGCACGCCCCATGTCGGCATTTTGAAACGAGGCCGGATACGACCAAGCAAACGGCCAAGGCCCAGACGGATCGCCATCGAAATTCCCCCACGCGTGATCTTTATGTTTTCGCAGCGGAGTATCCTCGGGTCAGGTTAAAAAATCGCAAGTCGCTCAATCGGTTGGGTGCGTTCCGCACAGCGAAAAAAGAAGGGCCGGCAACGATGCCGGCCCTTCCATCACGATAAGGTCTTGGTAACCGTTCAGTAGCGCGCGACCGCCGAGTTGGCCCAGTTGAAGCGGTAGTTGACGCCCGCCTTGATGGTGTGGTCGTCGGTGGTGAAGTTGCCGGTGCCCGCCAGCGGACCACCGGTGAAGTGCGCGTCGCCGAAATTGTAGTACTGGTACTCGGCCTTGGCCGACCAGTTCGGGGCGAACATGTATTCGAGGCCGGCGCCGACGGTGTAGCCGTTGCGATGATCGCCCGTGATGACGAAGGCCGCCGGCACGCCGCCGACAGTGACCTTCTCGTTGTTGTCGGAGTAGGCATAGCCGCCCTTCACATAGAGCAGGCCCGGGCCCCAGGTGTAGCCGACGCGGCCGGTGATCGAGCCGAGACCACGCTGGTCGTTGGTGTAGGCGACGCCGCCCGGGAACACCGCTCCGACGCTGCCGGAGAGCCAGGAGTATTGGCCTTCGACGCCGACAACGAAGTTCGGGTTGAACTGCCAGTCCGCACCGGCCTGCAGGCCGCCGAGGAAACGGCCGTTGCCGTTGTTACCTGTGGAGAGGCCGCTGAAATTGTTGTCGCTGGAGAACGCGCCGCCAACATGGCCGCCGATATAGAAGCCGGTCCAGTTGTAGATCGGCGCGGCATAAGCGGGCGCGGGCGCCTTATAGTAATTGCGGTTACCGAGATCGGCACCAACCGCCGGTGCGGCAGCGCTCACCACGAGCAGCGCAACGGTTGCAAACAGAATCTTCTTCATCGTCCAAACTCCAACACTTAGGTCCCCGGCAGGCGCGCTTTCCGCGCCGTCGTTGGTTCTGCAGATAGCTCGCTTTTGACGAAAATGCTGTCACATCCGTGGCACAGCGGCAGCCAAGCTAACTTATTGGGCTGTAAATGATTTTCGTGCTTAATGTCGGCTTAAGAAGTGGTGAAGGAAGGCTTAACTCGGCGCTGTCCCGGTAACTTGCGTGCGCATCTCGTTAACCAAGACGGCGCCGCGCCTCATCGCGCATCTGTTCGCGGAATGCAGCGCGCTTTGCGGGCCGGTCTTCCTCGCGCACGTCATGACGATCGAAGACGTCGAACTTCTCCAGGATCGGATAGCGCTCGCTCGCCATCGCGAGCACGCGCAGCACCTTGGTCGCCGACGGTGTCGGGCCGCTCACTTCCCAGCGTCGGATGGTGTCGGCGCCGCCCTTCTCCGGCAATCCGCAAAGCCGGGCCATGTCGGCCGCGGTGAGCTTGCGCTCCAGGACGTCCGAGAGATCGTTGCGGAGTTGCTTCAGTTCGGGACCGGTCATGTCGCCTCAATACGCGAAGTCGATGAGGTGAATGCACTAGCGCTGATTCGGGTCCATCCGAAGGCGAGGCAATCCACCCCTGACCTCATCCATGTCGTCTGGCCAGCGCGACGCAATCGACCTCGATGTCAAATGGCCCAGGCCACGACGGAACGTGCAGGAAGATGCGCGCCGGTGAACAGTCCTGGAAGTAACGGGCATAGACCTCGTTGAACGTGGCGAAATGCGCGGGATCGGGCGTGCAATAGACATTGCACTTGATGACCTCCGCCAGCGACGACCCCGCGGCTTCAAGGCAGCATTTCATCTGGTCGAGCACGATCTCGGCCTGCCGCTCGAACGGTAGCGCTCTGACCTCGCCCGTTTCGGGGTCGAATGGCGGCAGGCCCGATAGATAGACGAGGCCTTCGACGACGACGACCGGATAGATCGGGCCTCTGCGGCGGCGCTCCAGATAGGTCGATATCGGCTCCACGCGGATGCGTTTCATGCGGCGTCTCCGGATCGTGTCGGAGCCACGGTAGAGCGCGCTCGGCATCCAATGGTTCGGCCGCGGCCAAACCATCACCGTTGTCGTGCCGGGACGGTCGCGATACGCTTTCTCCATGGTCGCAGCGGCAAACATGGTCGAGGTGGCGGCACTGGTCGGCGATACCGCGCGGGCCACGATGCTGGCGGCGCTGATGGGCGGGCAGGCCCTGACCGCGAGCGAACTGGCGGCGCGCGCGCGAATATCGAGGTCGACGGCAAGCGGACATCTCGGCAAGCTGGTCGGGGCGCGGCTGCTCATCGTGACGCAGAAACGTCGCAATCGCTATTACCGCATCGCGTCTCCTTTGGTGGCCAGGATGCTGGAGAGCATCAAGGCCGTCGCCGCCATCGAGGTTCCGGGGCGCCACCAGTCACGCTCGATCGCCGACGATCAACTTCGCTTTGCGCGCACCTGCTACGACCATCTGGCCGGCTATCTCGGCGTCGCCATCGCCGACGCCCTCGTCGCCAAAGCGCACGTCGTGCTCACCGAAGACGGCGGAGAGGTAACGGACTCCGGAACGCATTTCCTCTCCGCGTTCGGCGCAGTGCTGGAGCCGAAATCCGGAAGCAGGCGAATCTTCTGCCGCCCATGCCTGGACTGGAGCGAGCGTCGCTTTCACGTCGCCGGTCACGTCGGCGCAGAGATTCAACGTTGCTGCCTGGAGCGCGGCTGGCTGAGACGGGATCGCGACACGCGGATCGTGCACGTCACCCCAGCCGGGCAAATCGGTTTTCGCAAGACATTCGGCATCGATCTGAGCGGTAACGGCGACCGGTCCGCGGCACCTTCGCCCGCGCACGAAGTTATGAATGGGGTGCCCATGGAAATCCGCCGCTGAATGAACAAATGCCAAGGGGGCCGCAGAATGAATGATCAGCCATGACAAGCATCAAACCCGCCGTTGCCGCCCTCGTCACCATCGGGCTGCTTGCCGCGCCGTTCGCGGCTGAAGCCAAAAAGCACCGGTCAATCCGATCTTACAGCACCGGCGTGGTGGCCCCGAGCTATGGGAGCGCCGGATCGTTGGCAGCACAGCCCAGAGCCTACGGGTCGAGCGGACAGTCGGTCGGGACGGTCACGGCGCCGTCGATCGGCACGTATAATTGGCCATCGGTCGGCGTGACCAACGCAGTCCCGACCTGGAACAATACCAACCCGCCCATCCGATAGGTGCGCCTGTCCGGCGAGCCAATGCCGGTCAGCCTGCGCCGGTCGCAAGGCCAGAGAAGATCAAGCGCGACCAGCAATGATCATGGCGGTGGACCAGGCATTTCGGATCGTTCAGGGACAGCGCAGCCAATCCTAAATTCCCCGGCCGACCTGTTGGCCGATCACGCAGCGCCATCCGGCGAGACGCTCGGCCGGATGCTGGTTCATCCATTCGGCGAGCTGTGGCGCACCCATCAGGCACGATTGCATCGAGACGTCGGCGAAGTCGGATGTGGTGACGGTTTGCTCATGACAGTTCGCTGGAGAGGCGAGGTTGCAGAGCACGGCGATGATCTTGATCACGCGAGGTTGCCTCCGTCGCTGCGATGCGCGGAGGCCCCGCTCGATCGTTCGCTCACCGGATCAGCCGGCGGGAAGATGCTGTCGTAGATCGCGCGCGCTTCCTGGATGAGGCGAATGCGCTCACGCTCGGATTTCGAGACAAACTCAATAACCTGGCCCATGTCGGCTCCAATAGATCGTCAATCCATCATCAGATGATGGAAATCATCTCATGCGGATGTGGGGTGCCGGCTTCGGCTTTGCAGCCGAGCGGGCGGTCACGAGGGATAAAAAGCCCGTGAGTATTCCGTTCCTGAAGTGGAGCGGGATACCTTCAGCGATGCGTCCATCTCGCGGCGCATCTGTTCGGCCGTGACCGCTTCGCAGCATCGTGATGACGAGTTGAGCCCTGCGGTGTGAGCGCATTGCGGCACATTTCCTCGCGCGCGGAGTTGTAAGATCACTCAATGCACGGGCGCCTGACAAACGGCATTGCGATTGAGAGACCGCCCGAAAGGATCAGCCATGACAACAACGAAACGCTCCATTGCTGCACTCATTGCTCTCGGATTGGCAGCAGCGCCACTCGCTGTCAGCGCACAGACGTCGGCGACAGGTACACCAGGCAGCACGAGCGGACGCACCGGAGCGCCGGTACAGCAAGGGACTATCGGAAGTTCCGGGCAGACCGTCGGGACCGTGACAGCGCCGTCGGTCGGAACGTCCAACCAGCCCTCCGTCGGCGTAACAAACTCGGTCCCCACCTGGAGCAACACAAATCCCCGACCGAAGTAGAAACCGCGATCGGCTGACTTAAGCCGTCGGCGCGCGCTCTCTCTGCCCGGGCACTGCCCCGAGCAGCTCGCGCGTATAGGGATGTTCGGGCGCTGCGAACAGCTGCGCGGTCGGCTTCAGCTCGACGATGACGCCGCGCTGCATCACGGCGATGCGGTCACAGATCTGGGCGGCAACGCGTAGATCGTGGGTGATGAACAGCATCGAGAGGCCGAGGCGGGCCTTGAGGTCTTCGAGCAGCCGCAGGACCTGCGCCTGCACGGAGACGTCGAGCGCGGAGACGGCCTCGTCCGCGACGATGATCTCGGGCTCGAGCGCGAGCGCACGCGCAATGCCGATGCGCTGGCGCTGGCCGCCGGAGAATTCATGCGGATAGCGCTCGAGTGCGCCGGCATCGAGGCCGACCATCTTGAGGAGATCGCGGGCGCGGTCGAACGCGACTTTCGGATCGGTGCCGGCCGCGATCGGGCCGTCGGCAATGATATGACCGACCTTGCGGCGCGGATTGAGCGAAGCGAACGGATCCTGGAAGATCATCTGGATGCGGTGACGCTCGGCGCGTAGCGCCTTGCCCGCGAGCTTTGTGAGATCGGTCTCGCCGATCCGCACGGTGCCGCGATCGGCTTCGATCAGCCGCATCACCAGCCGGGCCACCGACGATTTGCCGGAACCGGATTCGCCGACCAGGCCGAGCGTCTCGCCCTTGAGAATCGTGAAGTTGACTTTGCGCGCGGCATCGACGCGCCGGTCCTCGCGAAACCAGCCGCCCGAGGTGACGTAGGTCTTGTCCAGTCCGATCACCTCGACCGCCTTGGCCTGGTCGTCGAGGGCGCTGCGGGCGGGCGGGTCCATCGAGGGCACGGCGGCGAGCAGCGCCTTGGTGTAGTCGTGCTGCGGCGCGTTGAAGACGGCCGAGGCGGGGCCTTCCTCGACCACCTTGCCATGGCGCAACACCACGACCTGGTCGGCGATGTCGGCGACCACGCCGAAATCATGGGTGATGAACATCACCGCCATGTTGCGATTGCGCTGGAGATTGCGGATCAGTTTCAGGATCTGCGCTTGCGTGGTGACGTCGAGCGCGGTGGTCGGCTCGTCCGCCACCAGCACCGCGGGTTCGAGCGCGAGCGCCATCGCGATCATGGCGCGCTGGCGCTGGCCGCCGGAGAGCTGGTGCGGATAGGCGCGCACGATGCGCTCGGGGTCGGGGAGGCCGACCTCGCGCGCCAGCGACAGCGCCTTGGCGCGCCGCTCCCTCGGCGTGAGCAGCCCGTGCGCCTCGAACATCTCCGCCATCTGGTCGCCGATCCGCATCAACGGATTGAGCGCGGTCATCGGCTCCTGAAAGATCATAGCGAGCCGGCGGCCGCGCAGATCGCGCCAGCCGTCGTCGTCGAGCTTGAGCAGGTCGCGGCCTTCGAATTGGATCTCGCCGGAGGTGACGGTGACCGTGTCAGGCAACAGGCCCATCAGCGCATGCGCGCACATCGATTTGCCGGAGCCGGATTCGCCGACGACGCAGACGATCTTGCCGGGTCTCAGATCAAGCGAGACGCCGTCGACCGCGAATGGCCGTTCCGCGCCCTTGGGCAGCGCGATCCGCAAGTTCTTGATGGAGATGGCGGGCGGTGCGGTCATGATCAGCGGCCCTCCCGCGACAGGCGCGGATTGAGCGCGTCGTTGAGGCCTTCGCCGATCAAATTGAGGCCGAGCACCGAGATCAGGATCGCGACGCCGGGAAACACGGTGATCCACCAGGCCTGGCGGATCACGGTACGGCCGGCACCGACCATGTAGCCCCAGGAGATCAGATTGGGATCGCCGAGGCCGAGGAACGCCAGCGAGGATTCCAGCAGGATCGCGGTCGCCACCATCAGCGAGGCCAGCACGATCACCGGCGACAACGTGTTCGGCAGGATTTCGCGCAGGATGATCCAGGTGTTGCTCTGGCCCGTGACCACCGCGGCCTGGACGTACTCCCGCGTGCGCAGCGACAGCACCTCGCCGCGGACGAGGCGCGCGACCGGCGGCCAGCTTACCAGCGCGATCGAGGCGACGATCGAGTAGATCGAGGGCTGCAGGATCGCGACCAGCACGATCGCGAGCGCAAAGCTCGGAATGGTCTGGAAGAACTCGGTGAAGCGCATCAGGGCGTCGTCGACCCTGCCGCCGAAATAGCCGGCCATGGCGCCGATGGGAACGCCGACGACCAGCGCCACCAGGGTGGAGACCATGCCGACGAGTAGCGAGACGCGTGCGCCAAAGATCATGCCGGCGAACACGTCGCGGCCGAGTGCATCGGTGCCGAGCGGTACGGTCGCGAGCGTGAACGGCGGCAGGAACGGCCGCTGCACCATGCGCCAGGGCGAGTTCGGGAACAGCATCGGACCAAACAACGCGACCGAGATCGCAAGGAGCAGGATGATGAGCCCGATGACGCCGCTCGGGCTCCTCAGCATCGATTTCCAGAACTGTTTCATGTGGTGAATTCGATGCGCGGGTCGACCAGGCGATAGACCAGGTCGGTGATGAGGTTGAAGATCAGGACCATGGCGGAGCAGATCACGAAGACGCCGAGCAGCAGATTGTAGTCGCGCTGGAGCAGGGCGTCGTACATCAGGCGCCCGATGCCGGGCCAGGCGAACACGGTCTCAGTGATGACGGCGCCGCCGATCAGGGTGCCGGAGTGGACGCCGGCGAGCGTCACGACGGGGAGCAGCGCGTTGCGCAGGACGTGGCGACGCTGGATCACGGCATCGGAGAGGCCTTTGGCGCGCGCGGTCTTGACGAAGTCGAGACGCTTCACCTCCAGCATCGAGGCGCGCGTCATGCGGGTGTAGGTCGCCATGAAGAACAGGCCGAGCGTCATCGCCGGCATGATCAGGTGCTTTGCGACGTCGACGGCATGGGCAGGGCCGGAGAGGTTGGCGCCGACCGTCTCGTAGCCGAAGCTCGGCAGCCAATCCATGGTGACCGAAAACAGCAGGATGCCCATCAGCGCCACCCAGAAGATCGGCATGGCGTAGAATATCAGGGCGAAGACGGTGATCGCGGTGTCGAGAAAGGTTCCGGCAAAGCGCGCGGCGAAGGTGCCGAAGAGAACGCCGAGCACGAGCGAGATCGCAAACGCCGTCAGCGTCAGCAGCAAGGTCGCCGGCAGCCGCTCGCCGATCAGCTTCGCGACCGGTGCCTGCTGGCGGAAGGAGAAGCCGAGGTCGAGGGTAGCAATGCCTTTGACGTAGATGAAGAGCTGCTCAGGCAGCGGCTTGTCCAGGCCGAACTTCTCCCTGAGCTGCTGGACGAAAATCTGGTCGCTGGCGCCGGCCTCGCCCGCCATCACGACGGCGGGATCGCCGGGCGCGAGCCGGATCAGGAAGAAATTGAGGACGACGATCGCAAGCAGGACGATCACGCCCTTCGCGACACGCTGAGCGACAAAGGAGAGCATCTAGAGGATCATATCTTGGAGCGTGACCTGAAGCCGCCGGGGCAGTGCGCTCCCTCGCCCCGCTCTTGCGGGGAGAGGGTTGGGGTGAGGGGCCTCTCTCGACGTGCGAGAATGTCGATGGATCTGTACCCCCTCACCCGCCGCGCTCTGCGAGCGCGTCGACCTCTCCCCGCAGGCGGGGAGAGGTGAAGGAAGCCACACCCTCACTTGTCGAGCCATGCGTCCTTGAAGCCGTCGTTGACCCCGATCCCGGTGGTGATCAGGTTCTTGACCTTGCAGCGCATGATGGTCGGGAATTGCAGCTCGAGCATCCAGGCCACCGGCACGTCCTCGACCAGGATCTTCTGCGCCTTCTCGTAGATCTCCTTGCGCTTGGAGTCGGGCGTTGCCACCGCGCCGTCGGCGAACAGCTTGTCGATTTCCGGGTTGGAGTAACCCTCGACGTTGTTGAACACCTGGCCCTTGGCGATCGCGCTGGAGACGTAGTTGCGGCCGACGCCGAGGGCCGGATCACCGTACTGATAGAGATAGGTGAAGGCGATGTCGTAGTCCCAGTCGCCGATCTTCTGGTTGCCGCCGGCAACGTCGGTGGCGATAGTCTCGATGTTCATGCCGACGTCCTGGAGGTTCTGCTTCACGGCTTCACCCCAGCGCTGCCAGGTCTCGCCATAGGCGAGCGGCAGAAGACGGATCTTCTCGCCCTTGTAGCCGGCTTCTTTCAGCAGCGCCTTGGCCTTGGCGGGATCGTAAGGGTATTTCGGCACGTCGCCGGTGTAGTATTTGATGGTCGAGGCCGACGGGCCGGTCGCGACCTTGCCAAGCCCGTTCCAGATCACGTCCTTGGCGAACTCGCGGTCGATCGCAAACATGACCGCCTGCCGCACCCGCTTGTCGGCGAGCGGACCCTGGCGGTTGTTGAGCCACAGCCAGGCCAGCGGCGAGAAGAACTCCCAGCCGGCGCCGGTGACGCAGGTGTCCTTCAGCTTGGACAGCCGCGGCACGTCGAAATTCTCGACCGAGCCGCCGGGCAGCACGTCGACCTTGCCGGTCTCATACGCCACCGAGCGCGCCGCAGCGTCGGGAATGATCTGCCAGTAGATCTCGTCGAGATAAGGCTTGCCCTTCTCGTAATAGTTCGGGTTCTTGACCAGGCGGATGAAAGAGCCCTTCTGCCATTCCTTGAACATGAAGGGGCCGGTGCCGACAGGGGCGTTATTGTAGGGATTGGTCTTCCAGTCGGTGCCTTCATAAAGATGCTTCGGCACCATCGGCATCGAGCCGACCTCGAAGATGCCGAGGAACGGGCCGAACGGCTGCTTCAGCGTGAACACCACCGTGTAGTCGTCGGGAGCCTCGACCTTGTCGACCTGCGCGAGGTTGTTGCGGGCGCGCGCATGGGTCTGCTTCAGCATATCGAGCGAGAACAGCACGTCGGCGGCGGTGAAGGGCTTGCCGTCGTGCCAGGTCACGCCCTTCCTGAGCTTGAATGTGTAGGTTTTTGCGTCCTCGCTGACGCTCCAGCTCTCGGCGAGCTCGGGCTGCGGTTCGAGCTTGGGGCTGTAGCGAAGCAGGCCTTCGAAAATGTTGCCCGACACCATCTGCACCGGGCCGTTCTGGACCATCGCCAGCATCAGGCCGGGCGGCTCGGGCTGAATCACGGCATTGATCGCTCCACCCGCTTTCGGCTCTTGCGCCAGCGCCGGGGCCGCGAGACCGCAAGCCAGGAGGACACCAAGCAACACTCGTTTTGACATGTCGTATCTTTCTCAAGCGAGACCAACCGCAAACGCTTCGCACGTCATGGCGCGCAAAGCTATGGCCGGCCCATCCCAGTCCCCATCCGGGATCGAGGCTCACACAGTCTCGTTCGGCGCCGCAAGATGAAAGTCTCGACAGTGTTCGCACAAAAAATGTACAGCGCGTCCTGTTATGGCGTTTGACGGCCAAACCGGCGCCGCCGCGCCGCACGGCTCAGGAGGGCCGCAGCACCCGTTGCAACTCGGCAAGCTCATCCGCGAGTTGCCCCCGGTGCGCGATGTCGTCCTTGGGATGGCCGCGACACTGCCCGCGAGCTCGCGCAGGATTCCGGCGAGCAGGCCGAAATTGAGGTGCAGGTGCACCGATTTGCGTTCCTCCGCCGTGCCCGGATGCTGCAGCACCAGCGCAACGCCGCTGCCGTCGAGATGTGCCTCGAACCGCGATGAATGCCCGAAGGTGCCGACATAGAACTTGTCGGGATATTCGAGCGCGATCTCTGCCTTGTCGGGAACCGGCTTGGACATGTGAGCCTCATTGTTGTCAGGCTATTCTGGCCGGGAATAAACTGGTCCGCCTTGCGATAGGTCAGAGGCGGGCTCGTTCCGGATTTGATCAAGATCAAAGCCGGGCTTCCGCTTCTGCGATCTGATGGCAGGACGCGTGAAGCCCCGCGTGCCCGGTCAACTGCGAGTGCATCGGCGATGAACGTCCATTCCACCCCACCCGAAGCGGATTCAGACGATATCGCCATCTCTTTCGCGGACGAGGCGTCGGCACGTTGCGCGCAATTGCTCGGCGATGCCGGCCTCAGGCTGACGCGCCACCGTCTGGCGCTCGGTCAAATGCTGTTCCTCCGCCCTCATCGTCATGTGACAGCGGAGGGGCTTTATGAAGAAGCCACCGCCGCCAATCTGCGGCTGTCGCTTGCGACCGTCTACAACACGCTGAACCAGTTCACCGAAGCCGGCCTGTTGCGCCGGATCGCGGCCGACGGCATCAAGTCGTTCTTCGACACCGATACGTCCGTGCATCCGCATTTCTACCTCGAAGGCGAGGATGTGCTGGTCGACGTCACCGACGGCCTGACCTTCACCAGGATACCCGAGGCGCTCCCGGGCCACGAAATCGCGCGGCTCGACGTCGTCGTCCATCTGCGCCGAAAGCGCGACGCAGACCCGGCATGATGATCGTCTAGCGCAAGCCCGCCCGCCGGAATCCTTCCAGATAGTGCTCGCGGTCGGCCTCGTTGGCCCACGGCAATTGCGTCGCGATCCAGTGCAACGAGATGTTGGGCTGGGTGCGGCGGAGCTCGCCCAGCGCCATCTCCGCAAGCATGCCGTCGCCGGTCATACCGGCAGAAACCGCCAGCACGCGGTAGGCGCCGGTGAGGTCACCGCGGTGGCGGATCGCCTCCCGCGCGAGCGCGATGGCCTCGCCATAGCGCCGCTCGGTGAAGCGGGCATAGCCGGCGATGCCGTGATAGATCGCCAGGGATGGATCGCGCGGCGAGAGCCGCATTGCCCTCTGCGCGGCCTCGAATGAATCCTTCGGTCGTCCGGCATAGGACAGCGCCAGTGCGTAATAGCCCTGCGCCAGCGAGAAGTTCGGATTGAGCGCGAGCGCCTGCTCGAACTCGGACAGCGCGTCTGCAAGCCTTCGCGTCGAGAAGCAGACGCTGCCGAGCGCGGCGTGCGCCCAGGCATCCTCGTGGTCGCAGCGCACCGCGGCGAGCGCGGCGGCTTCCGCCACCGGCGCCACCAGCGCAAGCTCGGCCCAGCCGAGATGCACGCCGAACATGTGGTTCGCCGCGAGCACCGACAGCGCCTGGCCGTAGTTCGCGTCGATCCCGATCGCGCGTTCCAGCAGCACCCGTGCGGTCTCGTGATCCCGCCGCGTCACGCGCCAGTAATGCGACAGCGCCCGCATCAGGAGATCCCAGGCATCCAGGCTCGCGGGGGGCTTGCGATGGGCGCGAAAACTCTCCGCCGCATGAATCTGCGGCTCGATCGCCGCGGCGATCGCATTGGTGATCTCGTCCTGCACGGCGAACACGTCGACCAGCTCGCGGTCGTAGCGCTCGGCCCAGAGATGGCTGCCGGTTGTGGCGTCGTTGAGCTGCGCGGTGATGCGCACCCGGTTGTCCGACTTGCGCACGCTGCCTTCGACGACGTAGCGGACGCCCAGTTCCTCGGCGATCTGCCGGATGTGGACAGCGCGGCCCTTGTAGGTGAAGGACGAGTTGCGGGCGATCACCATGAACCAGCGCTGCTTCGACAGCGCGGTGAGGATGTCCTCGCTGATGCCGTCGCCGAAATAGTCCTGTGCGGGATCGCCGCTCATGTTCTCGAAAGCGAGCACCGCGACCGCCGGACGGTCCGCCAGGGCGCGCGGCAGGACAGCGACGGGTTGCGCGGGCGCCGTTGCGGCTGCCACTTCTTCCCGGACTTCGCCGACGAAACGAAAGCCCTTGCGCGGAATGGTCTT
The DNA here is from genome assembly GCF_055807515.1 of Bradyrhizobium sp. Kon69. Taxonomy (NCBI): domain Bacteria; kingdom Pseudomonadati; phylum Pseudomonadota; class Alphaproteobacteria; order Hyphomicrobiales; family Nitrobacteraceae; genus Bradyrhizobium; species Bradyrhizobium sp. Kon69. Next base: position 27,609 of record NZ_JBVVOS010000043.1, on the reverse strand, counting down.
GATCAGCCGCTGGCTCGCACCGTCGTCGCCGAGCGCCTTGCGGGCGGCGTTGATCCGGCTGTTCAGGGCGGAATCCGAGATGCTCCGATCGCTCCAGATCTGGCTGATCAGGTCATCCTTGCTGACCACACGGGTGCGCTGCGCCACCAGATAGAGCAGGAGATCGAACACCTGCGGCTGCAACGGCACGGCGGCGCCGCTGCAGGTGAGTTCCCGCAGGTCGCCGTCGAGCACGTTGTTTTCAAAGCGAAATCGCACGTTTCTGTCGTCTCAAGCAAAAATCAAAGTCGTCTCAGGCGAAAATCAACCGTCCGCGAAAGTCTTGAGACCTCCGGTGCGGCATGGTGCAGCGACCAATGAAGTGCCGGCGTTTTGGCACAACGGAGCTGTTTATGACCCAAATTGATCATCAGGTTCATCCTATCGGCCCGGTTGCGGGCTCACGCATTTTCAAGTTCATCGCATTTCTGTACGGAATTGCGGCGTATCTCGTGTTTTTCGTCACCATTCTCTACGCCATCGGCTTCGTCATGGGGCTGGTGGTGCCGAAGACCATCGACACCGGGACCGACACGCCCGTGGCCGAAGCCGTCGTCATCAATCTGCTCCTGATGGCCCTGTTTGCGGTCCAGCACAGCGTGATGGCGCGCCGGCAATTCAAGGCGTGGTGGACGCAGTACGTCCCCAAGCCGGTCGAGCGCAGCACCTATGTGCTGTTTGCGAGCCTGTCATTGCTGCTCCTGTTCTGGCAGTGGCGTCCGCTGCCCACGGTCGTATGGGACGTCGCGAACCCGGATCTTGCTGTGACGATCGTCACGCTGTCGCTGGTGGGCTGGGTCCTGGTGTTCACCTCGACCTTCATCATCAATCACTTCGAGTTGTTCGGATTGCATCAGGTGACCAATCATCTCGTCGGCAAGGAGGCGTCGCCGCCGCGCTTCAAGACGCCGCTGCTCTACAAGTTCGTCCGTCATCCGATCTATCTCGGCTTCATCATCGCGTTCTGGGCAGCGCCGGTCATGACCGCGGGCCATCTGCTGTTCGCCGCCGTGACCACGCTCTACATCTTCGTCGGCATCGCGCTGGAGGAGCACGACCTCATCGATCTCTTCGGCGACGAGTACCGGCAGTACAAACAACGGGTGTCGATGCTTATTCCCTGGCGCAAGTCGGTATAGCTTGCGAGTCTTTCCGTCGCGTCCCCCGAAAGGAGGACGCGCGGCGGCGCCGAGGCGCGTATCGGAGCTTGCCGGACGCAACCTCCAATGTTTCTCGGGGTGAATCCCCTCACCCTGCGCTATCAGTGCGAGCAAAGCTCGTCGCGATCCCGCATCCGCCTTTGCCGAATTGTCGGCAAAAAGGAGCGGTAGGAGAAATTCAAACCTTCATCAACGGAGACGACCCAATGAAACATGTCGGAAACTGCTTCTGTGGCGCGGTCACGATCGAGGTCACAGGTGCGCCGGAGGCGATGGGCTATTGCCATTGCAGCTCGTGCCGCTCGTGGTCGGGCGGTCCGGTGAACGCCTTCAGCCTTTGGAAGCCCGAAGCCGTGCGCATCACCGAAGGTGCTCAGAATGTCGAGACCTTTGCGAAGACGCCGCTCAGCCAGCGCAAATATTGCAAGAAGTGCGGCGGCCATCTCATGACCAACCATCCGCCGCTCGGCCTGGTCGACGTCTTCACCGCCACCATCCCCACGCTCGCCTTCGCGCCCGGCGTCCACGTAAATTACGCCGAGACCGTGCTGCCAATGCGCGACGGCCTGCCCAAGCTCAAGGATTTCCCGGCCGAATTCGGCGGCAGCGGCGAGATGATGCAGGAGTGATGCGCTTCTTCTCTCCTCTCCCCGCAAGCGGGGAGAGGAGAGATTCGCTATGTCATCCCCGCGCGCCGCAATCCCTCGAGATAATGCTCGCGATCCTCGTCCCGCAGCATCGGCAGCTCGCGCGTGATCCAGGCGAGCGAGATGCCGGGTTGGGCGCGGCGCAAGCCTTCCAGGGCGGAAGCCGCGCGCGCGGGATCGCCCGACATTCCGGCGGCGGCCGTCAGCACGCGATGCGCACCGACGAAATCGGCGCGCTGCCGCATCGACTCCCGTGCCATCTGTGCGGCGCCTTCGTAATCGCGGCCGATGAACCGGGCATACGCCGCAACGCCGCAATAGATCGCCGCGAGCGGGTCGCGCGGGCTCAGCCGCAGCGCGCGGCGCGCGGCGACATCGCCGTTCTGCCATCGTCCCGCGTAACACAGCGTCACGCCGTAGAAGGCGTGCGCCATCGCAAAGTTCGGATTGAGGTTCAGCGCCAGCTCGAATTCCGCCAGTGCGTCGTCGAAGCGGCGGCGGAATAGATAGGTATAAGCCAGGCCATGATGGGCCCAGGCATCCTCGCGATCGGCCTCCACCGCCGCGAGCGCGGCGCGCTCGGCGACCGGCACGGTCACGGCCATGTCGGACCAGCCCATATGCGCGCCGAAGATGTGGCTGGTCGCGAGCAGGCCGAGCGCCTTGCCATAGGCGGGATCGAGCGCGACGGCCTTTTCGAGCAGTCCTTGCGCGGCGGCATTGTCCTCGCGGGTGATACGCCAGTAATGCGACAATGCGCGCATCACGAGGTCCCAGGCATCCAGGCTTCCCGGCGGCTTCTGCTGGGCGCGAAAACTCTCGGCGGTATAGAGCTGCGGCTCGATCGCGGCGACGATCGCCTCGGTGATCTCGTCCTGCACCGCGAAGATGTCGGCAAGCTCGCGGTCGTATCGTTCGGCCCAGAGATGGCTGCCGGTCGAGACGTCGTTGAGCTGGGCTGAGATACGCACGCGATCGCCGCTCCGCCGCACGCTGCCTTCGAGCACGTAGCGCACGCCGAGCTCGCGCGCGACCTCGTTCATGTGCACCGCGCGGCCTTTGTAGACGAAGGAGGAGTTGCGCGCGATGACGAAGAACCAGCGCAGCTTCGACAGCGCGGTGATGATGTCCTCGCTGATCCCGTCGGAGAAATAATCCTGATCGAGGTCGCCGCTCATGTTGGTGAAGGGCAGCACCGCGATCGCCGGCCGGTCCGGTAGAGGCAGCGGGGCCTGCAGAAGCTTCGCTCCGAAATCGGAGTCCGGCGCGGTTGCTCCACGCTTGGTCTCGACGTCGCCGACGAAACGAAAACCCTTGCGCGAGATGGTACGGATCACCGCCTGGCTCGCGCCGCTGTCGCCGACCGCCTTGCGTGCCGCATTGATCCGGCTGGTCAGAGTGGATTCGGAGACGCTGCGCCCGTGCCAGATCTTGTCGATCAGCTCGTCCTTGCTGACCACCCGGTCGCGATTCTCCATGAGGTGGACAACGAGATCGAAGACCTGCGGCTCCACGGCAACGGGAACCTGCTCGCGGCTCAGCTCGCGCAAGTCGGTATCGAGCAGGTGATCCCGGAACAGAAACTGCACGTCGAAAACTCAGACCTCAAGGCAACATCGGGCAATGATGAAAGCAAAACGGATTTCGGCTGATGTCTGTGAGTCCACCGAGGAGCCTACCCGGTTCACCACGATCGCGTGATGGCAGCCATGCGATTTACGGGGACGAATGCAACCTGGGTTAGAACGTGGCCGGTTCGGCCGGATTGTCCCGGTCTCCTCGCTGGACCTGATCTTGCTGAGCGCACAGTTTATCACCGTCACCCTGAGGCGCCGTAGCGAAGCCTCGCACGTCAGGATGACGGAGGCGACAGTTTAGACGTCTGAAAACTTGACGAACGGTGAATGTCCATTGCCGAACAGTTCCGTGTGCGTAAGCTGCCTTCACACAACACCAACAACGAAGAAACGCCCATGCCCGCTTTTCATCCCTCGACCACCGTGCTCGATTCCATGCTGTTCCGCGATGCCTTCGGCACACCGCAGATGCGGGAGGTGTTTTCCGATATCGCGACGGTCGCGCGCTATGCCGAGGTCGAGGTGGCGCTGGCGAAGGCGGAAGCGAGATGCGGGGTGATTCCGCAGGATGCGGCCGACCAGATCGCGGCGCGGACCGACGTTGCCGCGCTGGATTTCGACCTGTTGCGGCAGGAGACCGATGTCGTCGGCTATCCGATCCTGCCGCTCGTGCATCAGATGGTGAAGCAATGCGGCGACGCCGGCCGCTATGTGCATTGGGGCGCGACCACGCAGGACATCATGGACACCGCCGTGGTGCTGCAACTGCGCGCCGGGCTCGAGATCGTGGAGCAGGACATCGCCGCACTGCGCACAATCCTCGCCGACCTCTCGAAGCGCTACCGCGACACGCCGATGGCGGGCCGCACCCATCTCCAGCAGGCGCTGCCGGTCACCTTCGGTTACAAGACCGCGATCTGGCTCGCGATGTTCGACCGCCACGCCGAGCGCCTCAGTGAATTGAAGCCGCGCGTTCTGGTCGGCCAGTTCGCCGGCGCCGCTGGCACGCTGGCCTCGCTCGGCGACAAGGGGTTCGAGGTGCAGGAAGCGCTCTGCGCCGAACTGAGGCTCGGCGTCCCCGCCTCGACCTGGCACGTCGCACGCGACGGTTTTGCCGAGGCGGTGAATTTCCTGGCGCTCGTCACCGGCTCGCTCGGCAAGATCGCGCTCGACGTCATGATCATGGCCTCGACCGAATTCGCCGAGGTCTACGAGCCCTTCGTCAAGGGACGTGGAGCTTCCTCGACCATGCCTCAGAAGCGCAACCCGATCTCCTCGGAACTGATGCTCGCGGCGTCCAAGGCGGTGCGCCAGCACGCCGGCCTCATGCTGGATTCCATGGTGCAGGATTTCGAGCGCGCCACCGGGCCCTGGCACGCCGAATGGATGGCGATCCCCGAGAGCTTCGTGCTGACCGCCGGCGCGTTGCATCAGGCGAAGTTCGCGCTCGCCGGCCTCATCGTGGACGAAAGGAAGATGAACGAGAATCTTGCCGTCAGCCGCGGTCTGATCGTGGCCGAAGCCGTCATGATGGGGCTCGCGCCGCAGATCGGGCGGCAGGAGGCCCATGACGTGGTCTATGACGCCTGCCGGCTCGCCAATGAGAAAGGTCTGACATTGGCGGACGCATTGTCGTCCGATTCCCGCGTCTCCGTCAGAATCGATCGTGCCACGATCGAGGCGCTGACATCACCGAAAAATTACCTCGGCCTTGCTCCCGCCATGGTCGACCGGGTGCTGAAATCGGCAACGCGTTGAAAACCAAAATGCGCGAAACTGCGTATCTTTGGGGCGTCGCAAGGCACTCGCGCACTTGTGTCTCGCGATGCTAGACTTAGATTGAGCGAGAGACGTTCGGCAGAGGATTCGGCATGACTGATCAACGCATCACCTCCACTCCCATCGATCCCGTGAAGCTCGACCGGCTGGCCGAGGTGGCGGTGAAGGTGGGCCTGGGCTTGCGGCCCGGCCAGGATCTGCTCTTGACGGCGCCTGCGATCGCGTTGCCGCTGGTGCGGCGGATCGCCGTGCATGCCTACAAGGCGGGCGCCGGCATCGTGACGCCTATCCTCTCGGACGAAGAGATGACGCTGGCGCGCTACCGCCACGGCCACGACGACAGCTTCGATCGTGCCGCCAACTGGCTCTACGAGGGCATGGCCAAAGCGTTCTCGAACAACACCGCGCGTCTCGCCATCGTCGGCGACAATCCGATGCTGCTGTCGGGCGAAGATGCTTCGAAGGTCGCGCGCGCCAGCAAGGCCAATTCCATGGCCTATCAGCCCGCGCTGGAAAAGATCGTCAATTTCGATACCAACTGGAACATCATTGCCTATCCGAGCCCGTCCTGGGCGAAGCAGGTGTTCCCCAATGAACCCGAGGAAATTGCCATCGGCAAGCTCGCAGACGCGATCTTCGCGGCATCCCGCGTCGATCGCGACGATGCGCCGGCCAATTGGGCGAGCCACAACGCGGTGCTGCGCGAGCGCACCAACTGGCTCAACGGCCAGCGTTTCCGCGCGCTCCAGTACTCGGGACCGGGCACCGATCTCACCATCGGCCTCGCCGACGGCCACGAATGGGAGGGCGGCGCCTCGCTCTCCAAGAACGGCATCAGCTGCAACGCCAACATCCCGACCGAAGAGGTCTTCACCACGCCGCATTGCCGGCGGGTCTACGGCCATGTCGTGAGCTCGAAGCCGCTGTCCTACCAGGGCACGCTGATCGACAACATCGCGGTGCGTTTCGAGGACGGCAGGATCGTCGACGCCAAGGCTTCGCGCGGTGAGGAGGTACTGAATAAGGTGCTCGACACCGACGAGGGCGCGCGCCGTCTCGGCGAAGTGGCCCTGGTGCCGCATTCCTCGCCGATCTCGCAGAGTGGGCTGTTGTTCTACAACACACTGTTCGACGAGAACGCAGCCTCGCACATCGCGCTCGGCCAGTGCTATTCGAAGTGCTTCGTCAACGGCGCGCAGCTCACGCCGCAACAGATCGCCGCGCAAGGCGGCAACCAGAGCCTGATCCATATCGACTGGATGATCGGCTCGGCCGAGACCGATATCGACGGCATTCTCGCCGACGGCAGCAAAGTGCCGGTGTTTCGCAAGGGCGAATGGGCGAAGTAACGCGTCTTGCTGTCCATCCTTCGAGACGCCCGCTTCGCGGGCTCCTCAGGATGAGGTTTCGTCTTGCGGTGAGATATTAGACCCTCATGGTGAGGAGCGCCGTTCACGGCGCGTCTCGAACCATGAAGGCCGAGCACGTTCCTATTCTCAAAGCCCGCCTTACGCCGCCGCGTTGCGCAGCATCGGGCTGTTGTCGATGCTGAAGCGGTTGAACAGCGTCGTGAACGGGCTGCCGTCGGTGGCCCGCACGACGGCATCGGAGGCCGCCACCGCGTCGTAGAGCGCACCGACCGGATCATTCGCCTCGGGCAGGTCGAGACCCCCGCGGATTTGCTCGCGGGCCTCGTTGACGTCGTCCTCGTCGTCGAGCGTCGCCTCCAGCGCGTCCGCCGCCCGCCGCATCTCATGGAGGTCACCGCCGGCGGAAAATTTGAGGATGTCGAGCCAATAGGGGCGCGCCACAACGAGCTGGACGAAAGCCTCGAAACTCTCCGCGATGATTCCCGCGCGGCCTTCCGACGAGACGTAGAGCACGTTCTGAGACGGCAGCAGCACGAACGCGCCGCCGGAGCCGTCACTGCCGATCTGCCAGGGGCTTTCGATGCCGTCGACGGTGAACCAGGGCTCCTCGTCGGTTGCGAAGGAGACATCGAGGCTGCCGAGCCAGGCGACGACCTCGCCTTGAGCTGCGAGAACCTCCGGGGTGAGGGGCATCGGTATGGCTCCTTTCAGATAGCTCCGCGCACTTTGTCGCACCCCGGGAAAGAGGGGTTCATGTGCGCGAAATTGCAGGGAAATTGGGACGTTAACCGTTTCGCGTCTGCAACTTGCGGCTGATTGTCGGGCCCTGCGTAAGAAAGAATTAAAAACCGGCTACTAGCGTTCCCGCCATCTTTGAACAATCCGGGCCGAGACCCGGCGGATCTTATTTTATCCCCTGGGGGAATAGATGTCGCGCACATTGATTGAAATCAGTAGTTGCAATGTAGAGCTTGAGCTGCGGCCGATCGAGCCTTCCTGGATCATCGAAGGCAATCCGGTGTCGCGCTCGCACATCCTGTCCACCAGCGCCGACGGCACCGCTTCGACCATCATCTGGGCCTGCACCGAAGGGCGCTTCAACTGGTACTACGATATCGACGAGACGATCATGATCATGGAAGGATCGATCGTGCTCGAAAGCGACGGCATGCCGCCGAAGCGCTACGGCCCGGGCGACGTCATTTTCTTCCGTAACGGCGCGCACGCCAAATGGCATGTCGAAGGCCACGTCAAGAAGATCGCGTTCTGCCGCAAGACCAATCCCGTGATGATCGGCTTCCTGATCCGCGTCGTCAACAAGCTCAAGAAGATGCTTGTCTCCACCGGCGAGCGCCGCCCGGCCTCGCTGATGGGCGCCGGTTAGAGTTCAATCAGTTTCAAGGACGCTTCCCAGCGGTCACGACGGAACAGGGGCCGGGATCAACATCCCGGCCCCTGTTCTCGTCATGGCGCCAATCCCTTTCAAGGCAAATCGAGCCGGTAGAAATTGCTCGCGGTCTGCGAGAATAACGCCGTCTTCTCTGTCTCGCTCAAGGGTGCGGCGATACGCTTGAAGGTGTTGAAGATCACCTGGTAGCTGCACTGGCCCTTGTCCGGTGGGAAATTGCTCTCGAACATTGCGCGCTTGGGTCCAAACGCCTCGATGCAGGGCTCAATGTAAGGCCGCCACGCCGCGGCAAGCTCCTCGGATGACGGCGGTCTCTCGCGCAAATGGAAGTCGTAGCCGAGCAGGCACATCGCGAGCCCGCCGAGCTTCACCACCACGTTCTCGCATTTGGCGATCTCCCGGATCGAGGCGCGCCATTGCGCAAACACCTCCTCGCGTCGCCCGGCAAAGCGGCCGATTCCGGCCGGGCCGCCGCAATGGTCGAGCACGATCCTGGTGTCGGGAAATGCGCGGGCGAGCTCGGTCAGCTCGCCGATCTGCGGATGGAACAGCCAGGCATCGAAGCTCAGGTTCAGCGGCGCGAGACAGGCGAAGCCCCTGCGGAAGGTCGGGTCCTGCAGCAATCCCTGCGGCCGGTTCGCATACATGCCGGCGACAGCAGGATCCGGGTCCCAGGCCGAGGAATGCCGGATGCCGCGGAAGCGACCGTTGCCTGCCGCGATCTCGGCCTCCAGCACCGGCTTTGCGGCATCGCCGAGCAGCAGATTGACGTGGCTGACGATGCCGGCGCAAATCGCGGCCTTGCCGTAACCGCCGCTGGCGCTCATCGCGGCGACGCCATTGGCGAACTCGACCTCGCCGACCGGCCGGAATGCTTCGGGCCCGTGCGCACGATACATCGAGCGACAGTCGACATAGACCGTGGCGATGACGTTGTGGCCGGAGGCGATATCGGCCGCCATCTCCTCGATCAGATAGCGGTGCCCGCGATTCCAGAGATGGTGGTGGGGATCGACGATCGGCCGCGAGGGATCGATGATCTCCTCCCGATGCAGCGCGAGCCAGTCCTCGCGCGGCTCGACGAATAGCCCGCTCGTGTTGGCGGGCAGACCGCTTGCGGCCATCGGTGTTCGCTCCCTTGATGTATGCTTCTTGTCCGGGGAGCCTAACACCGCGTTTTCGCGCGCAGCAGCGCGCGTTGCGCAACCGCACCCGGCATCGCGGGCACAGCGGCGCCGTCGTCAACCCTTGCGCCGCTTCGCCTTCACATCGACCACCAGCCGCCAATCGGTCGCGGTGGCCGGCTTCACCTCGCCGAGCCAATGGAAGAAATCCTCGGTGATCTCCGTAAAACTCCAGCGCGTCAGGTCGCCGGCTTCGGTCGTGCCTTCCTGCACGATGTCGGGATCGCGTGGACGGCCGATCTGCTGGCGGAATATGCAGCGACCGGGATCGAACCAGGAAATCCGCCATCCATCGATGGTCGGATCGTAGACCCGCAGCGTCGTGCCGTACCAATTGCCGGCGATCGGCAAAGCCGGGCTGCCGGCCGGGTGCGGAATGATCCAGACGTCCTGCACGGCGCGGCCCTCCAGCACCCAGCCGAAATGGATTTCGCCGGGCGCGGTGTGTTTCGTTCCATCGGGTCCATGGGCGGTGATCTCGGCGTCCCAATCGCCGACGAAACGGCCGTAAAGCCGCAGCGCCGCCGCGTGCTCGGGGTTCGGTCCGTCCGCGTGCAATAATCTCGCAAAGTCGGTCATGTCGATCTCCTGTTGCGAGGAGATCAGCACGACCGGCCGGCAGCCGACTTGGAGAAAATTGCGCGTCACCGCCGTCAAGTCTTGTTGGGCGACAGATGCCCTATGCCAGGATTAGGCTTTTCGTTCGTTGGTCGGCTCGTCGAGCGTTCCGCGAGCCAAATGACGATGACGGAGACTATGACGAGACCCGCACCAAGCAGCATCACGCGCGAAAATGGCTCGTTCAGCACGACGGTGCCGAGCAGCACAGCGATCACCGGGTTGACGAAAGTGTAGGTCGACACCAACGAGGTCGAGACGTTTTCCAGAAGCCAGTTGTAGGCAACGAATCCGATCACGCTGCCAGCGATGATCAGCCAAAGCGCCGCTGCAAGCGAGGTCACCGAAACCTCGCTCGGCCTGAAGTTTCCGATCTCGCCTGTCAGCCAACTGATCGCGAACAACACGGTGCCGCCGATCGAAAGCTGGATGCCCGAAAGCAGGATAGCGGATACCTGGCTCGACATGCTCCGGGAGCAGACAGTCCCGGCCGACCATGACAAGGCCGCAGCCAGAAGCCAGACGACGGGAAGGATGCTGATGCCGGCCTGCTCGACGTTTTGCCACGCCACGAGTCCGACGCCGAAGAAGCCCGGCACAAGAGCGAGCAGGGCAAGGGGCTTCGGTCGCTGATCGCGGGGGAATAAGACATCGATCAGCAGGATCCAGAACGGGATCGTGGCCAGCACGATGGCCGCGACGCCCGAAGGAACCGATTGCTGCGCGAAGGCGAGTACGCCGTGGCAACCGACAAAGAACAGGAGCCCGCACAGGCTCGCCCTTATCCATGCCTGCGCGGATACGTTCGCGATCTCACCGGCACTCATGGCCAGCAACAAGATGCCGCCACAGAACGAACGTAGTGCCATCAGCAGAAATGGCGGAATCGATTTCAAGCCCAAAGTGATGGCGAAGTAGGTGGAACCCCACAGCAGATAAATGGCCGCAAATGAGCCTATGACCAGCAACCTTCTGCTCATGATTGCTCCGATCGTAACTGATCTCGAAGCAACCAAGTCGGAGGAGGCTCATGCGTTCCGGCTTGGTGCGTCAGACGCCGTCGAGGATGATCACCGTCGGCTTCGACGGCAACGCATCCCGAGACATCCGGAAACTTCGTTCCATGCGCCGGTCGATCTCGAACTGCTGGCCGATGCGTTGCATGAAATCGTCGAGCGGGGTGGCGAAGCGGTGCATCGGCAGCACGACCGAGGCGCGCAGCCGCTTGGTGATCTCGGAGACGCCGTCGAGCGACATGGTGTAGGTGCCGTCGATCGGCACCATCACGATGTCGAGCCGTCCGATCTGGGCAAAGTGGCTGTCGTCGAGCTTGTGGTGAAGATGGCCGAGATGGCCGATGCAGAGGCCCGCGACCTCGAAGATGAAGATCGAATTGCCGTCGCGGATCATGTCGGCGCCGGAATCGTCGCCGAAATAGCGGCGGATGTCGGTCGTGACATTGCGGATGAAGGTGTCCCCGATGCGTTCCGACACGATGGCCGGCTTGCCGTCCTCGCCCCAGCCATGCAGCACATGCGGAATGCGCTTGTCGGGATATAAAGAGTAGTGCGTGCTGTGGGCCCGGTTCATGGTGACGACATCGGGCAGCCGGCCCACCTGGTAGGCCCCGCTATAGTCGGTGGCGATGCGCAAGCCGCCGGGCGTGTCGATGAAATAGGTGGAATGGCCGGCATAGGTAATCTGGACTTCGGCCGAGGCTGCGGCCTGCCGGAACGCGACCGGCGTCACGCGGGGTGCCGCATTCGCCATCGCCAGGCATTCGCTGCGCTGAGGTGATTGCTGCGCGAAGGCAGATGTTACCAGCCAACCGAGAAGCGCACAGACCGTCAGCAATAATCGAGACATCAGGAACCGTCCGGCGCTTATCGACGATCTGATGAGTGTATCTACGAATTATCCTCGCGTCATGTGGTGCCGGCGAGCCGCGCCATTCCACCGCTTGCTTTGATCAGTTTCACGGCCGCTTTGTCGAACGACACGAAAGTATCGGCCCCAAGCCAGTTGCCTTCGTGGGCGATGACGCCATCGGCAAAGTCACCCCCGACCTCGAGGAGCGCTAATCCAGCCTCAGCTATGGGCCGGTTGACGACGACATTGGATGCATCGATCAAGTGCCGGATCGAAGCCGCGATATCTCCAGCAGAGGTTTTGTAGCCTCGTGAGAGGACCCAAGTTAACTCACATAATGCGGGGATCGAGATGGCTATGAGGTCCGCGTTCTCGAGGAGGGCTTCGGCCACCTTGCTCTGTTGAGCATCATCTTCGACCAGCACCCGTACCAGGACGTTGGTGTCGGGTGTGATTTTCATCGCTTGCCGGCCCAGCCGTCAGCAATGACCGCATTCATCTCCTCGATCGAGAGCGATCGACCGTTCGTCTTTCCCTTCAGAAAGCCGAAGGCATCCGAAATCTCTCCGGTGGGCCGAACTGCTCTCACTTCAACTCGCCCGCCAGGAAGCTTTTCTATCGAAATCTTGTCGCCCGGATGTACACCGAGGTGCTCCAGGAGGTCTTTCCGTAGCGTAACCTGCCCCTTTGCCGTGACCGTGAGCGTGCTCATGGGGATCCCTCAATACTGAGACCTCGATAGGTAAGGCAATTTATCCTTACTTTCAAGGCAGGCAGCCTTCATTCCCGCCTTGGGCTGAACTTCCAGGTGATGGCGACGAGGCTCGCGGTGATCAGGCCGCTGACGAGACCGACGATGGGCAGCGTGAGCACCAGGGCGGCGCTGGCAGCCCAGCCGATCGAGGAGAACGCCTCGGCAAAGGTCGCAAGCCGCGACGAGGTCTGGCGTCGGCGAAATTGGCTGCGCCGGGCCTGCACCCGGAACCAGAGCTGGATTGCGGTGGCGGAGGCCGCGCTGACGATGACCGCACCGGCGCTGACCGCGGCCTGGAACGCCGAGGCGAAAGCGAGCGCCGCGATCAACGGGCAGAAGATCACGGCGATCGCGATCAGCACCACCTCGATCTTGGCGCGGATGACGCTGGACGGCGTCAATGGCGCGGTCGCGACCAGGTCGGGCGCGTCCTCGCCCGAGATCGTCAGCCAGGCAAGCCCGCCGGCGAGTTGTCCCGCCGCCATGACGATGACGGGCGTGATCAGCGTCAGCGCCGCGGAGCTGTCGGCAAAGTTGCGCCAGAGCAGCAGCGCCGGCGGCACCAGATAGAGCAGCTGCATCAGCGTCTGCGAGATCAGCCAGGGATCGCGCCAGAGCAGCGAAAATTCCTTGCGCCGCAAGGCATGCTGCCGCGATCCGCCGCGGAACGGGCGCTCCTTCGTGCTGCGACGGCCGGACGCGCCATAGGCGGCGGCATCGATCGCCGTGTCTGCGAAGCGGCCCGAGAAGATCGCCATGACGCTTCCGAGCAGCACGAGCCCGAGTGCCAGGAGCAGCAGCAGCGCTTCGGCGTCCCCCATCGCCGCCCGCGCCGGCCACCACCAGATGCTGTCGGCATCGGGCGCGTAAGCGGCCAAGCTGCCCGAGGTCAGGATGGTGAAGCGCGACAGCGTGCCGTAGGACATGATCGCCGCGACCTGGAGCGCGATCACGAAGCCGGCGCCGATGATCGCGGCGAGGATCTGGGCGACGAACCGTGTCCGTGCCGGACCGATCAGGCGGAACAGCAGGATGGTGACGGCGATCGCGACCGCTGCTGCCGATAGGCCCATGGCGACGACGACGCCGAACGCTGCGAGCCAGCGCGCGCCGCCCCCGAACACCAGCACGTCGATGAAGGGCGTCGAGAACAGCAACGCCATCACCGTGACGGTGAGCGCGATCGCGGCGATGCGCACCGAGAACAGATTGGCCAGCGTCGCGGGTGAGGACATGATGAGGTCGAGATCCGCGCGGGCGTAAAACACCCGCGTCACCGATTCGATTGCCTGCGACAGCATCAGCGTCCAGGCGAGAAAAATCGTCGCCGAAATCACGATCAGCGAGGATTTGTCGAGCGGCAGTTGCAGGTCGGCGAAGCGGCCGATCACCGCCCAGGCCGGCACGTGCAGCAGCGCCGCAAAGAACAGCAGACCGATCACCGCGGCACGCGTTCGTCTGCGCCGCCCGCCGGTCATCATGGCGAGCCATTCGCGCCAGGCGAGCCGGAGCTCGTGGCGGGCGAACCAGGACAGCGCGGTGGCCGAGCTCATGCGGCTTCCTGCAGCGTCACCAGCGCGATGAAGAGATCTTCCAGGCTGGTATCGGCGTGCCCGTTTTGCTGCCGGAGCTCGGTCAGCGTGCCCTCGGCAACCAGGCGGCCGGCTGCGATCACGCCGATGCGGTCGGCCATGCGTTCGGCGACCTCGAGGATGTGCGTGGTCATGATGACGGTGCAGCCGGCGCGGACGCGCTCGCTCAGGAGTCCCTTGACATGGCGGGCGGAGACGGCATCCAGTCCCGTTAGCGGCTCGTCGAGGATGATGAGGCGGGGATCGTGCACCAGGGCGCCGGCGAGGGCGACCTTCTGGCGCATGCCCCTGGAAAAACCCTCGCAGCGTTCGTGCCGGTGCGGCTCGAGCCCGAGCGAGGTCAGGAGACCCGCGGCGACCGGTTCCGAGGCCGATGGTGCGATGCCCCACAGACCGGCGACGAATTCAAGATATTCGAGCGGCGTGAGCTTGTCATAGATCATGGGCTCGTCGGAGACCCACGCCATCACCTGCTTGGCGGCGACGGGGTTCTGGAGCGCATCGATGCCGAAGATGGAGACTGCGCCCGCATCGGGCCGCAAAAGGCCTGCAACCATGCGCAAAGTGGTGGTCTTGCCGGCGCCGTTGGGGCCGACCAGCGCATAGAATTCGCCGGCATGGATGGTGAGATCGAGGTTATCGACCGCCAGACGGTCAAAACGCTTAGTTAACCCCATGACTTCGAGCGCCGAGTCGTCCCGCTTCATCACGGCCACACCTTGCGGTTTTGCATCGCTCGCGACCATGACCCGAAGATGTTTCGGCACCGTGAATCGCGCTGCCGCAAATTCCGTCATCCGGATAGGACTAAAGGCAAGTCACCGTTTGTTGACAGCGCTTGGCGGTTCAGGCTGAATTGGCGAAGGGACGAATGGCGCGAACGCAGCGAAACGACTGCGTAGCGACTGAACACAAGATGCGGCAAGGCGGTCAGGAAGAACCGCCGGTTGTATCGGGAGGATGCGCGACGATGCTGGATTTCGTTCAGCAGCTGGTCAGCGGTGTTGCGCTCGGCTGCGTCTACGGCCTGATCGCGCTCGGCTTCGTGCTTGTCTACAAGGCCACCGAGGTCGTCAATTTCGCCCAGGGCGATTTGATGATGCTGGGCGGCTTCTTTGCCTTCACCTTCATCGGCATGATGGGCCTGAACTACTGGATCGGCTTTGCCGGCGCGGTGGCGGCAATGGCGCTGTTCGGCATGTTGGCCGAGCGCGTGGTGGTGCGGCCGATCCTCGGCTATCCGCAATTCTCCATCATCATGGCCACCATCGGGCTCGGCTATTTCCTGCGCTCGGTCTCCGGCATGATCTGGGGCACCGACGATTTCAAGATCGACACGCCGTTCAGCCAGGGCGTGCTGCGGATCGGTTCGCTGGTGCTCGCCCATGACAAGCTCTCGGTGATCGCGGCGACGGTCATCCTCTGCGCGCTGCTCTGGCTGTTCTTCAACAAGACCACGCTCGGCACCGCGATGCGCGCCAGCTCCGAGAACATGCTGGCGGCCTATTACATGGGCATTCCGGTCAAGCGCGTGGTGTCGATCGTCTGGGCGATCAGCGCGGCGGTTGCGACCTGTGCCGGCGTGCTGCTGGCGCCGATCACCTTCATCCATTCCAATGTCGGTCTGGTGCTGGGCCTGAAGGCGTTTCCGGCCGCCGTGCTCGGCGGCTTCGGCTCGATCCCCGGCGCCGTCGTCGGCGGCGTCCTAATCGGCGTCATTGAGAGCATGGCCGGCTTCTATCTGGCCGAGGGTTGGAAGGACGTCGCGCCCTACATTGTGCTGCTCGCCGTGCTCTTGCTCAAGCCCGAAGGCCTGTTCGGCCTTCACGTCCGCAAGAAGGTCTGAACGCATGCGCTTCCTGTTCAAGACCGACTACGAGGACGACATCAGGCTGTTTCCGCATTCGGGCTATTACGTCTCATACGGTCTCCTGCTGGCCGTGCTGCTGATCGCGCCCTATGTGCTCTCCAGCTATCTGATGAGCCAGCTCGTCTTCGTCTGCATCTATGCGACCGTCGGCGTGGCGTTGTTGATCTTGACGGGTTTCACCGGGCAGGCCTCGCTCGGGCATGCGGCGTTTCTCGCGATCGGTGCGTATACGGCGGCCTATCTGCAGAAATATGGTGTGCCGTTCCCGGTCTACTTTCTCGCCGCCGGGCTCCTGACCGGGCTGATCGGTGCGCTGGTCGGCTTCCCCGCGCTGCGGCTGCAAGGCATCTATCTCGTCATCGCCACCATCTCCTTCGCCTTCATCGTCGAGGAGATTCTGGCGCGCTGGGAGAGCGTCACCAACGGCAACGAGGGCATGCGGATCAAGGCGGTGTCGCTGTTTGGGGTCGCAGTCTCGCGCGACAGCCCCACCTTCTATTTCCTCTGCCTCGCCGTGCTGGTGCTGACCATCGTCGGTACGCTCAATCTGCTGCGTTCGCCGACCGGGCGCGCCTTCGTCGCGATCCGCGACAGCGAGACCGCGGCGCGCAGCATGGGGGTCAATGTCGCGCTGTACAAGGTGAAGTCCTTTGCGATCTCCGCGGCGATCACCGGCTTCGCCGGTGTCCTGTTCGCGCACAAGCTCTCCTTCATCTCGCCGGAGATGTTCACGCTCCAACTCTCGATCGAGTTCATCATCGTCATCCTGATCGGCGGCACCTTCAGCCTGCACGGCGCGGTGCTAGGGGCGATCTTCATCGTGATGATCGATCCGTTCCTGACCTACCTCAAGGACGACATGCCCGGCATCATCGCCGGCATTGCCGCGACCTTCGGAGCGGGCACGCAAGCCGCGGCCAATGTCCAGTCCAAGGTCGCGGCCTTTGCCTCGCTCAACGGCCTGAAAGGCGCGATCTACGGCATCATCATCGTATTGTTCGTGCTGTTCGAGCCGCTCGGGCTTTACGGCCGCTGGCTCAAGATCAAACTCTTCTTCCAGCTGTTCCCGCTCTACAAGCGCGCCACCTTCAAGCGGCAGAAGATCTACGTGAAGTCGGAGCGCAACCGATGAGCTATTTTCGCGCCGAGAGCTTGTCGCTGCATTTCGGTGGGCTGAAGGCCGTCGATGCTGTGTCGTTCGCGGTCGAGAGGGGCGAGATTCTCTCGATCATCGGGCCGAACGGCGCCGGCAAGAGCTCGATTTTCAACCTGATTTCGCGGATCTACCGGCCGACCTCGGGCCGAATCTTCTTCGAGGATCAGGACATCACGGAGCAGCCGCCCCACGACATCGCAAGGCTCGGCATCGCCCGCACGTTCCAGAACATCGAGCTGTTCGAGAACGCGACGGTGCTGTCGAACCTCCTGGTCGGACGTCACCGGCATTCGACCACGCAGCTTTGGCAGGAACTGTTGTTCCTGCCGGGCGTACGGGCCGACGAGAAGGTGCATCGCCGCAGGGTCGAGCAGGTCATCGAATTCCTCGATCTCGAACCCTACCGCGACAAGCTGATCTCGGGTCTGCCTTACGGCGTGCGCAAGGTGATCGAGCTGGCGCGCGCACTATGCTCGGAGCCGAAGCTGATCCTGCTCGACGAGCCGTCCTCCGGCCTCAACGTGGAGGAGACCGACGATATGTCGTTCTGGATCCGCGACCTCAGAAGCGAGCTCGGCGTCACCGTGCTCATGGTCGAGCACGACATGTCGCTGGTCAACCGCGTCTCCGACCGCGTCATCGCCCTGAACTACGGCCGGGTGCTGGCGATGGGCTCGCCCGCCGAAGTGCAACAGCATCCCGATGTCGTCGCCGCCTATCTGGGAGCCTGACGCGATGGATGCCGTGGCGACACCAGACATCATCCTGAAACTCTCCAACATCGAGAGCTATTACGGGCCGATCATGGCGATCCGCGGCATCTCGCTCGAAGTGCCGCGCGGCCGCATCGTCACGCTGCTGGGCGCCAACGGCGCCGGCAAGACCACGGTGCTCAAGACGATCTCGGGCATTCTCGATCCGCAGAAGGGCGCCATCGAGTTCATGGGCAAGTCGATCCAGCGCATGGAGGCGGACAGGATCGTGCGGCTGGGCCTCAGCCACGTGCCGGAGGGACGCGAGGTGTTCCCGTTCCTCTCCGTGCGCGAGAACCTGATGATGGGCGCCTATCCGCGCAGCGATCGCGACGGTGTCGCGGACGATCTGGAGCGCGTCTACGGCTATTTCCCGCGGCTGAAGGAGCGCATCAACCAGCCGGCCGGACAGCTCTCCGGCGGCGAGCAGCAGATGCTTGCGATCGGCCGCGCGCTGATGAACCGGCCGACGCTGTTGCTGCTCGACGAGCCCTCGCTCGGGCTGTCGCCGATCCTGGTGAAGGAGATCTTCGCTATCATACGCCGCGTCAACGAGGAGCAGGGCATGTCGATCCTGCTGGTCGAGCAGAACGCCAAGGTGGCGCTGGAGACGGCGCATTATGGCTATGTGCTGGAGATCGGCCGGATCGTGATGAACGACAGCTGCGACCGTTTGATGCATTCGAAGGACATCCAGGAATTCTACCTTGGCGCCAAGGAAGCGGGCGCACGAGGCGAGCGGCGCTGGAAAAAGAAGAAGACTTGGCGTTGAAGCAAGACTTGGCGTTAGATCGGGAGACCCGTCCGGAACAATAGACCGCCGGCAAGGCAGGCAGCGGAGGGAACGCGACAAGAGGAGACGTGAATGGCCAGACCGGCGGTGTTGACGGTCGCTGACACGATCGCGAAGAGCTTTTTGCGCGCCGCGGAGACGCGGGGCGACAGGCCGGCTATACGCGAGAAGAAATTCGGGATCTGGCAGCCGACCAGCTGGCGCGAATGGCTGGAGATCTCGAAGGAGATCGCCTACGCGCTGCACGCCATCGACTACTGGCCCGGCGACGTTGCTTCCATCATCGCCAACGCCGTGCCGGAATGGGTCCATGTCGACATGGGCATTCTGTGCGCCGGCGGCGTCTCTTCCGGGATCTATCCAACCGATGCCTCATCCCAGGTCGAATATCTCGTCAACGATTCCCGGACGAAAGTGATCTTCGCCGAGGACGAGGAGCAGCTCGACAAGGTCCTGGCCTGTCGCGCACGCTGTCCGTCTCTGCGAAAGATCATCGTGTTCGACATGGAGGGCCTCAGCGGCTTCTCCGATGACATGGTGATGTCCCTCGACGAGTTCCGTGCGCTCGGGCGCAACCATATGGCCGGCCGTGAGGCGCTGTGGCAGGAGATGGTCGACAGTCGCGGCGCGAGCGATCTCGCGGTCCTCGTCTATACATCCGGCACCACGGGCCCGCCCAAGGGCGCCATGCACGCCAACCGCAGCGTCACGCACCAGATGCGGCACGCTAACGATTTCATTCCGGCGCGCGAGAACGAGGACCGGCTGATTTTCCTGCCGCTCTGCCACGTCGCCGAACGGATCGGCGGCTACTACATCTCGGTCGCGCTCGGCTCGGTGATGAATTTTGCCGAGAGTCCGGAGACCGTGCCGGACAATCTGCGCGAGGTGCAGCCGACCATCTTCCTCGCGGTGCCGCGCATCTGGGAGAAATTCTATTCCGCGATCACTATCGCCCTAAAGGACGCGACGCCGCTGCAGCAATGGGTCTACCGCCGCGCCATCGACATCGGCTATCGCATGGTCGCTTGCAGGATCGAAGGGAAGCCGCCGCCGCTGTCGTTGCGCATCGCCAACGGCATCGCTTACCGGCTCGCCTTCCGCAACATCCGGCGCATGATCGGGCTCGACCGTTGCCGCATCGCCTTCACCGGCGCGGCGCCGATCGCACCGGAGCTGATCCGCTGGTATCTCGCGCTCGGCATCGACATCCACGAGGTCTACGGGCAGACCGAGAATTGCGGGGTCGCCACCATGATGCCGGCGGAGCGGATCAAGCTCGGCTCGGTCGGCAAGGGGGTGTCGTGGGGTGAAGTGGCGCTGTCGCCCGACGGGGAGATCCTGATCAGGGGCGACTTCCTGTTCATGGGCTATCTAAACCAGCCGGAGAGGACAGCTGAGACCATCGACCATCGCGGCTGGCTGCATACTGGCGACGTCGGCACCATCGACAATGAGGGCTTCGTCCGCGTCACCGACCGGATGAAGGACATCATCATCACCTCCGGGGGCAAGAACATCACGCCGTCCGAGATCGAGAATCAGCTGAAATTCTCGCCCTACATCTCGGATTCCGTGGTGATCGGCGACAAGCGGCCATACCTCACCTGCCTCGTGATGATCGACCAGGAGAATGTCGAGAAATTCGCGCAGGACCACGACATCCCTTTCACCAACTATGCCAGCCTGTGCCGCGCGGCGGAGATCCAGGACTTGATCTGGCGCGAGATCGAAGCGGTCAATGCCAATTTCGCCCGCGTCGAGACCATCAAGAGATTCTATCTGATCGAACGGCAACTCACTCCGGAGGACGAGGAGCTGACGCCGACCATGAAGCTGAAGCGCGGCTTCGTGAACAAGCGCTATGCCGCCGAGATCGACGCAATGTATCCGACGCGCGCGGTGGCTTGAACAATCCGGTTTGAATAACAGCGAAGGAGTGATGGCCCCACCCTTCGCATCATAAGGGCCCCAAGGAGAGGAGACGTCAATGTCGAGATCGTTGAGAACGTTCGGCTTTGCGGCAGGCGCGGTGGTGCTCACCTGCTTGCCTGCCGCGGCGCAGACAAAGGTCACCAATGAAGGTATCTCGGCCTCCGAGATCGTCATCGGAACCCATCAGGATCTGTCGGGACCGATCAAGGTCTGGGGCGTGCCGGTCTCCAACGGCATGAAGATGGCGGTCGAGGAAATCAACGCGGCCGGCGGCATCAATGGCCGCAAGATCAGGATGATCCTCGAGGACAACGGCTACGATCCGAAGAAGGGCGTGCTGGCGTCGCAGAAGATGGTCGAGCGCGACAAGATATTTGCAATGATCGGCTCGATGGGATCAGCGCCGACGCTCGCCGCGCAGGACATCCTGTTCGATGCCGGCGTGCTCCAGCTCTTCCCGCTGACTGCCGCCGAGTTCACCTTCAAATTCGACCCAGCCAAGCCGCAGGAGCGGCTGAAGTTCAACAACCTCTTGCCCTATGTCGAGAGCACACGCGCCGCGCTGAAATACATGGTGGAGTGGAAGAACTTCCAGAAGCCCTGCATCATGCATCAGGATGACGAGTATGGAAAGAACGTGCTCGACGGCTTCACCCAGCAATTGACGGCCATGAAGCTGCAGCCGGCGTCGGTGACGAGCTACAAGCGCGGCGCCTCCGATTTCAGCGCGCAGATCGCCAAGATGAAGTCCGACGGCTGCGATCTCGTCGTGCTCGGCACCGTGATCCGCGAGACCATCGGCGCGATGACGGAGGCGAAGAAGCTCGGCTGGGACGTTACTTTCCTGGGGGCGACGCCGACCAACGTGCTGGAAGTGCCGGCGCTCGGCAAGGACGCCGTCGAGGGCCTCTATGCGGCGAGCGGCTTCGAGATCCCCTACGAG
Organism: Bradyrhizobium sp. Kon69; assembly: GCF_055807515.1. Lineage (NCBI taxonomy): Bacteria > Pseudomonadati > Pseudomonadota > Alphaproteobacteria > Hyphomicrobiales > Nitrobacteraceae > Bradyrhizobium > Bradyrhizobium sp. Kon69. Next base: position 6,163 of record NZ_JBVVOS010000043.1, on the reverse strand, counting down.
GACACCGCCAAGGGCAAGGTCCACGACTGGCTCATCAACTACAAGAAGATGTTCAACACCGATGCCAACACCCAGGCGATCATCGGCTACAATGCGGTGACGACGTTTGCGTTCTACGCAAACAAGGCGGGCAAGGATCTGACCGGCCAGAAGATGCTGGACGCGCTGGAATCGGGCGACAAGTTCCTCGACATCTTCAACTCGCCGCCGACCAAATTCTCCAAGACCGACCACCTCGCCAACACCATCACCCAGGTGCAGCAGGTCAAGGGCGGCCGCTGGGTTCTGGTGAAGGACAATCTGATGTTTTGATTTCTTCGCCTCTCCCCGCACGCGGGGAGAGGCCGGAATTTGCGCAGCAAATTCCGGGTGAGGGGGCTCTCCGCGAGTCGAACTGTCACCGGATTCGCTGAAGCAGCCCCTCACCCCAACCCTCTCCGCGCGGGCGAAGCTCGTCGCGACCCCGTGAGAACGGGGCGAGGGAGAGGACACAGCCCTACGATCCCCCACCCGCGGTGCCTGAATTCACCGGGGCCAACTCGTCTTCCCGGCAGCGCCACCCGTCGGCGGCCTTCACGAACGCAAAGGTGCGCTGGATCCTGAGGCGGCGCGTGACGTTGAAGGCGTCTGCGGAGCGCTCCTTGTTGCTGACGCCAGGCTGCGGACGACCCGTTGTGGCGTCCCAGCAGGTGCCCGTGCACGTCGTGGCGATCTTGCTGCAGGTGGCGAAGGGCGCCAGCACGGCCATCTCGATTTCGCCCGTGACTTGCGCTTCCTGTTCGCCCACCTGGCTGTCGAGTGCGTAGACGCGGTTGATGCGGAGGAAGTTGCCGCAGGAATTGGCCGCGTGGATTCGCGCGGCGCAGAAATCGACGGCATCGGTGTCGGGCGAGTGGGCCGCGACCTGCCGGCCGAACACCTTCTTCGGATCGCCTTTCGCCGCGCCAATCTCGTCGGCCTTGTGCTTCAGATAGCCGGCGAGACAGTCCTCCGCGGACTCGAGCTCCCCGAGCGGCACATTCTCCTTGCCGACCAGATTGCATTTGCGATCGCGCTCCCGCGTCCACCGGCCATATTCGGCGAAGGCAAAGCGGGCCGCGGTCGGATCGAGCTTGCCGATCAGGCCGAGAACCTGGCTGTTCAACTCGGTCTCGGCAAGCGCCAGCGACGGGTCCGCGCAGATCAGTGCGCCCGCGGCGGTGTTGGCTGCGAGACAGTCGAAATCCGGATCGCGTACGATCGCGGCGCGCTCGTCGGTCACCTTGAGAAGACATGCCTTCACCCGGTCAAAATCGTCGGTGCGGATCGCGGTTTGGCCGACGATGCCGCAACCGAGGTTGCGCTGGCGAACCCAGATCGCGTTCTCCTCGATCCCGGGCAGGCGATCGGGCAGGCGGGCAAGCCGCGCCTCGATTCCCGTGCTCAGCTTCTCGGCGGCGGCGGCAAGCTCGGCATCACCGCAGAACAATTGATTGCCGGGATCGCGGATCTGCTGGCAGTTGTTCCTGGCGAACAGCGGCAGCCTGTCGGCGACGGAGCGGAGGGACGGGCTGGATTGCGCGAAGCCTGGAGCCGCGGGCAAGGCCAGCAGCGCAAGCATAGTCAGCACGATGAACCGCATTCCAGTCGCCCCCGCATAGCCGCGGCATGCTAGCGTCCGGGATCGCACTGTGGAATGGGTTTGTGGGTAAGCGCACTTTGTGCTGGTAGCCCGGATGGAGCGCAGCGCAATCCGGGATTCGTGCGACAGGCGGCAGCGGCCGCGGATTTTGTGGAGCCCGTCATCGGGCGGCGCCGTGCGCCGACCCGGTGGCACCATCCCGGCTACAAGAAAATCAACGCGCCTCGGCGGCGACCATCGAGAACCGCACGGGTTCGTCGACATATTTCATCACGGCCGACCGGTAGAGGACGAACAACGGCTGGTAACTCCGTGCGGCGTCGTCCTCGACCATTGCCATGCGGCGGTTGTCGAGCATCAGCCAGTGCCCGTCGAGCCGTGCAGCGGCAACCGCATGCTCTTCGCCGGCGCGGATGTCGCGCACGACGACGATGCGGAGATCCTCGGCGGCGACGCCCGCAAGCTTAAGGGCGGCGAGCTTGGCAATGGCATAGTCCTCGCAATCCCCGGCGCCACGCGCGAAAGTCGCGAGCGGCGAGCTCCAGACGTCCTCGGAACCGTCATCGGTGGCACGGATGGCGAGGTTGATGGCGCGATTGGTTTCGCCCAGCAGAGCGCGGCCGTCACGGCTGCGGGCCTGGTCGACGATGGCGAGCAGTTTCAGCGCAGCGGGCGACGCGCAATTATCCCGGTCGCCGTCGCACAGCGCGAGCTGCACCATGTCATCGTCGAGCCTGGACCTCAGCGCGAGCCATTTCTGTTGCAGGTTGCCGGCGGAGATGGCGAAGGCGAACACGCCGAACGGCTCGGCGGATTTGCGCACGAGGACGCCGGCTCCCGGCGACAGTAGCGTTCCAGCGCGAAGCTCCGCGGCCGATCCGAGCAGGATCAATCCGCACAGCACAACGATTGCGCGCCAAGCGCGCGAGCGAGCAGCGGTCTCCATCTGACATCCCCTTCCGGCTTCGCCAGGTCCCCCTCGACCTGCACGTGCCGGGCTTTGTTGCTTTCGCGGAGATAGTGCGAGGCGGCCGGTTTTGTTCTGCTTAACGCGCCCGGCTGGGGTCCCAAAACCGGGCAACAGGCTGAAACGGGCCTGCTCAAATTGCGTAAGATTTTACGATTCGCCGGCTAGGAGGACGGCAGTTGCCGCGAAGAAGGACCAATTGCAGGCACAAGTTGTCGTGGAACTGATTCTGCGCCTTATGGCTAACGGCTCGCTATTTCACGGCTTCTGTTAGTTGGATCACAGATTTGGCCCCGTATTTGCCGCAGGGTGGGGCGGGGATCCACGAACAAAAGATGACAATAGTATCTATTGTGGTATTTCTACAATAGAATACATGGGGTTACTGGAAATGAGCGAAAATAAGCGCTACTTTACTTATGAGTATTTCGAAAATTACTTTGGCTTCTCTGCGGACGCCCAGCCGCCTGAGAGCATCGACCGCTTGGTGATGCCAAATCACACAAGCAATAGGTGGTTTCGCTAAGGACTTGGTAATGATATGCAAGTTTAGGTGAGCGATACTTACTTAGATTTTAACTCCCTTTTTTGGTGCCCGGATTGAATTACGCTGGCAAATTTGACGCCGCGATTTCCTTGGACGGCTTGGGTTCCCGATCGCCCGCCGATGGCCATGTCGATTCCTTTACCGCCAAGGCACACGGTCACGTGCCCGATGGCGCGTTCGTCGTTCCCGACCCGAATCTGATCTTCAACGGCGATTTCAAGCGCGCCGGTCTCGACCTCGTGCTGTCCCATGATGGGCACGATTTCGTCGTTCACGATTATTTCAGGGGCGACAAGCGCGCGGCGATCGCTTCGCCTGACGGCGCGCACCTCACCGGCGACGTCGTCAACGCACTCACCGGCCATGTGCAATACGCGCAGGCCGCCTCCGGCATTGCCGCCGCCCAGGTCATCGGCCACGTCACCAAGCTCTCCGGCAGCGCGACCGCGGTCCGGAACGGCGTCTCCGTCATCCTGAACAACGGCGACAATGTCGAGAAGGGCGACGTGGTCTCGACTGGTGGGGACTCGACGCTCGGCATCACGTTCATCGACGGCACGGTGTTCGGCCTGTCCTCCAATGCGCGGATGGTGCTGAACGAGATGGTCTACGACCCCAACGGGTCGAACAATTCCTCGCTGCTCAGTCTGGTCGCGGGCACCATCACCTTCGTCGCCGGCGAGACCGCCAAGCACGGCGACATGAAGGTCGACACGCCGGTCGCCACCATGGGCATCCGCGGGACGGCGGTGCTGAGCCAGATCAACTTCGTCGTTCCCGCCGGCGGCGGCGATCCGCAGCCGCAGGCGAGCTTCCAGGTGCTGGTCGAGCCGAACGGCACGACGGGCTCCTACATCCTGTTCGACAAGGTCACGCTGCTGCCGATCGCGACGGTCAACCAGGCCGGCCAGATGATCCAGATCAGCGGCGGCAACGTCTCGATCTCCAATGCGCTGATGTCGCCGGACATCCAGAAGCTGATCACGGACGTGTTCACGCTGAAGTTCACGGACAACAACAGCAACACCAAGCTGACCCAGAACTTCACCGACTCGATCACGCAAACCGGCAACATTGTCTTCATCAAGACGGATACCGGTGCCACCGCGACCGCGACCTTCACGCATCTCACTGAGCTGACATCGCCCGGGCCCGGCCATGATCCGGCGACCAGCACCCGCATTCCCGGCCCGCCCCTTGCGCGCAGCCTCGATCTCAACGGCGATGTGAAGACGGCATTCCCGCTGACCGAGCGCGCGGACACGACCGGCGACACAACCCATTACGATACCATCTCCGGCCTGATCACCTTCGACGACCAGAACCTGGGCGACCGGCCGACTGTGAGCATGAGCGTCGCCGACGCGCCCAACTACGTCTACAAGGACGCCGGGCTGCACGATGTCACCGGATCGCTCACCGCGCTCCAGAAGCAGGACATTGCTGCGACGCTGATCAACATCGACGTGGTCGCCAATGGCGGCAACACCAACCACGGCTCGGCAGTCTGGACCTACACGATTCCCGACCACGTCTTCGACTTTCTCGCGGCGGGTGAAACGCTGACGCTGACCTACAAGGTCCGCGTCAACAATAATTTCTCGGTCAATCCCGAAGCGTCGACCATCGACATCACCATCACGATCACCGGCACCAACGACAAGCCGGTGATCACCACCAGCGTTCCGGTCATCGTCTTCGAAGGCGGCACCAGCGTGCCGGGTGGCCCGCTCACCAGCGAGGTGCCGACTTCGGGCACGCTGACCTTCAATGATGTCGACCTCACCGACACCCACACGGTCGCTGTCAAGCTGACCAGCGCGACCCTGCCTGATGGTAGCGTTCCGCCGGGCCCGCTAGCTGCGTTCCAGAGCGCGATGTCGGTCGCGATCGCGGCGGGCGCCGACAGCACCGGGGACGGCACCGGCACCATCAACTGGTCGCTGGCCGACCTGCCGGTCTATCTCGCCGACTTCATCCCCAAGGGTGAGGTGCTGACGCTGGTCTACACCGTGACGCTCAGGGACGCGCAAGGCGCCACCTCGCAGCAGACCATCACCGTCACGATCACCGGCACCGACGCTCCCGCCGTGGTGTGGATCGCGACCGACCATGCCGGCGCGCCCTCCGGCGGCTTCTGGAAGGACGCGGCCAACTGGGAAACCGGCACGGTCCCCACCGTCAATGACGACGTCATCGTCATCACCGATCAGCTGCACGGGCTGACGCCATCCTATCCGGTGACGATCGACGCGGCTGCTTATGCCAAGTCGATCACGATGAACGACTACGACACCACGGTCGGCCACACGGCACCGGAAGTCATCAACAAGAGTGCGTTGATGATTGCGGGCGAGGTGAGCCTCAAGGCCGATTCGAAGCTCACCAATTTCACGGCCAGCACGATCTCGGTTGGTGGCAAGGCCGAGTTCCTGGACAGTAGCGTCCTCACCAACGCCGGCTACCTGACGCTCAAGGGCGGCGGCGATTTCGCCAAGAGCACCACGATCACCAATTCCGGCACGATCGAGCTGTTCGGCGGCACGCTGACGACGTTGGCCGGAATTGACAATGCCGGTGGCACGCTGAAGGCCGATGCCGGCACGACGCTGATCGTCGACACCGCGACGGTCGATGGCGGCACCGTGACCATTCTGGGCACGTTGGAGCTCGACGGCACCAGCGTCCTCAAAGGCGGCACGCTGAACAATTCAGGAGCGGTCAACGTCAAGGGCACCGCGGAGTTCGCCCACGAGACCGTCGCAAACACGTCCGGCGGCACAATCAAGGTGCTGGCGAATGGCTGGCTGACGATCGACCAGGGCTCGACCGTTGCCAATACCGGCAACGTCACGATCGATGCCGCTGGCAAGCTGACGGTGAACGGGGCCACGATCAGCGACACCGGCACGGTCACCGGCAACGGCGAGATCGATCTGACCGGCGCTGCGGTGCTGAGCGGCGGCATCCTGAACAACAATGCGGCCTTCAAGGTCAGCGGCGCCGGCAACGCGCTGGACCACGAGAC
>NZ_JBVVOS010000042.1:0-51427 GCF_055807515.1 Bradyrhizobium sp. Kon69 | reverse complement strand
ACTTCCGCCGTATCCTCGCCTGGCTCAGAGAACTCTTGTGCCTCTTCATGATCCAGCTATGGCATACGCTTGCCTGTCCAGTCCCGCTCAATTCGGCTTCTTAACGGAAGTGAGTACAAACGTCACGGCACGCTCAGCCTGTTGGCGGGATTGACCTGCTCACCGGGAAGGTCCACGCGCTCGTCAAAGACCGCCACCGCAGCCGAGAGTTCATAGAATTCCTCAAGCTCCTCGATGCCGCCTATCCGGCCAGGGCCGCGATCAAGTTGATCCTCGATAATCATTCCGCCCACATATCGAGAGAAACCAGAGCCTGGCTCGACACACGACCGGCAGGCCACTTCCAGTTTACCTTCACGCCCGAGCACGGCTCCTGGCTCAACCCATCGAGGGCTTCTTCTCCAAGTTCGCCCGCTCAGTCCTGCGTCACATCCGGGCTACATCAAAGTATGAACTCAAGGAGCGCATCATGGCCGAAATCGACGACGTCAATCGCCATCCCGTCGTCTATACTTGGTCCTACAAGCTCTCCGACGCCGCCTGATATGATTCGAACCAAGCAAACGCTGACCTAGTCACGTGAGTCTAAAGTTCGCCACATAAAGTCTACTGGGCTTTGTGGCAGAACCGTTTGACGGAAGCCAATATCTGGTCTGCGGACCTGGTCCATTTGCAGGACTTCGGGTTTCTGTTGTGCAGGACGACGAAGGTACGGATGTCGGTCTCGAGCCGCCATGCGAAGGTATGAACACCCTCGCTGGATCTGCTTTCTGTTGAGTTCAGCGAACCAGCGCTCCACCTGATTGATCCATGATGCGGAAGTCGGCGTGAAGTGAGCATGCCAGCGCGGCCGGCGGGAGCCATGCTTTGTCTTGTGGGTTGCGTAGTCATCCATGACGATATGGACATCGAGCCCTTCGGGGACTTGGGCATCGTCCTCTTTGAGGCACTTCAAGAACTCGACGGCCCGTGACTCTTGTAGCATTTGCTGATGATAAACCCCGAGGCGACATCGAGTCCGGCAAACAGCGTGGTCGTGCCATGCCGCACATACCTGTGCGTACGACGTTCCGGTACGCCAGACATCGGTAAGACCGGTTGCTCGCGATCAAGTGCCTGGATTTGGCTTTTCTCATCCATGCTAAGGGACAGGGCTCGGTTCGGCGGAGACAGGTAAAGGGCGACGAGATCGCGTACCTGAATGTCTGGCTACGGTGTGGCTGCAAGACGAACGCCGCCCACATTCGGCAAATCGTGGTGTGGGAAAAGCCAGTTTCCTCAGCCATTGAGCGGATCGACCAGTGCGTCGCGTCGACCGGCATCGTGCGCAACGTCCGCTCGATTACGGCAGCAACCTCATCGTCGTTGATGGTTCGAGGGAGGCCGGGGGGGCCTCGTCGAGAGCGGCGCAATGGTAAACTCCGGACCCGAAGGGCTGTCTGGAACACCACCGCAAGCGTAGTGATACCTGCACCATCACCCGAGAATCTGGCCGCCCTACTACTGCACGACTCGCAACCTAAAATGGAGACCTTCAAAGACTGATCTCTAGTCCGCAATTACAGCAACGTCTGGAAATCTCAACGCCTTTCGCTGGGCGCTCCCGGACAGAATTGAGCTGCGACTTTGCTGGCCCGCGCATTGTGTTGGCGACGGCATTGGCCGTCGCAGGGCCCAGCTGAGCTCGCATATCTACTTGAGCTGCGCGTGTAGCGAGACATGATCGAGTTCGCCTTCCCACCAGGACACAAACACCGCGGCAATACCGTTTCCGATGATGTTGGTAAGCGCACGCACCTCGCTCATGAACTTATCGATCGAGAATACGATGGCAATGCCAGGGACAAGTTCAGGACTGACCACAGTCAATGTCGCGGCCAGGGTGACAAAGCCGGCACCGGTAACACCGCTTGCGCCTTTGGAGGTGAGCATCGCCACAATGAGTATCGTGAGCTGCTGGCCGAAATTGAGATCGACCCCGAGCGCTTGCGCGATGAACAAGGTCGCCAACGTCATGTAAATGTTCGTCCCATCCAAATTGAAAGAGTATCCTGTCGGCACTACTAGGCCGACGACCGCCTTCGAACAGCCGAGCCGCTCCAGCTTTTCCATCAACTGCGGCAGCGCGCTTTCGGACGACGATGTTCCAAGCACGATCAGCAGCTCATCCTTGATATACCCGATGAACTTTAGAATAGAAAATCCTACCAAGCGCGCGATCAGGCCAAGCACAATGATCACGAAGAGCCCGGCTGTCACGTAAAACAGGGCAACCAATCCGAGGAGTTTACCGAGCGCGGACGGTCCGAATTCGCCGATAGTGTAGGCCATGGCTCCGAACGCCCCGATTGGCGCTGCCTTCATTACGATCCTGATGACTCCAAACACCGCTTGCGCAGCATCGTCAACCAGACCGCGCATCCGCTTACCCCCCTCCCCAAGCGCCATCAGCGAGAACCCGAATAGGATGGCAAACAGTAGCACCTGGAGCACGTCACCTCGGGCCAAGGCGCCAACTACACTATCTGGAATGATATTGAGGAGGAAATCGACCGTCTTCTGCGCTTCCGCCGTCTTGACGTAGTTGGCTACGGCCGCGGCATCCCCCTTGGGAGCGAGCCCATGACCGACCTGAGCGAGATTGCCCATGAAAAGACCCAGGATGAGCGCGAAGGTTGATACGATCTCGAAGTAAAGTAGCGCCTTGACGCCGACTCGGCCGACCTTTCGTGCATCCTGAACATGCGAAATTCCGGAGACAACAGTGCAGAAGATGATCGGCGCGATCACCATCTTGATCAGCTTGATGAATCCATCACCAAGCGCTTTGACCCAGCTACTCGTCCCCACAGCGGGCCATAGCCAGCCAACGAGAATGCCAATCAGGATCGCTATGAGCACCTGGACGTAAAGCACTTTGTACCAGGGCCCAGATTTCCGGAACAAGGCGGCGGCTTTGACAGAGCGGCGCTGGCGCTGATTGTACATCATGGTCGACCCGGCGCTGTGCTCGCAAAGAGGGTGCTCATTAAAGGTACAGCTTCGCTCAGTGTTCCTGCACCGGCGGGCGCAGGGGAATCCGACGGCTCTGAACAGCACAGTCCAGAGCCACGGACTGGCGCCTCTCCCGAATCGGCTTGCCGTCCAAGCGGAACGAAGTTCTGAACCGCTTCCGACAGCAGCGATAGAAAGTAGAGAAAGTTTCCTTGAGAGCTGGAAAGCATCAGCGTCACCACCCATTTCTATTTTTTAGTTGTTCGAAGATGCCATCCAGCATCTTCTAGGACGCCAATCTTAGCAGCCGCCGACCACTCTTCACTTCAGCAGGCACTCTCGCCGTTATCGCGTCGGAGCGCGGCCAACCTTGAGGAAACATTCGCCATAAAGAACTTATGGTGGTGCGGCCTCGCCTGCGTTCACCGGCTCGCGACTCCTGTCCTCACTTCATGTGAATGCCCCGGCATTCCCAAGAGGTTTCGATTTCGATCGCAAAACCACGAGGCCGAAAAGACATGCCAAGCAGCATTGCTCACGCTGCCTCCCTTGGCGATCTCGGTTCCGGTTTTTCGAGAGCCGTGTTTTGCGGGGCTGAACAGCACTCCTCGTAAGAGAGCTTCTCACTCCTGTAGCTCGCCAACGCCTGGAGAGAGCACTGCACGACGTCCCGTTTCGCTAGATCCGAGGCAGGCGCTGCATCCAGCCATCTCAGCGCCACCTCGACCAATTCGATCGCGCGGTCCCTCTTACCGGTCTCGTAATAGTACTGAGCGACCGCCCCGTACGACAGGAACTTCGCGCCGTCGCTGCCGCGGGGCGGATTCGCCGCCAGGATGTGTTCGGAGAGCTCCTTGCCCATGGCAAAGCGCTCCGCATGTGGAAAATCGGAGTAGTCTTTCGCGGGGTCGAACAGTTGGCGGATCGCGACGCTCATCCAAACCACGGACTTCTTCTCGATCGCGTCGCGAACTAATTGGCGCAGCACCGGCAGGCCAGCCCCCAGGTCGCGTATCTTGTGAAGCAACAATTCCGCTTGAAGCCCACGGAAGGTGACCTCGTCCGGCATCACGGCGAGGGCCTCCTCGATAGCTGAAAGGGCTGTCGGCCAATCCTTTCTCTTCATGGCGGGCTCAAGTCTGGCAAAGATTGGCTCCACCAGAGCTCTCTTCTGCGATAGTTCACGCTTTCTGCGTCGGCCCGTGTTTATCCTTTCCGCATCCAGCGCTTTGGCTTCGTCGCTCATTGCCCAGGATCCGTTCAGAACTTTGGGCAAGGCATGATCGAGCTGCGTCGGATGGCCAATAAAGGCGATGTGGCCGTCACGGTCAACGACGAATGACGTGGGAATCCCGACAGAAAAGCTTGGATCCAGCCAAAGCTTGTTCATTTCGCCGGCATAGTCGAATGCGATCGCGTAGTTCAGATTTGACAAGCTTTTTGTCAACCAGGCGTCCAAGCTGGCTCGCGCTTCATTTTCCGTCGAAGCTTGTTCGTGAGCAGCGATGCCCACCACCTCAACTCCGTTGTTCCTGTATTTGTCTTGCAGGACCACCAGATTTGGCATCGAGGCGATACATGGTCCGCACCACGTCGCCCAAAATACGAGGATATATACTTTCCCACGTTCGAACTTTCTAACGGGCTGGCCGCGTAGCCAGTTCTCCACTTTGATCGAGGGGGCCCGCGAACCGACGCTCAGCAGGTTCGCCGCACCGACTTGACTTGCGCTCTCAGTCAGACTGGTCATTGCTCAAATTCGCTTTACCTGGCTCTGCGGAGAAAATAGCAAGTCGCATGCCAGCCAGCGCTCATTGAAATTACGCATTTTTTGTATCATTCCTGTCGAGCTTGCGACGCATGTCGCATATCCGACCAGTTGCTTGGAGCTTCTCAGGCAATCGGTCGGTCGGAGGTTCTTGACGCGCCTGTTATCCGATGAGGCGGGAAGTCAGGCAGCGCAAGGTCGAGTTCACCACTCCACGTCCTGATCGGCTTCCAGGATGACCATTTCGGCGCTCGGGATCACGACGTGAACTGACCTGCTTTGGCCCGTCAACTTGCGCTTGAGTGCGATCTGACATTTCCAATGTAACTTTTTGAGCCAAGGGGGATTGAGGGATAGTTTCCTTCCTTTGCGGCCATTGCTCGAGAATTCACCCCGTCGCGTACTGGACGAGGAAAGCCCACCCGAAATGCAGAAGTTGAGCACCTGCTCATTCCGATCGATGGCCGCGTAAACAAAAGCAGCCATAGGCGGCCCGATCCAGGAAGCGCTCAAGAGCCGCCTGGGCGACGACGCTCTCGCGCATTCCCGGGCGGTCAGCAAAATGCTGTTCTGAAACTTGAACCGCTATCTTTCTGGTCCGCGGAGCTTCGCTTGGGCTCAGCTGCGCGTCCACCTCAGCGTCATTCCGACTTGAGCTCGGTTTTTTGCGGCGCCCGGCGCCAATCTGCATACTCCAGCTTGCTTCTCTCTGCGAAAGCATGATGGAGCTGCTGCCGTCGATCGCGCTGCGCTTTCTCAACCACTTTGCATTCGAAACGTTTCCGACGATCACGGGCAACACACTGCAGCCCGTCGATAAAGGCTGGGTCTTCGAACAGCCTTGGTACCAATGCGTGGAAAAACCCTGCACATAGGAGAACTATAGTGGACAGGCTAAAGCGCATAACTGAACTCGTCGCTGAAAAAACATCGATAGATAACGAGCTTAAAACGCTGAAGGAGCAGATCACTCAGGAGACTGCGGCACTCAAGAAACCCCGCGCGACGCGCAAGAAGAAAGGGAGCGAGCTCCAACTGGTGAACCAATGAGTAAGGTCGACCTTGAAGGATCGGACAAAAGAGGACTGCCATGAGCGACCTTCTCTGGTGTCCCGAATGCCGTCACTCTCGCATTAGCGAAGAACACTCCTGGCTCTTCGTTCAGCGCTGCGAAAGATGCGGAACCGAGTTGGAGGACGATGCGCCGCCTCTCGAATCGATTTCAGAGAAGTCGATTTCGGCTACAATGTCGAAGAAGAAGAGGACGACGGAGAAGCCGAGCGGGACGAAGCTGAGGGCGACGAAGCCGACCCGCAGTAAGAGGAGGAGCCGCGCGAATGCGGCTCTATTTTGGTGTCACTTGAGTTACGCCACGGATTTAGCGTCTAAGAATATGCAGCATGTCCAGGCGATCACCGGTCATGCTCATTCGTACCGGCGCGGCCCTGTTTCGGCGGCCTCGTTCGAAGCCACGCAACGTCGGGCCCATTCGATTTGTGCGTCGGTAGCGCGCTGATTACGAGCGTACATCTCGGCCACCGGTGCCGAATATTTCGGGACGTAGTATCTGACCTCGCTGCATGATACCGCGATGTGGGTCTGTAGTGACGCGAAGCGAAGGCTTCGGAGCCCAGGGGCAGCAGCAACGTAACAATGGCCCCCGCGCGTACAATCATTCCCCCGCCGCCTGTCTGCTTCCCACGGAGAGCAGGTCTGAGTCGCGCACACGACGCAAATTAAGAATCGCGCACTGGTCAAAGCGCCGGGAAACTGTTGCTCCAACGCTTCGGTGTTGCAGATAATGGCTGCAGATGCAGGTGTTTTGAAGCGGCCTGGACGCGGCTTCGTATCAATGTCGACGCGGGGACGCGCGATCGTTGCATTGAACGGTAGCTATCAGCGCCGAAGAACTCTCCTTCTCCGCGCGGCCTTCGGGATACGCCGACCAAACCTTCTCGCGTTAGCGGCTTGCAGGCGACGCCTAAGCGTCTGCAGTTGCCCGAATAGTGCGATGAGCTCCTCGACCCGTTCACGCAGAATAGCCGAATAGTTGTAAACCTGACCTCGATTACTCATTACTGCCTCGAACAATGACTATTGAAACAATATGCAGGCCGCAACGGGAAGAGTATGCAATCGGAGGTAGGACCATACAAGCTCCAAAAGACGGTAGCGTGAACTTGGAAGGCCCCAGACACCAGAGGGGTTGTCGCTGCGCGTTCCTTTCGCTTTGTGTTTCGGGTCAGCTCCGTTCGAAGGTTCAGTCGATTGACAAGGCTGCGGGGGCGATGCTGCAATACAAGAACGGGCACACGCGCCGGCACCGGTGTGGCGGTTACTTCCCTACTGATGGGTCTGGTGCTCGCTCAAGAGGCGTGCGAGGCTTGCCCATCCCCGTGGTCCCGGAGGGAGCCTCGCCACCAGCTGTGGTGCTCCCAACCCGCTCAAACGTCGTGACGAATGCCGCGAACGCCGCGACTATCACGGCAATCGCGAACAACAGGATCACAGGGTCGGGATTCCGCTCAGTACTCATGAGCAACTCCACTCAGGCGGGCCGGCAGCTGAGCAGCGCCCCAAATAAGCCGCGCATCGCGGCGTATCAGCTTTCGGTCGAGAGCTTCGGGCCCAGCGCTCTCCAAATTATCACGTGCGCTTACAAACGGCGCAGTTTATTGCAGATTCAAAATATTTGTTGGTCAAACCGGGGCGTTGGTTCGGATGGGTTAGCGCCCCGAACAAGCGGGTGCTCCCGCGAAGCATCATGCCATGTTGGCTGAGTGTCCTGAGCGCCGTCGGGGTTGAGGAGCATGGGCAGGTTTGCTGTCGTAACCCGCCAGCGCTGACGGCGCTGCTTCGACGGTTATTGAAGGATTACGTCAAGCTGCGAAATCCGCGCGCGACAATGCCGCATCAAGTGGCATTCGAAACTGATGTGAAGCCTGAAGCGAAAGCAGTTCCGTTTCGATGCTCTGACGGAACCCAATTGGATGCCCTCAAAGGGCAAATTTAGTTATGTCCGATAATCATGATGACTCCACCGCAGTAATAAAAAATAGGATTGGGGAAAACAGAAGCAGGGAGTTTTGCGATGGAAGCTATGCGCCGCTTTCGCGCGATGGCGTTGCTATGCCGACAAGCCGCCGCGCGTGATCCCGAGAGAAGCTGGAAGCTGCTCGCAGAGGCAGAGTACTGGGAGCATCTGGCGGCTACAGCTCTAGCCCACTAAACGCACGAATTAGCGATTGCTCAAATGTCCTGTTTTATCGTGGCTCCTTAATCCAAATTATATTCCGGGGCAGGTAATGACCAATATTCGCGAGGGCTACAGCTGTGCTGTTCTGCACGCACGCCTCCAAACGCTCATCGCCGAGCTTAGAGAGGTGGAGAAGCTTCGAAATAGGCTTCGAATCGTAGGGGCGAGAACAATCGGCAGAAGACGGCGGGCTGGAGCGGGCAGCAGAGCAAGAGCCGTTTGGAGACCATGTTAGATGAACCTGAGCATTGATCCGCATCAGCCTACGGCGTAAAGAATGAGAAATAGCCGGGCACGGGGAGGCCAATCTCTTCCCAAAATCCTGGCCACCTGTTCGCCTCGCCGGTGCAGCGGCAACCGGAGTTTGTGCACTCCATCCAGTCATAGATAGCCACGAGACGAGCTTGCCATTTGTACGCCGTCTTGGGCTGCAGCGTCACGGCTGTTGCCCCTACAAGTCGAGAGCAATCGTTTGGAAGACATCCTGCTACGGGAGACAGGATATTGGGTTGATACGTAAACTGTTCGTGCCCTTCTCTGATTTCGAATTCGACGATCCCCCTCGGCGGGCAAATATTGGGCGAAGGATCTGGATCGCCGCCTACTCGCAGAACTACTCGATTGGTCTTTGCGGTGCCCGCCCAAGGAATCTGTGTCCCATCATGGCTCATTTGCTCCACAGACACATTTTTCGGCTCGTGCCTTAAGAGGGTAATCCCGAAAAAACATCTTTGCCGTTCAAGCAATTTGGGCGCGTCCGCCGACCGGCGAGGTCGCTCGGCGAGAACCGGCCAGCAGCCAAGTGCGACTAGCGAGAGTAAGATTGCTATGGAAAACGGCTTAACGACAGCATGCCCTCGAAGCATTTTTTGATCCTTCTCGACAAATTGGATCGACAACAACTGAAGCTAGGAAAATCCACGGCCCAAAAGCCACACCTGTCCTATAACGATGATCGTGCGACAACCAATGGGTGTTTCTATTGCAGAGCAGCATCTGTTGCAGCGCTTTGAGGTTTCATCAATGTCAGCCGCTGGGGGCCGTGGCGTCAACGCGCTCTGTGAACGCTGACAGCAAACGACCACTATGAGTGCGGCCATCATTGCTGTGACGCTGCCAGGGCAGCGGACAACGGCGGTCGCGTTGTCTTATTGTGCGAAAATTAGATGTGTGCGGGGTCCAACCAGCCTCGCCCGAGGAAATATAACAATCGGTAGAAATTTGGAGAGGGGGCGCGACGAGATGTCTACGCTAGGATGTGCTTATGAGCGACGAACCGAAGTTTGACCTGCTGCCCAGACCGCCTTCGTTCGCCGACGAAAAGGTAATCATTGTACAGGCGACTACAGGGCGATACTGTTCGAGTGGTACAAGATCGTGGGCAGTTTGAACGTGGTCGTTGCCCACATACAACGCGAATCGCCCGCCTTCAGACCGATCCCTGACAAACAATTCAGTGTACTGGTGGGCCTGCTGAATCGGTGTGCTCGTCTTGCCGGTCGTCAGCACAATCGCGTCCTCGCCAACATGAGACCAGGACAAACGCAGCAAGTCGCCTAGGCGCAAGCCAGTATGCCCGGCCAGATCAACGGCGTGGGCGATTTCGGCAGAGCAGGCCTTCCTGATCCGCACGACGTCAGAGATCGGTCCAGATGATCTCCGAACGATCGTTGTTGTAGAGGTGCTAATGCCTTCACAGGGATTGCCTGCGATCTTGCCGAGCTCGATGGCGTGCGCACCCGCGGGCTTCTAGCGCTGCGGCGCCAGCATTCAGGCGGCGTCTGAGTGCTGGCTTACGCATCTGCTCACGCATTTCAGCAAACCATCTGAATGGTCGCATTTTGCACCAGAAGTTCTTGGCCGATAGCTTCGTGCGCAAGCCTGTGATCCCCGACAGTCCAGCCGCCGCCGGCAGGCACCAAATTGAACAGCGTGCCTGAGATTAGACTGAAGGATCTTGCGTCGGCGAAGGTCTTGGAGGTGATCTTTCGGCGATGAGGGAATCGGTCGGTCGACCTCAGCATCTTGACGGCTTCCCCAACCACATCTTCGAATACTAGCGAGATCATACCCGTTCCCTCAATCCGCGGTCGCCTGAACCGCACGCGGGCGGGTGTTTCCCGGTGGTAACGGTGATCTTGCCGCCGCGATCAACTTCAACACGCTGGATTCCAGGCAGCGATTAGAACGTCCACGGTCTTCCGAATGTCGGCGGGCTTCACGCTGTGCGGTCCAATAGACATGCGAGACTCCGTGTGTTGCTGATTTGGCGTTAGCCGGGTTTAGGCCCGCAAAGCCACATTCTCAGCCTTTCATTCCGTTGTCCCCAGCTCGCCCACAGGTTCACTCGGAAACAGCCCTGTCGGGAATAGCTGCCACAGTTTGGGCGGACTAGACGGTCGAAAGCCCGCAGGCGCGAACCGGGCATCGATTCATCCAAGCCGGTGGGCGTCAGACGGCAGAGCCGGCTGAGTGGTCACGAAGGCAATCTTGCGCGCTGACGATGACGTTCAAAAGGTCGTTCCTGTCAAAAGCATTGTCCGGCCGTCCGCTCGCCGAATACTTTCCGCTGGAGACGTCCTCGACGTAGGTCAGCATCGCGAGCAGTCCGGGCAACGTTGTCGGAACGCTTGTGGCGAGTTCGTGCCGGACTTCAGCCTCTCGGTCGCCGAACGTCTCTTCCTTCACCGTATCCGGATCAAGGGTGCCTGGTACCACATCGCGAATTGCAGCCGAGTAGTCTGCACTCGCTTTCTTATGAGCCTCGATTTCTGCGAAGGTCGGGTCGGCCTTGACGCAGCTGGCGCCCAAAGCGCCTCCACGCGGGGATACTTTCGCCAGCCTACAAATCATTCCAGCGAGATCGCCGTCGTGCGCCCAATCGAGAGATTGACCATGCGATCTGAAGAATTCCAGCACGCGAGTGAATTCAAGCGTGTCCTCGTCTTCGTCCTTGAAACCGGGCCCCTCCACATGCCGACGGAAATAGTTCAAAGCGCGCGCTGCCCCGTCCTCGTCCATTTGCCAGCCTTCGCAAATATAACGGGTCCGCAGCACGTCGACGATTTGCTCAACCCGGGCCAAAATGCCCTGGTGGTCGACGACAGGCTCATGGGGAGCCAAGTTCATGGCGACGGCTGGCGCGCCCGCCGCTGCCGCAGACGAGACGAACATGTTCATAAGGAGCCTCCGACTCAAAGTTGGTGATCCAGTCCCGATCAACGAATCCGCGGACCCGGCACCCGGTTCGATGCGCTCGCGGGCGGGCAGGGATGCGTCTGGATAGCTGGTCGGAATCAGCGGAGGGGATGACAATCTGGCGGCGCCTGGGGCGCTGTACGGTCGTTTGCTGATCATGGTGGTGCTCTGTGGCTCAGGGCTTTTGAGGGCCCTTCTACGCAGCGGGACAGCCGCTGCAGCCGGGGGGCGAAACTCGCCAAAGCGATGAGCCGAGCGCCTTTAAGGGTTGCCCCTCTGGACAGCACGCCCGACACCGGCCATAAAGGCAGGGTTCGGAGCCGCACCGCCAAGTGCGTCCGTCGCAAAGGTCCCGGCGGGATGTCTGCATTCAGCCGTCACCCCCGACGCCGATCGGGAGCATCCTGACCAAAGATGTGCGGCTATAGCTCTGGTCCGGGTTTCGACGCCCACGGACACCCTACCCCGCTAACCAAATCAGCCCTTTCGAGGGGCGCTTCGGCGCGTCTGTGCACCCGTACTTTTTCCCAGGGTACGAACGGGCTGTGCTGCTTGCGCCGAATCGTTTCGGAGCTAGGGCCTGTCTTTCGCTCGATTGGACATTCCGTGCCCTATTTCCACTGCTCCTCGACGATGCTCGAACCCGGCGCTGTCGACTCCCGGCAACTGGGGGCGCATTGTTCGCCTAACCGGCTGGCCTTACAATCAGGCGTTCCGGAAGGCGGTTTTTGAGTACGTCAGGAACCAAGAGTTCGCACAAAAGCCATCGCGCCTCGACTCGCTCTTTTTCTTGACGACGAATATGAGGCACGCTTTTACGCCACTTCGGATGGCCGACAGGCCACGATACTGCCCTATGAGATTGAGCTGCTCGACGCCCAAGCCCCGAAGCACTTTGCTGACTGGCGAAGTCTCCAACCACAAACGCCTTTGGTCGACCTCAACCGGGTCCGTGACTATTGGTCGGGGCAAATGCTTCCTCCGCACCGGATTGACGACAACGCGACTGCAGCGTGCCGTGAAGTCATCGCTGTTACCCCGGCGCGGATCATTCGGCGTATTTAGCGCGTAGGACTTGCGCTCGCGCTTTGGTTGCGATCTGATGCCTGCTTTCTAGATATGGCATTTTGCGCCGGAGGATTTCATGTCAGTAGCGGCAGCAGCAATCATGCGGGTGATTCGTCGAGAGCTCGCAGACGTTCAAAACCACATCGAGAATAAGGAGACTGACGAAGCGCAAAGCGCGCTCGATGACGCCATTCGCAAGTTGAAGCGGATAGCGAATGAGTTGGGATGAGGGTATGGATCGAAATCAACGTCGCCTAGCGAAGAAGCAAGCGCCAAAAGCCGTCGCGGGCGGGATCGACCCATCCGCGCTCAACGAGTTTATTGTCGCGGAGTTGGCGCGACAGATTCATGGCCATCTCGGTCGCGCCAAGCAGAGCTTCAGCGTCGATGAAACGCTGGAGTATTTGTTCTCGAAGATCGATTTGACGGTGAAGGGTATGGCCGACATTCCTATCGCTTGCGGTCGCGGATGCTCCCACTGCTGCAACATTTGGGTGAGCGCCACAGCACCTGAAGTCCTTTTTCTTGCAAAGCGTCTATCGTCGCGGGCCGGCGCTCGCGTGCGGGAGGCGCATGAAATCACCAAGTCGTTCTCGCACGAGCAACGACCCTACAATCCTCACCCGTGTCCTCTCCTCGAAGCGGATAAGTGCTCCGTCTACCAGGACCGCCCCCTGTTTTGCAGGCTGGCTTCGTCTGCCGACGCAGAGATTTGTCGGCGCTCGTACACCAACCTCACCGACGAGAACATTCCCACCCCGATGATGTACATCGTCGGGCGCGATGCTTACTCAACTGCACTTTCTGTCGCATTGAAGGGAGCGGGCCTTTCGCACGTCTGCTACGAGCTCAACAGCGCACTCCAGCTCGCGCTAAATACGCCAGACGCGGAGAGAGCTTGGCTATCCGGGGAGGACATCTTTGCGGCAGCACTCACTCAAGAGGACGCCGTCCCCTTCGAAGAATCGCCCGGCCACGCCATGCTTTATGAGATGGTCTTCAAATAGCGGATGACGAAGAGAAACGCGCCTTGCACATGCGGCTCTGGCAAGAAATTTAAGCATTGTCACGGGCGTAAGGGGGCAGACGAGCGAAATGAAGTCCTCCGCCGCCGGCGCGAGGCAGAGATGCGGGGGCAGGCTCAACAAGGGCTCGGCAAAGCGGGATGCAGGCCGCGAGGAACGTAGCCTCGTGTTCCGGAAGTTCGTTGGCGAAATGGGCAGCCCATACCAGCTTGCAGATCGCGTCGAGATGGTCCGGCGATTCGCAGGGAGCAATGTCGGCATGCAGCTTCACCGCCGCCGCAATCTGCAGCGTCGCGCCGGGCGCGGTCTCCTCCGCAACCGTCATTGCGGCACCGCCCGGCCAAAGGCGAGTTCCGCAACGGCTGCCGCAGTCGCTGGCGGCAAATGGAAGTCCGCCCTCAGGCGACGCGCCTGCAACGCTTGTAGGGCCTGCGCGGGGGTGCTATTTGTGTCGGTGCTGAAGTTGAATTTGCGATTGGGGGCTGCCTTTGCCGAGGCGGCCCTTCGCATTTCAGGAGGCGTGGCGCCTCCATTCCAGCTTCAGCGAAGCTACGCGTCTCGAACGGACTGAGGGCGCCATCGCTCACCCCGATCTGGAACATTCCGTCGTCGCGCTGGATGATCAGCGCTCGGTTTTTGCGAGCACTGCGTAAGGTATTGATGGGATTGGGGCGAATTGGCGCTGGTTTTGCAGCTAACACTTTGAATGTCCTTGAGAACATCGAGCTTCCCAAGCTGAGTACTGGCTTATGGCTGTCCATAAGGACTGCTACGCGCCAATTCGGCTAATCCAACAAGGCGGTCCTCGCCGGAGGGAGACCCGGCCCCGAGGAAATCGGGATAGCGGTTGGCCGCGATGATCTGGACGTCGAGCTTAGGGTAGAGCTTGCGAAATGCCGGCAGCATCGGCGCCATGTAGATCATCGCAAACGACAGCGAACTCGTGACGCGCAGCATGCGCTTGGGCGACAGCGCGCGGTCTCTGACGCCATCCTTCAGGAGCGGGCTGCAACGCTGCAACAGATCCTGCCCTGCCTGGGTCAGCCATTGCCGGCGCGTGTTGCGCTCGATCAGCCGCACCGCGAGCCGCTCCTCCAGTCCGCTCAGGTGTCGGCTCGCGGCCGCGTTCGACATCCGCCGAATGTCCGCAGCTCTTGGACAGGCTGCCGAGCTCGGCGGTCTTGGCGAAGATCTCTAGCTGGAGCAGCCGATCCAGTTTTGGCACATATCGGAAAAGAGACCTACGAATTTGGTTGCCGCTTTCCGCAAGGCAAATTATTCGACACGCCGAACTCACACGTGACTCGAGCCAATGGCGCGCCAGTAACTGCGGCCCGTTATTTTGATGGGCGCACCAGACTCGAACCTGGGACCCGCTGATTGAGAAACCACATCCGCCGTACAATCAATCAGTTTTCGCCTCCGTGCGTTTTCATTTTCGCGTTGAACGCGCACACATCTGCCAGGTTTGTGGCCCACAACTCTGCAAACAGCCGAAGAGCGATTCTTAATATGGATACATCCAATAAGTCGTATTCGAATCGTCGGGCATCGATCGCAGGGTCGGCGTCCGCTGCGGGGGTTTAAGATGCGTCGAAGACGAGATGATCCGGCCTATGTCATCGAGAACCGCGCGGCTGGTTGAGTACGTACTGTGATTTAGAGCAAACATTTCGCTTCCCACAGCAGAAACATCGACCGTTTCGATACCGGGCACGAGAGTTGGCCCGCTCTTGGTTACGAACCCCATTCGCGACGCGGATTGCGCTTTCTCCATGGAGGCGAGCAACGCGAGATCCGTCGAGGACGCGTATAGCGTCACCGCGCCCGCCGCTGCCTTGATTTGGCTCGCGCGCTGAAGATAAATGTCGCGATCCACGTCCGGGGCCGCAAAAATCAATTCAGTAATCCCGAGCGCCGTCTGGCTCAGCGCGGCTTGCTGCAAGGCGCCCAAAACCACCTCGCTGCCCAGACTATGCGCAATCACGATAATCCGTGACACTTTGCCCGCCGTTTTAATGAGCTGGAGGAGATCGAACAAGCCATCCGGAGCGTACAAAGCACTCTCCCGATCGTAGTCATAGTCCTTCACTCCGCCCTTGGACGGCCAGGAGTACATCATGACACGGCCTTTGTAGTTCGCGTCGAAAGCAATTTGAGCCGCCTTGAAGGCTGCGTCCGAAAAGGCAACGTTGTAGCCGTGCACAAAGAGCATCAGGCTGTCGGCCGGATTTGCGATAGCGGAAGCAAACTCCTCACGAGAAAGACGATCGAGCTTCTGGATTCGGAAGTGCTTTCCATCGGCCTCCGCCTCCTTGCGCATCCCGAACCAGCTTGTCTTCGGCGTTTCGACTTCTCCCATCTTGTGAACGATGGGAATGCTAACCGTCACGCAGCCAAATGTGTTGGTGGCCGCACGACTATAGGAGATCTGGGTCAATTCCAGACCGGACCCACCGGTCACCACGCGATTGGTGGCGAAGTAGACGGGTACCAACCCCTTAATCACAGATCTATTGACCACCACCGCGGCTCCGGTGCTGCGTTTGTCGGGAGGCGCCTCCTCGCTCGCCTCACCGGTTGTCCGTCGCCACGGCCGATAGGCATGATAGTGCCGGACATGGTGGTAGTACCCGGGGCCATAGCGATAGCCGTATTTCTTGAACGCGCTCTCATGTTTCTGGGGCGCCTTCTGTATATGCCGGTTGGCCTGCTGCGAGGCCGGACCCTGGTGGGCGCAACCGGTCGCGAGCGCGCAAAACAAGACAATGAGCACTGTTCGAAGCTGCTGGAACGCGTGGCCGAGCCGATGCAACCGGTTCGAACCTCGAATTGGCAAGACGAGCATGACCATCGATCAGCTACCTACTTTGCAAGGGTTTGGGAAACGTTGACCGTAGCGCCCAGCCATCCGCGATACCTGTCGACAGCAGGTCCGCTGGTAAGCTTGTAGGTGAAGCGAACCTCCGCCCCGCCGCCGTTGATCGCGCAACCGATATTGCTGGCACCATTGGCGGTCTCAACGTGCCACGTGCACCCTGTGATGCGGTAGCCGGGCTCAGCAGGGAAAGTCTCGGCGTAGTCCGCCGAATGCTCCGCAAATACGACCGGGTGATCGTCCTTGATTTTGTCCACCGTATACGCCCGCTCGATCAGCTTCGGGTCGACGAGCTGCGACACCGGGACGTTCACGATGAGGCGGCGGTCTTCGGGCAGAAGCGTATGGATCGCTCCGGAGAGGATTTCGGGGATCTTCACGCCGGCATTGGCTTGCGTCTGCACATGCGTGGAATTCAGTTTGGTCCAGTTCTCAAACGAGATCGTTGTCTCGACCCACTTGGTCCAGCAAACAGACGGCTGCGGAATGGCCGCGATCATGCTGTACAGGGGGCTTGCAGTAATCACGGTGGCGGGAATGATGAAGTTGACGCCAAAAACATCCGCCTCGTTCCACTTGACGATGCCGCCAACTGCGATCCCCAGCAGGGCGCCGAACTCGTTGAATGCGGGGCCGCCGCTGTTGCCGACGTTCATGACCGTGTTCGTTTGCCAGCGACCGTTCGGGCTAGTCTGGTTGCTTATCAGACCGCTCGATATGCTCAGATCCAGATCGAGCGGATAACCGAGCAGATAAAGCTGAGTCCCCATCGGGGCTTGCTGGTTGTCATCGATCACGGGCATCGGACAACGAGAGGCGCCTCCGCTGTTTCCGGCGGACTGCGACAGCTCGAGAAGAGCCAAGTCTCTGGCATCGTCGCGATGAACCGCAGTGACTTTGATCGGGTTCGCATTGCGCGACCCGAGACGGGCATTGACTTCGAAGCTCTTATAGTTCTCCTCGCGTCCGATCACATGGCTGTTGGTCAGCACGAGGCTGTCGCCGATGAGCAGCCCGGAGCCGCCGCCGACTTCCTGCTTGTCGTTGTACATCACGCCAACGAACTGGACGTGAACCGTCCTGACGTTGTAACGCGCAGCAATTTGCACTGCCGCACGATCCGCCTGCGCGGGAGCGCCCATGAATACCAAAGGGCCGAGTGTCAGGAGGGATAGAATGTCCTGACAGCGGCGATATCGAGAGGGCTGAGCTGTCCGTTTCCGTTCCATGCTGGATTACAATAGTTCATTATGGAATTGGGGTCGTACTTGGTGACTTTATAATCGCCGACCGAGCCAGAAGCTTTCTCGTTGCGGCACTGCTCCGGCGCATCGTCGCGGTTCTGTTCATGGGTGAAACCAAGAGCATGTCCGAACTCGTGGACTGCAACCGCACGAATGCAGAACTCGCGTCTATTTCGACAGCCCTTGCTCCAATGATCGAAACTGAAATTGAGAGTCATGCCCGATGGCTTGCGGTCGAGATACTTGCCGACGACGTCGGTGTGGGCACCCTCATCAGAGACTCGCACGTGCACACCCGGCGCGCCGTCGGTACAGGACGGCCAGGTCTTCGAAAACCGCACGCCACCTTGCGCCGCAGTCTCCCACGTTTCCGCAACCGCTTTTCGAACAAGATCGGCATACTTTTGATCCTTCGGCTGCAGGTTTTCCCAGCAGACCGGTATCTCTTTGATGTCCCATTTCGAGCCGCGAATGACCGTGCCGTACAATTCCATTTCGGAGACTCCCGAAGGAAGCGCAGGTTGAGCGTTCGCCCCCCAGCAGAACAAGAGGACGAGCAACAGAACGAGTCTGGGCGGCCACGGGCGAAACATTTTCCTACTGCGTCGGTGTAGGGGTCGGCGGGAACACAGGCACTGGCGCCACAATGAAACCATTTGTCCGAGGCCCAGCGCCCGTACGGCGCCCGGTGGACCCGGCTGCTCCCGGGAATTCCTGCGACTTTTCTCCTCCCGGCGAGGGTGCCGTGTAAATTGGATTGTCCTTTGATCCAAGCGGCGGCGTTTTGTCCGCATAGCCGGCGGACCCGGATTTGGCTCCGTTAGCAAGGACGGCATTCGGACCGTTGATGTAGATTCCGAGATTACTGAATTGCTGAGCGGAGGCCGACGCCTGGACTGCAGCAGGCGTCCAGCGCGACGAGGTGAGAGAGTATTTTGCCTCGACGCCGCCAGTAACCTGGACTGAAAACGTGTACGTCATTTGCGCCGGCTCCGCGCTCTCCGAAGGCATGGCCGGCGTGAGATTGTTGGCGGCTATGAGGATCGCGTTGTCCCGTAACCAAGCTGCGAGCGGCTTGGATGCATCGACAATGATGCGCTTGTAGGCGGCGCGGTCCGGATACTTATGCTCGGCGAGGCCCTCGAGTTCGATCAGGTCCGCAGGCGCTCCTCGATAGCAGCCACGCTCATACCTTGCTGGATCCGCCGGCGCCGGCGCCGTATCGGACGCTAGCTGGGCGTTCTGCTTCATCAGAAATGACCAGATCAGGTCATAGGTATCCTGGGCTGAAGCAGTGGGGCCCACATGGGTCACGTCATTACTGCTCACGCTCAGAATCCTTTTGTAGTCGAATGCTGTACCGGATCCGAGCCCGCCGGTATCGGTCACCTTCAACTCCAGAAAGAATGTGCCGTACAGGAAGGGGTCGATGTCGAAATGAGCGTACCTATCGAACGCCTCTTCAGGCCGCCTCTTGTAGATCTTCAGGTATTCCTTTCGCCTCTCGCGTTCGAGCTGGTAGAAAGTCACGACCTCACACCTGATCGACTTGAGAAAGTACGGCAGCTCACCCACCGTGATCACACCTGTCTGCGGGTCATGAATATGATACAGGCTGGTGCACCCGCCCACGGCAAGGCAGATGCCAATGCCAGCCGCGGCTCGGCTGAATATCCCCATATGAACGCCCCCGTCCGCGTGCCTGAGCACCCGCGGATCTCCCGTGCACATTGAAAAACAGTCCGCATGGGTTCGTCAATAGCATCGTGACAACAATGCAGCTTTTCGTTGTCCCCACTCGGTTTTGCGCAGATTTTCACTGCGGTCGTACACTTCTGCGAAAGCGAGTCACTTGTGGCGGCTCGGCACCGGCCGACAAGTGTGAGCAACTGGTCGGGCCGATTGCAAAATCGTCGGCGCACGCCTATCGATGGAATATATTGGTGGTGGTGATTGGGACGAAAATTTTGCCTGGGCGCGTGGACAGCCGAGCCGAAACGTCAGTTTTTGATGCCTGGAAGAAGGAGGCGCGGGAGCTTGCCGCGCGGCAGGAGCTAGTCACGAAGGCCAGTCGGGATGATCTCAGGAAAGCTCTGATCGAGCTCGATACGCTGTTTCGGAATGCTCCGGGAAGCGTGCACAAGGCCTACCGAAATCTTACAGAAAAGCGAATCGAGGACGCACGAGAGAGCTTCACCGGCGCAATAGGAGATGGCCATCTCTCTTGGTCGCTGTCCGATGAGACGCCTGAACTCGCGGCCGTAAGAATGGGCGGCCTGATACGGGAACTCGATCGTGCGCTTGCTGATCGGCGGTCTCATTGGCCGATCGCGCCGAGTGAGTGGCACGTCGAGCAGCTTAGATGTTGGTTCATTCCGCGGCAGGGCGTGAGCGCATTGCGTCCGGCTCGAAGGCTGCAGGCCTACTCAAAACGAGGCCTGCTCTTTCATCGGATCTTGCCCTCAGTGATACAGGGCTATCCTGTCCAGGTCGTGGATACTCGCACATTGCATAGTACCGCACCGGATGTGAGCGAATGGAAGATGGGCGCTTGCCTGTTCAAGCCACTAGAGCTCGAGCCAGAGTTCTGTTCAACAGAGGGCGATAAGCGCTTCATCATCTCGGGCATTGAGGTGCCGTTAGCTGAGGACACGATTTCTCAGCAGATCAGTCAGGCTCTGAAGGAGAACTGCATCGCGATTGTGTGGCCCGAGTTAACCGTCTCGCCGGAATTGCGCGAGAAGATCCTCAAGCTCGTTCGAGATCGCGACATCACGGACGAGCTGGAAGCTCCCGAAATTCTGATTCCAGGGACCTGGCACGAGACAACCGACCGTGGGATCGTCAACCGAGCCCGGATCTACAACGGCTATGGAGAGGAGCGCCTGATCTACGACAAGATCGCCCCGTACGCGGACGATGGTTGGGGAACGGAAAACATCGCTGCGGGTGACCGCGTATGTGTCCTGGCAACCGAAGGCGCTTTGATTGGGATCGCCATTTGCCTGGATTTCTGTGACGTCTGCGAGACACCCTTCAGCGAACTCGATGTGGACGTGATGCTTGTCCCATCGATGGGAAACGACCGCACGATGCACGGCCACCAGATCACTGCGGCTCAGGTTGAGGTGCGGTTCGGCACCCGTAGCTTCGTGGTGCAGCATCCGACCCAAACAGCGCTCAAAGATCACAGAATAGGTAGCATCCTACCGCTTCTGAAGGAACCCAGCGCGGTTTCTCTCGAGGAACTCGGTCAAAAAAGCGTTTGGGCTGCCTACAAATGGGGCCCTTGAACCTAGATTCGGGGACTAAAATCAGAGTAAATCGTTGTAAAACGTTCTTAATGGTTGTGGTGTAGGGCTAGCCCATGTCGGACGTAGCATTGGAAAAGATAGAGACGGGCGAAGCGACGGCGAGCGAGGCACGGCGTGTCATTTCGGACCTCCTCAAAGAGGGCTCCGAAAGAAGCTTGGAGCGCCTCTATGCAACACTCGGGGCGTGGGTTTGGAACGCCCTTGAAAGCCGTCGGCGTGACCCTGAGCTGCGGGAATGGTTCGATATCTTGCGTCGGATGAGCGCAACACTCGGACCAAGGAATGCTGCCTATGCGGAGCGCTTCAGAGCATTCTACGACCTTCTGCAGATGTCGATCAATACCTCGAAGCTCGCGCGTCCAGACGAGGTCATGCATCGTCAGCACGTCGTCGCAATACTTGCGTTACTCCGCGACACACCGTCGGGCCAGATGGAAAAGGCAGCGATCGCAAAGAGGTTGTCTCTGAGAGATGCAAATCTCAGCCGTATCCTCCGCCTCATGACGAATGCGCGTTTCGTGGAGCGAACAACACAGGGCAAATTCGCTCATTTCGCGCTGACGCGTGACGGCTTGCTTGCGTTAGAAAAGCGCGAAGCGAAGGAGCGTGGCGGGTCAACCCATCTCGTTCGAGACAAATTTCCGGTAGCCGCCCACCCGCTCCACCTAGCAGCAGATGCAGACACGGTTGTTCGCACCTTTATTGATTTGGCAATGCAGGGCTCATCGCACGCCACAGCTGGGACGCTGAACGCGAGCGCTGTCGGCGTCCGGCGAGCGATGGAGGACTATCTGCTCCATTTCCATGGGCCGGCACCCGCCGCGCCCGGATATATGAAGGCGAGGACGAAAAGCTCCTATCAAGCTCTTACCGTCGCTGTCGTACAGGCAAAAAAGGCCGAAGCGCACGGCTCCTACACGATAGAACCCATGACGAGTGCCAAAGCCGTCTCATTCCCCGTGGGGATCCTGCATCTGCAGGGAGAGGACACCGAACATGTCGAATGAAGATCTTAGTGCTTCGAAGCCGGATGAGGTGCAAAGCGATCCCGACGCTGTCATGTTGTATGGAAGCGCCCTGGTCGACCGGCTTACATATATCTCGGCGACATTCAGCTCGCTGGTCATGAGTATGGGCAGAGCTGCGCGTGACAATCGCGATGTCCTAGTCCCGCTCGTCGAGGTGAAGTTCGAGGGGCCGACCGGCCAGGACGACACTGTATCCAACACCTTTTTTTCGGGGCTAGTGCCGCTCGAAAATATAGCTTTCGTTCTCGAGGATATGTCTAGCGATCTCACGACTGTTTGCCATCACTTAAGCGCGGTGGGTGCCGGCCCGGTGAAACCTGACTTCAAGCGACTGGGCGAGACGAAGAGGCTTTTAAGCGAAGCCAAGGATAACCTCGAAAAGTGTCTGGCCGATTTGGAAAGAATCGGCTGACGCTCGCGAAAGCGAGGGCTCGAGGTGGTCGGCTGCCAGCCAGGCACCAGGCAAAACCACCTACTTCTTCGAATGGCAACGAGAGTGGTGGCACGTCGGCGACCTAGACTTTATACAAGAGGACGCCGCTTTCCTGATCATACCTGAGGAGTCTCATGGTGCGGCTCGGATCTTCTTTGATGACGCCGAGAGGGAATATATCGGACCCAACTACAAGTGCCCGTTCATCGATCCGTATTGGGATCTTCAAAAATTGAAAACTACACTCAAGGCGCCATAGCAAACTATAAGGAGAACACTTCTTCAACGTCCAAGAGCCTGTAAATCCCCGTTCGCCCTTGGGGAACCAAGTCGATCGTGTTGTTCAACTTGGCGCGAAGCCTTGGCACGAAGACGTCCAGTCGAACGTGCTTATCACCTTTCTCTCTACGCAGCACCTCGATGTTGAAGACTTCGCTATCGATAGCATGACCCTGCACCGCACAGAGATGGCGCAGGAAAATGTGTTCGGTTATCGAAAGCCGCTTGGAGATCCCCAAACGATCGGTAATCTGACGATCACCAATCGTGAACATCCAATTCCCGATCCGAAACCTCCGGCCGGAATGCGATTGCTTGGAACGCCTCTCGGTATGCGTTCTTCGCCAGACCGACATTGCCCGGGGTGCGATTGCCATGAAGCCGTAGGATTTTTCGACGTAATCATCTGCTCCATACTCGATGAGAGGTGGCGCCTCCTCGTCAATCGGCAGATTAGAACATACGATGATGCCAGCATTCGTATTGTTGATTACAGCTTTCACGAAAGCTTTGCCCGTTTCCTTGTCGGTCGGCTTTCCCCAGTATTCCGAGATATCAAGGTCAAGGAAATACAAGTCGATATCATCTTTCTCGAGATATTGGCGAGCGCTTGCTACGTCGTTGACCCACTCTATCTTGCAATCAAGCTGCCCAATTTTCGTCAGGGGATTTTTTAACGCCGTTCCAATGCGATCTGCATCAGCCTTATCGTCATCGACGATTAGGATGCGGGGGGCACGCATCACATCGGCCGGACCGGAAGGACTCTTGTCTGCGAGATCGGTAGGCTTTTTGGTCGAAGCCATCACTCGGTCAGCCGCCCCTGCATCAGCATCGACAACAGAAAGCACGGCATGATCGCGATCTCCGGCTTGTGCCCAGCGTGAAGCAAAACCGTGGAGAGCGTGATTACCGTCAAGAAGGCGATCAACATCTTCCAAGATGGCTCGTCCGCAGTCATAGCGACCTCCACAATTAGGGCACATAGCCCCCATACCCTACATAACGCACAATTTCCTACCTGAGATTGGTAAACGAAACACTAAGCTGCCAGGGCATCGAGGACATGACCAAGCGGCAAGCGTGCGGCTATCGAAGTCGCTTGAGGACGTCGTTGTACGCGACACCGAGCGAGAAGCGCATCAAGGTCGGCAGGACGCTCGGAGTCGAAGCGAAATTGCGCGTGCCACTCGAGCTTTGTCCGATGAACACCGCAATGGGGTTGTCGGTGAACTGCCCCCCGTGAAAGACGATGAGCGAACCGCGCCCGAGCCAACCGTGAAACTGCCCATCGCGATATCGTAGATATAGGTGAAGTCGCCCGTGCCCTACTAGCGCCGCCGACTTGCCAGCGGTTTAGAAAAAGTCGGAAGCCAGTAGGGCGGAACATTCGTACGCAAGGCCAGCGCGGCCCCACTCCTGTTCTGGACCATCATCGAGAAGACGCCTCGCAAGTCCGGCCGTAGCGCTGGCGCCCCGATATTTATCCAGCCGCCTCCCGAGCATGGGAGAGCATGACGACGCCGCTCCCTTGTATAGCGTTTCCAACTATTGAAATTCACGACTTGCTGCATGAAGTCGTGTAAAGAATTCGCACTCTTGACTGCGGCAAAGTGCACTCCCAGTCGGCACTTCGCGCGGCCGGTCCCGATGCACGTCGATGATGATGACATGGCCCTCGGGGCGGCGGCAACGGCCTCACATTTCATAGGAAGGCTGCCATTCAACTCATTTCGAGAGAGCTTGAATCGTACATAGCGTCATATTGTACGCTTTCGATCGCAGTTGCGCCTCCGTTGTGCCATTGCGAAGACAGTTATCGCGGATGTGTCGGCTTATGGACAATACCGCCAATGGCATGAGTGATGCTTGTTGGAACAAGCGAGAGGTTAGATCGACGCCGTCGATGCATGTGCACTCGGCAGCCACCGGATCCTGCTGGACTGGGGGCGCTAGGGTGAGTGAGCCATCGGCGCTGTCTTCATCTATCGCGGCCGCGGCTTGCGACCGTGAAGTGTCGCGGTGATGGGCGACGAACCGAGGATGATGCATGAGCGAACCGACATGAGGGATGCAACGCGAGGGTGCCCCCTCAAGATCTCTTTGTTCCCAATGGCGGAGCGCCGACGTGGATAATATACAATCGATGACTGCACAGGAGCTGCGCTCTGCAATTAGTGGCGGCAGGGTCTTGGAGGTAACCACGACAACGGGCTGTGTCGTCGGATGTTCTTATTGCCCGCAGGACAAGTTCGCCGAACGGCAAAGAGCTATATCCGACGTGAAGCATCTTTCTTTGCAGGATTTCAAGCGATGCCTGGCGCGCGTACCAGCAACTGTGGACATCAGCTTTTCCGGGTATTCGGAGCCTTGGCTCAATCCGGCTTGCACCGAAATGGTTGAGCATGCCTACGCGTGTGGCCATGGAATCCGGATTTTCACAACCCTCGTAGGAATGAATGGGCGGGATCTAAAACGCTTGCGTGCGTTGCAGTTCCGCGGTTTCCTGGTGCACGTTTTTGACGACGGCACGCATATGGACAGTGGTCTCGTCAAGCGCAACTATGTCGATTTGATGCGCCAACTTGTCGATGCCGGCATTTCGTCACTGCTCTTCATAGTCATGGGCGAGGTGCATCCTGAACTACTCGACATAATACCTGACGAAGCGCTCGTTCGCTCGCGTCCCCCGCGCAGCAGGCGTGGGAGCGGCGAGCTTAGGATGGTTGAAGCACGACAGCCAATCGTTGGAGCGTTGAGATGTCCAGACGAACGACAATACCGGAATGTTCTTCTCCCAAACGGCGACGTTACCTTCTGCTGCATGGATTTTGAGCGACGCCACGTTCTGGGCAACCTTCTCCGCGACAGACACAAGGATCTCTTTGAAGGGGCGGCTTTTTGCAAGATTACCAGTCGCATGAACGGCGCGGACGGTTTTCTACTTTGTCGATCGTGTGAATTCGCTGAGCCACTGAGGTCGGAATGCTCATCCTTGAGAGCAGTTGACCCTGACTGATCGAAACGAATCGGGAGCCCAGGCGAGGACGGCCTTGCCGCTCATCATCACATCAGCCGCGGGGACGACCCCGCCATAACGGAGGGTTGCCATGGCCTGGAGCATTTTGTTGGTCGCGGGCCTCCTGGAAGTCGCCTGGGCAATCGGGCTCAAATACACCGAGGGCTTTACCAAGTTCGTTCCGTCCGTGCTCACGCTCGCGGCCATGGCCGGCAGCGTGATCCTGCTCGGCCTTGCTCTGAAGACGCTGCCGATTGGAACTGCCTATGCGGTCTGGACCGGCATCGGTGCGGTCGGCACCGCAGCGCTCGGCATCATCCTGTTCGAGGAGCCGGCCGCCGCGTTTCGCTTTGCCAGCATCGGACTGATCGTGGCCGGCATTGTCGGGCTGAAGCTCGTGTCCTGACGAAAACATCGAAAGCATTGACCCCGACCAGGTCAGCGCCGCAACGATCGCCGAGACTCTGGCCGCCGTAATTGTCGAGCTGGCCTCGTTTGCAGCGCACCGCCGAGGGGCGCGGCACCGACAACGGCGCGG
Organism: Bradyrhizobium sp. Kon69; assembly: GCF_055807515.1. Lineage (NCBI taxonomy): Bacteria > Pseudomonadati > Pseudomonadota > Alphaproteobacteria > Hyphomicrobiales > Nitrobacteraceae > Bradyrhizobium > Bradyrhizobium sp. Kon69. Next base: position 25,385 of record NZ_JBVVOS010000042.1, on the reverse strand, counting down.
TGATAATGTGGCCGCAGAAAGTCGCCGTGAACCAGATGCCGATGCAGGCCCTCTGGGCCGAGACCTGTTGACCGCGAGCCTCAGTCTCGCAACGTGAACGCCCGTGGTACGGACGATACGCCCGTCGCCAATCGGCGTGCCCACGGCCATTGCGTCTGGCCCGATGCACCACCTGGAGCGGCACCAACAATTGGCTGCCAAGCTCGCCAATGCGACCAGAACAGTAATGGACCCAGCTATGCCGCTGATGCTCATGGCGGCGGCCAAGAAAGGTCGCTTGCTCGAGTCATGCGATGCCTGCTCTACGGAGCTGCAGGGGAGAAGGTGCATCACAGGACGACATGATCGGCAGAGCGTCTTCGTTTGCTCCGAACTGGTTCCGACCATCCCGCCTAAGAGTACGAGACCATCCTACTCGTCGCATGGTTGGGCGGCAGTGTTGAGGACTTACTCCCGATCGAGCCAGCTCGCTCGTGACTGTCACCTCACGCGGGAGCCGATCGCGGCGTATTCTGGTGTAGGGGCCAGCCATCAAGGATGTGCATTCGCGTCGTCCGAACAGCTGGCTGGTCGACCACCCAACCGAATGCACGCTCGATATAACGAAGGTACGGCAAAGCTGCCCGACCATAAGCCCAGTCCGGCACGATCGGCGGCGCGTTGCGCGGCCCGGTATGGCCCTGTGGAAGATTGCGTCTGATCGAACGCGAGACCATTGCGCACCAACCATTCTCCGACATCCATGCCATCAGCTGAACAGGTCGCAATCGTCCGTCCAGACTCATCCTGCAGCACTGACAGGCAACTGACTTCGCGCTCTGCAATGAAGCCTTCAAGGTCGCGCACGGCCCTGAGGCCACATCGATATGGATTGCCGTTGATATCTCTGCACATTTGGGACTTGTCCGGCGCGTCGATGCCCCAGAGCCGAACGCGAGTCCTGTTGATTTCAACGGTGTCGGTGTTGATGACCTTTGCCCGCCCGGTCAACTGGCCGGCCAACACGATGCTGCACAGTGCGAACATGGTCAACACCACGATCAATCCGGGCATAGCGATCTTCTTTTCCGAACTGCGAACATTCCGGCCGAGCGCAGCAGAGCATAGGCAAGTGGCCAAAGGCGCTCGATCGCAGTGCCCAGAAGGGTGCTAATGTTGAATAGGTAAGCTCGCTCGACAGATGAATCTCCCTGAATGAGCAGCGCAACACCTCCCTCGCGTCCAACCTCGCCCACGATGGTTTGTGACGCGCCTGCTGCGCTGACCGAATGGGGCCATTGCTCCACGTCATTGCGGCAGTCCGCCTCGACTGCATCGCGCACCGGCAGGACGAAATCCGTCGTGCGCGTACGCTGATTAGCCATCAAGCAAGCGCAGACCGCTGCCCGCAAGTCCGCGTCATACGAATTCCTGATGGCCTTGTCCGAAATGAGCATAAGCTCGCCGCCTTTCTGGCACCGATAGCAGCGAGCACGCGCCGTCCGCGGTCGCTGCTCACGGCAACTATAAGGGAAAGTGTATGCATCGCTGGAGCAAAACGGGCGCTCCGAGGGCCATCGTTGTTATCAACGGCAACATGCCTTCTACAGGCGGTTGGCGACGACTCCGCCCGTAGTCACGCCGCCCAACTTGTTTCGCGAGCGCCAGCACAGCCATCTCAACCCCTAGCTGGACGAGGGCCACAAGTGCGTAGGAAACCGCGAACCATGCGATGTTATAAAGATTGGCGGCGCCGAAGCCCGCGCCGTAGAGGGCCCAAAACGTGACGCAGACAACGATACCAGACTGATACGCCGTCGAGAGGGCAAGCGCCTTGCTGTACTGCAGATCGCGATGCGCGGTGTTGGACGGGATGAGCCGATTGGCGAGCGCCTGGATCGCAAACAGCGGCACCAGAAGCGTCGTGGCATTCATACCAAATTGCGGCAGGTCGGCCGGAACAAAGAGTATGTTTTCCAGCAGCAGGCCGAGCGCAAGACCAAAAGCAGCCGCCGCCGCGCCGAACAACAGAAACAGCATCGAGCCGGGGACGAAACGCACCTCGGAGACCCCAACCGCAAAGTGCGGCAGACTCTCGAAGAACATGAACACAAGCGTCGCGGCGATGGCTTGCAGGGCAAATGACAGAGCGCCCCGCTCGCGCATAGTCTCGACCAGAAGCTTGGCGGCGACGCAGCACGTCGCAAGGCCTAGCACGCAGCTTAGCACAAGCTTGGCGCCTGTTACTATTCCCGGTTCGATATGCATGGTCCAGGTCCCTCTTGCCTTTGTACTCGGGCCTTGTGTGGTAGACCGCTCGAAACGGCATTTCAGTTTCCGCACCTCGGTCGACCGCTAACGTCCTGCTTCCGCCATATCGGACCGGGTGTGCACACAGCCTCCGCTCGGTCTGCGGGACTTTGATAGCAACAGCTATGCCACCCCCGCCACCGCGCTTAAGCCTCTGATTGCGCGTTGAAACGTTTCCGTCCCCACAAGGCTCGCCGTGTGAGCTAGCTGACATACTCTGGATGAAATTGAACACACATGGGTGCCCCGTCTTTGCTCAACCTGTGCCGTTTCGAACAATCGTTCTACCTCCCTTCTTGAATTGGAAATCCTGCGGCCGCCGGCGCGAAGACACCCTTTGCACGCGAACTAGCCGAGCGCGGCCGACCGCGCGAGGACCAGGGCATTCTCCAGCTGATCGGCGATGCGCTCCTGGTCCAGCAGCGTGTGGCGGGCCGCGCAGCCATTGCCGAGAAGCCCGACGCACTCTGGGGCAAGCCGGCGCTGGAGCGGCTCTATTCGCGGCTGACTGACGAATACGAATTGAAGGAGCGTCTTGAGATGCTCCAGCGCAAACTGCGGGCCATTCCGGACGGCCAACGCCCCGGCGGACATCATCGAGACACGGCGCTCGCTGCGTCTGGAAGGTTATAGTCGTGCTGATCGCGACGAAAGTTGCGATCGGATGCGGTCAGATTATTGCAGCAGCTCAGTGAAGTGCGGCTGGTCACAGCAGGCGAGGCGCTTTCCTGGCCTTTGAGCGGGCTCACTAACGTATCAGGCCGGCTAGTTGCGAGGAACACGCTGTTCGGCGCACGCGGCGGCGTGTTTTGGCGAAGCCTTCGCCGTGCTCGTGCACGCGAGGTTCGACGAAATCCCGGTGCGGCTCGCGACCGAGCAAATAGGCGAGGCGACTTCCGGCGCAATTCTCCGGAAAATCGATCAACGATCATGCGTTTATGGCAGACGCGCGGCAGAGCGTTCACCCCGACGATCCAGCGTGATCCGAGAAGACCCTTTGTCAGTTTGCGGCGGACCGCAACTGAGCTTGTCCGCTGTTGCCGAGTAGCTCGCGGAATACTTGCGCTTCCCCCGTCGTTCGCCAGCGCGCGGCCAGTGACGACCGGAACAAGGACGGTCGATTTCACCAGAGCGCCTCGCTAAGAGCGAACGCCTTTCGCCGCGTTGACACATCGCCGCGGCTCGGTCGACGTCGCCTTCGGTGATTTCCCTTGCTTGGCTGTTAGCGAAAGGCTCCGTGATCGAGGAGCGCAGCGCACCGCGCGTGCTACAACTGAACATGAAAGCTCCGAACCGCGGTCCTCGGGTTGACTAAGGGGACGGTCGCCGAGCTATACGCGCTCGGTACTGCCATGGAGCGTGCATGGCAGCTCCGCGTCAGCGATAAACGGACGACAAGGAACTGCGCCGCGAATTTCAAGCGGTTTTGACCTCGCAAGCAGGCGCCGAGATATCCGACGTCCCGGTTGCCTGTAGACATTCCATCTGCAGGGATTGTCCTCAAAGCGCCCTCGCCACTCACGTGCGGGCGGCAACTTCCCCCAAATCCACTTCTGAACAGAACCCGCCATGGCGATGCTTAGCTGGCTCGTTCAGAAGGCCGGCGAGCCTGAGGCCTTCAAGGACACCTTCGAGCCGCTGTTCGCGAACGATTGCGGCGAGCAGCGAAACGGCCTCCTCCCGATGGACGGTGAAGCCGACGTCAGGCGCTCGCTGAACCAAGAGGTCCATCAGGGTGGGAAGTTCAGAAACGTGGTCGCGTAAGGTCGAGACCACATCATTGGCGAGATAGGTCGCCAAATCCCCTTTCGCCGGCGGATCAAAGTCCAACTCGACCGCGGCGCGCTTCTCGATTGCCTCTCGTATCAACTCGCGCTGGCTTCGTGCATTCATCGAGAGCATGAACGCCGCATCCGCGAGCTTCTCGCGCCGCAAGCTTCTCAGTTCGACTATGCGAGCCTGGATGTCGGCAATCGAACTCTCACGCCCTGCATCTGCTCGCCACGCGTTAGCTCCTGCCCTGCTCTTTTGTACCCGAACCATCATCATGCTCTCCGGCGGACGATATATCCCGGCGATACAGCGGAATGAAAGTGCAAAGTTGTGTGGTGCATGCGCGCAGTCCGCCTGACGAACGCGGAACCGGCGGTCGCGCGAAGGACTCAGAATGCGCTATTTTCGTGATGCGCTCGTGCTTTTCTCGTCTACAAGGCGCGGGATGGCATGTTGTCGGGTCGTGGCTACGGCCGAGCGAAGGCCTGCTTCCAACATTCCGTCAGTAGGTGATAGGCAGCGAGGCGGTGGCGGCGGGCGGATCACCGCCAACCTTCCAGGGAGGACGAAACCGGCCAGATATTCCGGAAGACAACCAGACCGTGGACCAGATCCGAGACGGACGACGTTGCGTTTGCACCCTTGCTTCGGATCCGCTCGCTTTGGCTATCTTCGGGAATATTATAGCGGAAACCGGAAACTGCGTTTGTCCACCATGCAAGGGCCCGCCGGGTAGATGGAAGATTGGGACACCGCTTGAACGTGACCGGGTTAACGCCGATTTCGCGCGTGATCTCGTTGCATCGCGAGAACGACGTAGCCGCCGTGGCAGGGCTCTCACCTGAAGATTTAACCGAACTTGAATAGGACACCGTAACCGCCGCGTGGGTAGCTCCACTCGATATCACCACTTTCTTCGCAGATCACCCTGCAGGTGCCGCACTCGATACACCCATCGACTGTCACCTCAACATGACCTTTATCGTTGAGCTCGTAGCACCGTGCAGGGCAGGCCTTCAGCATCGACAAGAGCCGCGAGGATGGCGTGGTGTGCGGACGTACCTTGATGTGGGCGCGGCCGGAATCAACGAGATAACGGTTGTAGAATAGTTTATCCTCGACACGTTGGGATGGCTCGCTCGGCATTGTTTCTGGCTCCGTCGTTCGTCATTGTCTTAGGTTTGGATCATCGCCAGGCCCGGGCAATGCGCAGGGCATCGCTAAACAGCCCACTCCAAGACCGGGCCTTGATGAACGAGCTCAGCATCAGCTTCTCTTTCTCGAGCTTTGGTGTGCCGTCGACGCGCACGTAATCCTGCATCGCCTTGGAGAAGAGCTGCGGATATGTGAGAAAGAAGTTCTGCGAGTGGGTATGCATGAGTGCCGGCATATCTTTGTACTTCTTCAGGTCCTTGATCACGAAAGAATCAGTTAGCATTTTCTTGTAAAGCGAAAGATTTTTGGCCGTCATCGGATCTTTTCGCGATCTGATAAGGCAGATCGCTTCCGCCGCGATACGGCCCGACGTCATCGCCAAATTGGACCCCTCGCGATGGATGGCGTTGTTAAGTTGGGCGGCGTCTCCGACGACCACCCAGCCCTCCCCGCAAAGCTGCGGGATTGCCCTGTACCCACCTTCGGGGATCAAGTGCGCGGAATATTCCTTGACCTCCGAACCTTCGATGAGCGGCGCGACGGATGGGTGACGCTTGAAACCCTCGAGCAGGCCGTAAGGCGTCTCGCCGGTACGCTGGAAGTCGGCAACAAGACAGCCAATACCGAGCGAGATGCATTCCTTATTGGAATAGATGAAGCCCATACCGGTCATGCCGCGGGAGATGGTTCCGACCGCTTCGATGACGAGCCCCTCGTCGCCTTTGAGATTGAAGCGAGCGTCGATTGTCTCGCGTGACAAAAAATGCATCTCCTTAACCGCGAGTGCGACCTTGTCCGGTTTCGGCCGCCCTCTTAAGCCCGCGCCCGTCCCGAGCACTCCGTTCACCCCCTCGGCCAGCACGACAACATCTGCATGGATTTCACCCCCATCGCGGTCTGTGCGCACCCCGACGACCCTGCCATGGGAATCCTGGAGGAGCTCGGTCACCGTGGTCTCGCACAGCACGGTAGCGCCGGCGTCGCGGACCTTCTGCGACAACCATTTATCGAACTGGGCGCGGATGATGGTGTAGCGGTTCGGCTTCTCCTCGTTGAAATCATCGGATCGATAGTGAATCCCTGTGTGCGAACGCTCGTCCAGGATCCAGAAGCGTTGCTCGACTAGATGCCGCTCAAGCGGCGCATCTTCTCGGAAATTCGGAATCAGCTTCTCCAGCATGTCGGCATAAAGGATGGCCCCTTGCACGTTCTTCGACCCGGAATACTCGCCGCGTTCCAGCTGCAGCACTTTCAGACCCCGCTCGGCCATTGTAAGCGCCGCCGCGTTCCCGCCCATGCCAGCACCGACGACGATGGCGTCGAATCTTTCCTGAATCATAACAAGCTCCCCTAGCCAGCGATGCGGTCGTGCGAGTGCGGCGATAGCTGCGCGCGGAATGCAGAGGTCAACGCCGGCAACAGTCGAATGGCGTCGGTGACGATGCCGATATGGGCAAAGTCGAAGATCGGAGCGTTCTTGTCAGTGTTGATGGCAACGATGAGGTCGCCGCCCTCCACGCCGACGCGATGCTGGATAGCGCCGGAAATGCCGGCCGCGATATAGAGCTTTGGCCGGATGGTTTTCCCGGTCTGGCCGATTTGTCGGTCGGAGGTGGCCCAGCCCTTCTGGACCAGCGGCCGCGAGCAGCCATATTCGCCGCCAAGCACGTCCGCGAGCTGGTGTACAAGTTGGAAATTTTCAGGCGATCCCAGACCGAGCCCTCCTGCGACGACCACGTCGGCATAGGCAAGGTTGGACTTTGTAGACTCGCGGTCTGGCAGGAAGGACAGGACCTTTGTGACGATATCTTCTTCTACAAGCCCGAGCGGATGCGAGATGACGCGCGAGACGGCGCCTGTCACGCGCTCGGGCATCGGCATCACGCGCGGACGGACGGTTGCCATCTGTGGACGATAGTTGAGTGTGTAGATCGTGCACAACAGTGAGCCGCCAAACGTCGGGCGGGTCGCTGCAAGCGAGCCGTCGGCATCGACATCGAGCTCGGTGCAGTCCGCAGTTAGGCCGGTGAGCAGTGTGGTGGCCACTGAGCCGGCGAGGTCGCGGCCGAGTGTTGTTGCCCCTAGGAGTAGGATTTCCGGCTTATAAGTGTTGACCAGCTCTGACAGGGCCTTGGTATAGGACTGGTTGCGATAATCGGCCAAGAGATTGTCTGCGACGATATAGGCGAGGTCGGCGCCGTAGCAGAAGGATTCGGCGACCGCCTGCTGCGTTGTCTCCCCGACCGGGCCGATGACAACCGCGGCGAGGTCAACATTGAGCTTGTCGGCGAGCCGGCGGCCGGCCCCCATCAGCTCCCATGAGACGGGGTGCACAACCCCGCGTTCCTGCTCGATGAAAACCCAGACGTGCTTATACGGCTTAAATCGCGCGGGCAGCTCCCTCTTGGTCGCCGCGCGACCACCACCCGCGGCCGGAGCTGCACTTTTCGGTGCGGTGCTCATCATCTGTACTCCCATTCGCATTCAGTAGCGGCTCGCCAGGGCAGCATGCTCCGCCTCCAGGTTGGAATTTGCGCTTGAAGATTTCTTCAGTTAAGCGTCGGGCCGCAAGCCGGCCGGCATCCCGTCAGCACCGCCTGGCAGCAGCGCCGGACCGATACAGCCGTTGCTGGACCTTGACGACGAGCCCGGAAGCATGCGCCTCGGGTTCGTTCCGGATGCGGCATTCTGGGACGACGGTTTGGTTCCGGGCACTGCTAAGGCACCGACCGGGCCGGTCAGGCGTGCCGATCGATTGGTCCTCCTCATCTTAGAGATGCAACCGAGGTGCAACAGATCGAGGACCTGCGAGGGGCTCGGCTGGTAGGATTGTCGGCCGCGTCGTTGCCGGTGGAAGCGCGATCCCATTGCTCCGAGTGCGCTTGTTTCTTGCCGATCATAGCGACAGGCCCGCAACTCCTGGCGAGGACAGGAGGGGCGGCGCTCAAGGCGCCCGGTCAACAGCGCCGCACGGCCGGCGCTGTTGAGCAACGGCTCCCCCCGCGAAACCTCGGCCAGGGATCGGCCAACGGGGGCGCACGAATCAAAGGCACCTTTCAGCTCAGCCAGGTATGCGACGATCGCTTTGGCGTCGCGGCGCATTATGGTGCCGGCAGGCAGCGCGCGCGAACCGGCGCGGCGTCAAAAATAAAATCGATGCGGACCAAAACGAGCATGCGCTTCTCCAGACTAGCTGAGCATATGTCAGCAATTGTCGTACCAATTGCGCAGGCGATGAAAATTGACCGTTATTTCACAATCTTACTGAAGAACGAAGTCGGATCGGCGGCCTCTCACGAGGTCGAAACATTCGAGGCCGTACTGACCCGTGTCCGGAATGCGACAGAAGACACTCATCTGAACCTTGCTGAGCTTTCCTGGCGACGTGTGCGGTCCCGCTGCCGGCGCATGATTGCAGGAGATAGGTACAGCATGCGTACCAGCTTAAAAGGATGGAAATATCAGCGGTGAGTCGTGATTGGCCTCTAACGAGCCGAGGTGCTCAAGCTGCGGATCCGCGAGGCCGCGACTGTAACTTTCCGCTTGAATTCGAAACCATGGCTTGCTGTCAGGCTCTCGGGACCTTCACGGTCCAGAGCACGACATATGAGCTCAATTCAGTCCAACAAATCGAGCTGGACCAATGCTGGATGCTTGTTCGCTTGTGGTGCGGCCGCATCCTTCAGCACCTTGAATACGCGCTGTTCGATCGGGGAGGACGTGACGAAGTCGGCATAGGCGCGCTCAAGCGTGGCCTTGCAACGCGCGGCGATCTCAGGATCAGATGCACCGGTCAACTCCTCGCCTGCGAGATATTGGCCCATGCGACGCAGGATGTGAAGCCGCGCCACATCGACGATTTTCGCATCGTACTCGACGCCGAGGAGTGAAAAAAAATCCTCTGCGGCCGAGGCCTTGTTCAATCGCGCAAGGATCCCATCCGTCGCCATTCTCAACCTCCATCTCGATCCGCGCCCAGAAACGACCAGGCTAGAATGTTTCAATCCGATCGCGCGACGCGCGTGGCTGATTCGCTGTTGACGAGCGAGCTGTCGTGAATGTCGCGCCAGATCGCCACCACCGTTTCTTGCGCAACCAGACCTTGGTGCTCGATGGCATGCTTGCGGACGGGCGCGGGGATGGTTTCGCTTTGCTCGGTGCCGAAAGAAAGTTGCACGACAGCAGCAAGGTGATCGCGGCGAACCCTGAATGCTTGCCGATCACAATCCGGGGGGAGCGCTCGAGCAGCCCCCAGTCGAGCCCTTCGTAGCTGCGCCGGGTCCTTTAACAGCCCGTGGACGTGGATGCCGGATTCATTGGTAAAGACATGCTCGTCGACGATCGCCTTGCTGAGCGGGATGGTACGGGACGCAGCGGCTGCAACGACGACCGCGGCTTTTTCCAGTTCGGATAGCAGCACGCCGGTATCACCGCAACAGAGCTGTCTGAGTGCGACGGCAACTTCCTTCAGCGGCGCATTGTCGGCTCCTCGAGATATCAACCCACGATCATCAGACGCCGCCTCGGCCCTAGGTCGGGTGCGCGCAATCGTTTGCCCCGGCCTGTTTTCACCCCCCATGCGACAGGTGGCCGAAAGCTCGTCGGATATACCTGCAATGGCGCCAAAGAGGGGTATCAATAATGAACTCAGCCTTTCAAGCTTGGGACGGCTTGGACGGCGTCATCAAGGCGGCGCAGATGATCCCGCCGACGTCCGGCCATCCGGCTCTCCCCGCTCTCTTCGCCGAAGCAAAGATCAAAATCATTGCATTCCGTGCAGACCGGCGTGGTACACATCACCAGGCCGTCATCTTCGCATAGCATGCGATAGAAGAAGCGCTTCCAGCGCATGTTCTTCGTATTGCGAGCCGCCAGCGGCCCGAAATGGCGCATGAGGACACGGGACAATTCATCCCGCTTCCGCAGCCCGAGATCTTCCCACAAGTGATTAGGCTCCATGGCGCGCCGGGCGATCATCGTCGCGAGCCAGCCGCCAACCTCGCCATGAGTGGAACGTTGCGCAAGCAGGAGGTCGCGTACCATAACTGTCTCGTCAGGCGCCGGTAAGGCGGACTGATCGCGCCAGGTACAGCTCCTGACCGGGGTGGATGGGAAGTATTGCACCAACAGCGCATTGAGCTCCTGGTTGGTTAAGCCAGCCCGTTCGGGAAGTTGGCCGCCATCCATGGCTGATGTGGCCAGAATGCAAGCGAGCACATGGTGATCGAAGTCATCATTGTCGCTGATATCGACTTCTGCCGGATGGCGCCCGGTCAGAAGCTGGTAGAGCTCACTCGCGTCGCGCTGCTCGGCGGCGTGAGCTACCGATACGCGAGATGAGATCGTGTCGGCCGTTTTTCCTTGTGTGCCGATCATAACTTTCGCACAGCTTCTGAGTGGACGATGTCGGCCTTCCCGGATCGAGAAGGCCGACAACATGAACTATGCCGAAATAGCGGCAAGCTCGGCAGCGGTCTTGCCGACCTGGCTCTCGTCGACGGGCTTGATGATGCCGTGTTCCATGAGCATATCTTCGAGCTCGTCCATGCTGATTGGGGTGGGGATAGCGCCTTGTCCGGCATTATTGTGGATCTTGGTCGCGAGATTGCGATAGTGATCCGCCTGCTTGGAGTCCGGCGCGTATTCCAGCACCGTCATTCGGCGCAGCTCCGCGTGCTGCACGACATTGTCGCGCGGCACGAAATAGATCAGCCGGCTGCCGAGCTTCTTGGCAAGAGCGTCGGCAAGCTCCAGCTCCTTGTCGGTCTGCCGCTCGTTGCAGATGAGGCCGCCGAGACGCACGCCGCCGGAATTCGCATACTTCAGAATACCTTTGGAGATATTGTTGGCGGCATACATCGCCATCATCTCGCCGGACATGACGATGTAGATTTCCTGTGCCTTATTCTCACGGATAGGCATCGCGAAGCCGCCGCAGACGACGTCGCCGAGCACGTCGTAAGAGACGTAGTCGATGTCCTCATAAGCGCCATTCTCTTCCAGAAAGTTGATGGACGTGATCACGCCGCGTCCAGCGCAGCCGACCCCCGGCTCCGGACCACCGGACTCGACGCATCGAATGTCCCTGTAGCCGAGCTTGATGACGTCCTCGATTTCGAGGTCCTCGACGCTGCCGGCATTCGCCGCCAGGCTCAGAATGGTGTCTTGCGCTTTGGCGTGCAGGATGAGGCGAGTCGAGTCCGCTTTGGGATCGCAGCCGACGATCAGAATCCTTTGGCCCAGCTCAGCAAGGGCCGCCAACGTATTTTGCGACGTCGTCGATTTGCCGATGCCACCCTTGCCATAAAACGCGATTTGTCTCAGCGAAGACATGTTGCTCTCCATCAACCGATTACCAATTTTTCGCGCCGAATGCGCGAGCCTGTTTCTCTCGTAGAAACCATGGGCACACGAGTTTCGGGAAGGAGGCCATCGCTCGCCATCAGCGTCGGCGTGCCCTCAGCCCTCGCTCGTTGTTGCTCCATCCAGTTAGCAACTGGCGTGCCATTTCATTCGCACCTGCGTTAAGCCTTTGATTACCCTCAACTAACAGCGTGGCCTCGGACGCCGGCGTGCTGTGGCGGACCGGACAGCCGCAAGGGCTATGACAGAAACCCGACAAAGGCTCGGCGCTCCGATTCCACTACGAGCGCCGGCCAAGGAGCACAAACGGGAAATCCCGCGCCTTCCGCCCGAGACGATTGAGGAGACGACATGTTGCAGATCGGGCTCGAGGACATCGCCACCATCAAAGGCGAATGTTCCACGATGGGCATGGCGGGCACTTGCCGCCGGATCGGGTGGCATATTGCTTGCTCAGTCAGTCGCGGAACGCTGTTCCGTGTAACCCGATGTTGTGAGGACATTATGCTTGGAATTGGAAGTAAGTTGCCGCCGTTCGACATCATAGGCGTGAAGCCCGGCTTTCACCTGCAGGAGGAGGACGGGCAAAGCGCTTTCGAGACGCTGACTGAGAGAAGTTTCCCCGGCAAATGGAAAGTCATCTTCTTTTACCCGAAGGATTTCACATTCGTCTGCCCGACCGAAATCGCCGAGTTTGCCCGCCTGTCGAAGGATTTCGCCGATCGCGACGCAATCGTGCTTGGTGGGTCGACCGATAACGAGTTTTGCAAGCTCGCCTGGCGGCGTGACCACAAGGACCTGCACCGTCTATCCATCTGGCAGTTTGCCGACACCAAGGGCGCACTGGTCGATGGCCTTGGAGTGCGCTCGCGTGATGGCATCGCACATCGCTATACCTTCATCATCGATCCTGAGAACACGGTCCAGCATGTCTATGCGACCAACCTCAATGTCGGCCGCAGCCCGACTGACACGTTGCGGGTTCTGGATGCGATACAGACTGATGAGCTCTGCCCTTGCAACCGCGAGATCGGCGGCGACACACTTAAAACTGCCTGAGGCAACATGTCGATCGTGCAGTTGAAGGAGGAGCTCCCGCATTCTAATGACGTCAGACTCGGTACCGTCTAACGTGGAGGCTATTTCCTAGAACCCCTACCCGTTTGCCTTTCGAGTTCGCCGTGCCCGACCTGCTTTTTGATAGGGAGCTGACAGGCGCTCTCGGCGACGAGCTGGTGCAGTTGGGACTTCGGGTGGAGGTCCTGACACCCGACGAGTTAAGCCGCGCCACAACAGTTCGGCGAGGCAATGCACGTCTCTCTGTTCCGGATACCTTCGCCTTTGGGATCGCTGAGTCCCGCCAATGGACCTTGCTTACCGGCGACGGGATATTGTGCGAGCTCGCCCTCGCCGAACAGATCGAGATCCACGGCGTCCTATGGTTGATCGACCAGTTCGCCGATGGAAATCATGTCACTTTTAGCCGATTGCACGAGGGCTTGAACACTCTACTGGCCCATCCGAGATGCCGCCTGCCTGTGCAGGAAGTGCGTCGCCGATTGGCTCACTACACGGAGCAAATTCGCCAGGGCTAGCACTACAGTTGCATTTTTTGCTTGAGGTGCGCTCGCTTTGCTTCGGCTTGGTGAGCGCGTCGCCAGAGCGACCATGCGATGATGCGAGCGGGTTGGATGCGCCGTTGCGCGAGCTTGAGGGTGATCCGACGGATTTCCTGGATCGACCAGCGGATCAGGAGCGGCGTTTGATCTATCGGCGCGGCAACTTTTTTTGGGCCCCCCAACGGTGGCGTTAGCTCGGTGACGGATCGCGGCCATCATGGCGAAGGCCAGCATGACCAGCGAGACATGACGGCCACCCGTGCCAGGATCGGGTCTCATTGTGATCGAGACCAAATTCGTTTTTGGCGGTTTCGAAGCCATCTTCGATGGACCAGCGGCTGCCTTCTACTGCAACCAGCTTCTTCGCCGACGTGCCTTTCGGACACCAAGTGGAGAAGAAGGCGAGTTCGCTGTGCCCGATGTTGCGGCGAATCAGCAGGCCTCGCGTCCAGGTTCCGGTCAACGTGCTGTTGTAGTCTCCAGCCTCGAGGTCGGCCAATTCGAGATAGGCCCAATCATACAGCCGCGGCCCTTTGGTGCCGTCGCCCGCTGACAGTCGTCGCCAGGCCTTGCCAGGAAGGCTCTGCGCCACATTGCCAGCGGTGTCGACCAAGACCTGCGCCTTGCCCCAAGAGCGGATCTGATGGTTAGACGCAATGCCCAGGACGTAGCCCTTGCCGGCGTTTCGCAGCATGGCTTCGATGTCGCCCGTTCCATACACGCTATCCACTGCAACGAAGGAGAACGGCACCTTGGCTCCGATCGCCTGCGCGATCATCTTCCGTGCAAGCTGCGGCTTCGTCGCGAAGCACATGTCCTTGGGAACCCGCGCCGCCTTCATCCGAGCGGGAGCGTCCGTCCACTCCTTCAGCAAGTAAAGCCGGCGATCGATGAAGGCGTGGCCGTGACGCGACGCATAGCAGGCAAACACGCCAATCTGACAATTGGTGATCTTGCCTGCCGAGCCGGTGTACTGCCGCGCAACCCCGCACGATGCTTTGCCTTGCTTCAGAAACCCGGTCTCGTCGATCACCAGAACCGCATCAGCGTCTGCCAGAGTTTCCAGCGCATAGTCCCGCACCAGTTCACAAAGGGCATCAGCATCCCAGCTCCCGCGGCCCAGAATCGCCTGCTGACGCCACGGCCCAGCATCCCCTGCTGCTTCCGCCCGCATCCAACCAGTCTTGCGCGGCTCATTGCCTAGCAACCCGTCGAGAAAATGCCCTGCCGACGCCGCCAACCGATCCTGACTAAACAGCGGGCGCATCCGCTGCTTCACATCCCGTAATGACGATGGCCACAGTTCAAGCGTCGTCTCAATCGATGCTACAGCCATCCATGATCTCCCGAATCATGGTTGCCTATCGATTCAGAAGCCACTCAAAGATGCAACTGTAGTGCTAGGTTACATTCCCCACCAAAAATCTATCCCGCGCGACGCCGCAGCGGGATGCAGCGCTACAAACGGATATAGATCAGTAGGACTACCGGGGGCCACCGCCAATCTTCAGGCTCACCGAATGAGAGGCGACTTACGTCGAGTTGCCCGTCATGCTCGGCGCCCGCCATCTCCTCATGGATAACCAAGGCAACGGCGTCAAAGGCGCCGCCCGGCACCTTTTTGGTGAGGACGACGTTGTTATCTACGCCCGCGCCAACATTCCGGTCGGATCGATCGGACGCGGCTCGTCGACCGGCAACAATGTGTGGTTGACGTAAAATGCTCCACGGCGCGGTGAATCAGGCGACGCCTCGAAACAAAACCAACCGCCCTAGGCCGGGGCTTGGGTCTTCCAGCGCATTAAGTGCCTCTCCAACGCTTCGAGGATGGCGTTGAACGTCAACCCGATTAAGGTGATGGCCAAGATACCAAAATACATCTGCGGGATCAGAAAACTGTACTGGCTGTTGATGATGAGGTAGCCAAGACCGGCCTTCGCACTGACCATCTCTGAAGCGACGAGCACCAGAATGGCGGATGCGCTCGCGAGCCGAATACCGACGAAGATAGGCGGAATCGCCGCAGGAAGGATCACCTTGCGGAACAGTTGCGGCGGCGGCGCGCCCATCGTCCGCGCCGCTTGATCAGGAGCGGATCGACCGGCTTCACCGCGGCGATGGTGTTGAGCAGCAGCGGCCAGGCGCAGCTATAGATCACCATGGTAATCTTCGACAGCTCGCCGACGCCAAGTAGCAGGATGAACACCGGTAGCAGCGCCAACGGTGCAGTGTTGCGGCAGATCTCGATGAACTGATTCAGCGCTTGCTGAGCCGGGCATACCAGCTGACGCTAGATTAGATAATCGAGACCTTGCCGAAGGTACTAAGAGCGGAGGAAGCGTGGAGCGCTCCTTCGAACTCGCGGCTTAGGCCGCAAATCCGTCAGCGACCTCAAGCGAGATCCAAAGCCGGCGGCGAAGGATGGCTTTCTTGGGGCGCGTCCCCTTCATCGTTGCTTGATATTGCGTGCTCACTCCCAAGCGTTAAGGAGTCAGACAAGCCGGTTCAGGCCGATCCAAGAATTCAGTGCCACGTGTTCAGTGTTGTGGTGATACGCCACAAGCTTTTGTCGGGTAAGTCGAGATCGATGCCCGAGGAAAGTCGAACGTCCGGCGCGTTGGCGCTGGCGCTGGCCGATGGTTATTGAGCTTATCGGTGACGGAACGATGTGATGGTTAGGTAACAATGGTTGCTGCATTTCTGCTCTCTTGCACGAGCTTAGCGCTCCGTGCTTCTGCGTGAATGCGGCGAGCGGAGGTCAAGCGCGGTCTCGTCCGCCGATTCACGATGGCGGGCCGCCAACTGAGGCGGTCCTACTCTTGCAGGACTTCATGTTTGGATTTCCTCGACTGGCCAGCTCATCACATCCCTTCGCAGCTTTCTGCAGGTGGCGTGCAACAATTGTGGTGCGGATCACCAGGGGCCAGAGGCTCACCGATGACGTGGATCGCTCATCCAGCTCGGCTTACCACTGATATACTTCGGTGCGTCGATAATGGATGCCGGGTTGTGGTGGGCATCTGTCGGAAAGGCATAATCCGCATCACTGCCCTCAGTGATATAGCCGGTGGCATAGAGCGTCTCCAAATAAGCATTGTCGGACAGCAGCACGTCGGCATAGGGCTCAAGCGCGCCGAAAGTGGCGCGGAACTCCATGTCGGGACGGCCGGGCAGGGTGATAGGCACACCCTGAGCACTATAGTAAAATTTTTGCCCGTTAACGGAGAACGCTTCCGAGATATAGGACGTCGTGACAGGCGTACTGGCGAACTTCTTGCCCGCGGCCTGGAATGTCGCGGCCACCTGATTCATCTTGTCGAAGTTGTCGGTTCCCTTGAAACGGGAGATTTCCACCATGGTGAGATGGCCCAGCTTGTCGAAGGAGGTCAGCCAATCGCTGGCCTGGGTCGCCTTGGTCTTTATCGATGTGAGACGACTGGACGTCTTCCGCCTTGATGAGAAGCGGAATCAGATTGAGCTTGTTATCAGGCTGGACAGTCACATTGGCCTGGTTCAGCGCATCAAGTACATTGGTGGTCTTGCTGTCCCAGCTCGCAATAACCCGGTCGGTACTGGCACATAGGTTGAATAGATCTTGATGCCGAGGTGCCTGCCCACGTCAGCATTCTTAGGCGCTGACAGCGCCTTGATTGTTGCGATCGTCGATACCTCGTCCTTGGGGGTCGATGATAACGTTGAACTCCTCGCCGTTTCTATTCTTCTCACGAACATAATTGATGATCTTCTGCAAGTCTTCCATCTGTTGCGGATTGCCGTTGCGGTCAAGCGCCGGAAGTCGTTCATTATTGATGGGATTCCATATCGAGGTTCATGTTCTTGATTTCCTCGGTAGAGACATCCGAAATCGGGCAATTGTTCGGATCGTTGGTAACCCGCCCGAGTGTAGTGTCATGCATCATCCAGGCATGACCGTCCCTATCCGCGCGAAGATCGAGTTCGACACCGTGGAAACCGTGCTTAAGCGCGTTGTCGGCGGCTGAAATGGTGTTTTCGAGAATGCCCTTGGAATTATCGAATAGACCGCGATGCGGCAGTATTTGCTTCCGATGCGGATCAATGCCGCGGGTCGTGGCTTCGGGGCCCGTCAGGAAAAGATCCTTCCCGTAACCGGAGGTGTCGATTTCGGACTCTGCGTCGCCAAGAGCGGGCCCATCCAGACCGAAGCTGGATTTCCAAGCGGCCTTGTTGCCGGCCGCCAGCCACTCGGTTATCGTCGTGTTGACGGTGCCATCGACGGGATCGTCCGGATCATTGGAGCCAAATTTTTGGGTTGTCTCGCCACATGCGGGAACCGGTAGAGAGATGGCTTTAGCGCCCAGCTGCACCCGGCCGATTTGGGTTTGCATGCCAGCCTTCGCCCCGTCTCCCGCGATCGCATCGGTGACACTGCCAGCTACAGTTGAGGCGACAGCCATGGTCCCAATCAACCCTAGCCGGGTCAGCTGCTTGCGCCAGCGGCGCGCACTGAAAGAGAACACGTTGCGGACGGTGCCGCCACGCAGATCTGTCACGTTGGCGGCGGTGCCCGAAGAGTTGAGCAGAACTGTCCGTTGCCTCAACATGAGCGCTCTCCGTCGGTCTCAAATGTTACTTGTGGTTGCTGTTGCGGTGTGGAGTCTACCGGCTTTCTTGAAGAGGAAGACGGATCACTGTCCGCGTTGGCGCTTCTTCAAGAGAGAAACAAGCTTGTAGATCTGAAGCATGTTCGGATCAGCCGCGCAAGAGCTGTCGCGCCCGTCTATGGCGCATCCAATTTTGGGAGGGAACGCCTGTGCTTCGCTGAAAAATGCGGTGGAGCGTGACAGTAAGGCGGCCGATTGCATGGCGGTGGTCCTTCGAGAACGAGTTTGTTGCGTGTAAATGAGAGGTCATTGCCCTCAGTCAGGAGGGTGAAGATAGCGCGCTTCCGCGCGGGCAAGTTCGTCATACCTCAACAGTTCGAAGACCTCGTCGAGCGTCGCAACATTGGGCTCGATACCGGCAACGCCTTCTTCAGCAATGATGCGACGGCAGATCTGCCGCATTGCCGCTATCGCAGCTCGCACTGAGTGGTTGGCCCAGATCACTGTTGAGATGCGGGCATTACGATACGCAGAGACCGGTGTTCGATAGTATGTCGTTGGCACGATCACGACGGGCAATCGGCTTTGCCAGGTGCGCGTGAAGGAAAGAACCTCGTCCGCGGTGCTCTTTCGCGAGTGAATGAGGATCGCATCCGCACCCGCGTCTGCGTAAGCGTGAGCGCGTAAAATTGCTTCGTCCATTCCATGCCCCGCGATCAACGCCTCGATCCGGGCCACGAGGACCAAGTCTTCCGCGACTGTATCCTTAACTGCCCGCAGGCGGCCGGAAAATTCGTGGATATCGGCGAGGGGATGACGATCGCCAATGAGCGAGTTCATCTTCGGAAAGCAGCTGTCCTCCAGCGCAACGCCCGCAGCGCCTCGCTGACGGAGCTTGCGGGCGAGGAGGCGTGCATTGTTGAAATTCCCGAAGCCACCATCCCCGTCAACCAGAACAGGCAGTTTGGTTGAGTCCACGATCCGCTCGACCGCATCGACAAGTTGGCTCCATGACGCTTCGTTGACATCACGATAGCCGAGAGAGCAAGCAATTGAAAGACCTGACGCCCAGAGACCTTTGAACCCTGCGCGCTCGGCGATCGCAGCGGAGAGGCCGTCATGCGCTTCCATGAGGACGGAGAGTTCAAGATTGGAGCAAACCTGTGCATGCAGCATTTCTGCGGGCGAGGATGCGGTGCATCGATCAGGACCGTTGGCGAGTACAGATTGTGGTTGATGTTTCATGCCGAACGCCCCAGGAGCGACGGTTGAGCAACCCGACTGAGCAGCCCAACCTTCATTCGGCAACCAGTGCCCCTTTCTGACATCTAGATCAATTAGCAGGCTTGATAGTTGACGGGGCATTCCTCGCCCGTCCGGTCGAGGGCGATGGCTCTCTCTGTGGATCGACGCCACCTACGTGAAGGTGCGCCAGCAGGGGCGCATTGGCTCGGTCGCGGGGATCGTCGCGATCGGCGTACAGTGATGGCCGGCGCGAAGTTCCCGGCATGGATGTCGGCCTGCGCAGGCTCGCCAGCCGGGGTCTGCGCGGCCTCAAGCTGGTGAATCTCGGACGCCACGAGGGCATCAAGGCCGCCGCCGCCAAGGTGCTGAACGCCACGCCGCAGCGCTGCCGGGTGGGAGATCGTTGAAAAAGTTCGCGCAGACTGATTCCGTTTTCCTTGTGATTCGCGATCGGAGGGGCGCCACATGCTGGGAAGGAACAGGATCAGCTGGAGCTGTTCGTCACCGGCTCGCTTCGCCAGCTAATCCCCGACGATCACGTGGCGGTTCGGGTCGATCGCGTACTCGATTCTTCTTGGCTACACTACGAAGTCTCACTGTTATTGCCTCGGCGATGGCCGGGCGATTATCCGGAAGTCGCTGTACGGTCGATGCTCGCTGGGCTGTCACTGGGCATCGACGACGGTCGGAGGCTCAAGTCAATGTCGCCATCCGATGGTTCGTCGGCTACGGACCGCATGACGCTCTTCCCGACCAGCTTGATACGCATCCGCCAGCGGTGGGGTGCAGAGCGCCACCGCATGATCTTCAAGCGGACGGTCGGGGCCCGTCTCAAGGCGAAGATCGCCACCGCTGAGGTCGTTCACATCGATGCATCGCTTATCCGCGCCACTGTGAGCTCAATAGGCCTCGTCGGTGGCGCGGGCGGCACTCTCAGCATCGGACTGCGGCATGTTTCAACCGCCTCGTGCATCGACATGCTTGCAAATGATAGAAGCCATCGCCAATGGCAACTTGAGACGTGCTCGACTCCGAGCATCATAGAGCCGCAACTCTCGTCTCAATTCTAACGACTTACGTTTGCGCTCGGGTCAACTACCAACGCTAGTATTTGATCTAGTGATGGGAGCAAACTATTTGGCGGATGAGCATCGGGCTACGCAAACATCAGCTGCAAGGAGTTCAGTATGCAAACACACTCACAATCTGTTCTGGCCGACGGCCGCGATCGACGCGTTGGCTCCTCGGTTGCAAAATACTGTGTGCTCAGGTCTGCTCCAACCGCGCCCCTCCTTCCTCGTGTAAGTGCATGAAGGGCACCTTGGCGCGATGAAGAGGTCGCCGGCCTCAATGAACTCTTAAGCCCCATTTGGCTACGACGCGGTTGTCGAACGGAAGAGTGATATCCGCCGAGGCAGATCGCGTACCGGCGGCGAAGCGGTTGCGATCACTTAACAAACTCGACAATCGATGCAGGAGGAGCGCGCATGTTGGCGCAACGGATGTCTTTGCTGTCAGGTTCGGGCACTGCCGTCGCCCGTGAGGCGGCTGAGATAGCTGCCGCGACCGCCCGTCAGATCATCGATCTGGCCGCCGGCGAAGTCATCATCGAGCCACCATCATCCGTTCGCGAAGGAGCGATTGCCGCCATCAATGCCGGGGCGAACCGGTATACCGATTCCATCGGCCTGACGCCGCTTCGCGGCGCTGTCGCCGCAAAGCTGTCTGCGGAAACAGGCATCGGCTGGAATACGGATGACATCGCTATCACTGCGGGCGCAAAGCAGGGCCTGCTCGACGTTGCCTTGGCCCTGTTCAATCCCGGAGATGAGGTCATCATCATTCGCCCCTGCTGGCCGACATTCCCGTCCCAGGTTCTTCTCGCTGGCGCAAAGCCCGTGTTCGTTGATGTTCGCCCCCCGACATATACTCCTGATATCGTCGCAATTCGCGCCGCTGTCACACCGCGCACGAAAGCCATTATCATAAACTCGCCGAACAATCCGACTGGCGCAGTGTATGATCGAACGACTCTACAAGCTATCGGCGATCTCGCGATCAACTATCAGCTCTGGATCGTTTCCGACGAATGCTACTCCAGCTTGGTCTTCACCGGTTCGCGCCATGAGTCGATCGTCATGGCGCATCCCCGCGTCCGTTCAAGGACGATCCTGGTCAACGCCTTCTCAAAAGAGCTGGCGATCACCGGTTGGCGTCTGGGTTACTTCGCAGCTCCTCCGGAGATCGTTTCCGCGGCCAAGAAACTGCAGAGCCATACGACCTCGAATGCCAATGTAATCGCACAGCACGCGATCCTGCATCACCTTCAAGTCGGCGACGGCAGTTTTGAACGGAAGATGCATGAGCGTCTGTCCGACGCTCGCAACAATGGTCTTCGCATCCTCTCTGGTCTGCAGGACGTGCCCCCGCCGAGTGCCGATGGCTCGTTCTTCTTCTATCTCGATCTGAGTAGGCTTGTCTCAGCTCTGCCGGCAGGAGGTCCCGTTCGATCGACCGACGACATTGCACGATTGCTCCTGGAGGAAGCCGATGTGGGATCCGTTGCCGGCGGTACCTTTGGCGACGTGAATGGCCTGCGTCTCTGCTTCGGTGCTCCACCAGACCTGCTGGAGTCGGGACTAAAACGCGTCGTCGAGACCCTGAACAGCCTGAAGACCAGGCAAGCAACGGCCTGAAGCTTGCCAGAAGGACGTTTCAAAAATGCTCAATGGTACACGGGCGGTGATCCTTGCCGCAGGAATGGGCTCCAGGCTGCGCCCCTACACGGAATTCGTTCCGAAACCTTTGGTGGAGGTGAACGGAACCCCGATGCTGCACAACGCGCTGCATCAGTTGTCTGAGCTCGGGGCTCGCGAAGCAACCATCGTCGTGGGTTATCGCGAAGAAGCCATCGAACAGTCCTGCGGCCATCGGTTCGAGGAGGTCGACATCGAGTATGTCCACAATCCCATCTTCGATCGGACCGGCAGCGCCTATTCCTTATGGCTAGCGCGAAATACAATGCTTGCCGGCGACACCGTCTTTCTCGAAGGCGATGTGTTCTTTGAGCGCGAAGTCCTCGAAAGAACACTTCGAACGGTCTCATCTACCCAGCAGAGCGTAGCGGCTGTTGCGGCGTTCAACGCAGCAATGAGTGGTTCCGCCGTCAAGCTGGTTGACGATGGTTCTATCGTCGCGTTCGTCATGAACCAGACGCCCGTCGAGGCCCAGGCCAGGGGTCTCTTCAAGACCATCAACTTGACGCGCTTTTCCGCAGACGCCTCGCGCGAACAGCTGGTGCCAGCATTGCACCAGGCTGTGGAAAGCGGGCATCGTACGGCCTATGTTGAGCAGGTCCTCGCACGGCTTGTCGAGCAGCGAGAGCTGCAGCTTTCAGCGGCGGATTGCAGCGATACCCGCTGGTTCGAAATCGATTGCGAAGATGATCTGCGCCTAGCGGAGAAGATTTTCGCGCCGTCGACGGGAGCAAGGCGATGATCGGGTATCTCCGTGACTACGCAAATGCCATCACCGCCCTCGCCTATCTGTTTGCCGTCATCGGGCTGTTCCTGGCCCTCAACGGCAAGATCGAGCTCGGCGTTGCGGCAATGCTCTGGACCTGGTTTCTGGATCATTGGGATGGGCATGTTGCCCGCAAGACGAGCCATCTTCGCCGTCGAGGTGTACCGGAGTTCGGAAAGAGCTTTGATGGATTTGCCGACTTCTTTCATGGAGTCGTGTTCCCGGCTGCAGTGATCATCCTTATCAGTCAAGGAACTGCCCTGTCGCTCGTAGCGAGTGTGCTTCTCGTTTTAGCGGGCGCGATTAGGCTCAGCTATTTCGAGAACGTCGGACTAACGGCCGAAGCTCGGTTCATCGGGATTCCGGTTTCGTATGATACTCCCCTACTCGCTGTGATGTTGTTGCTTCGACCGTTAATGTCCGTGGAGACATTCGAGACGACACTGCCCCTACTTTTTTCAGTGCTTGCAGTCCTCCACGTATGCGCCTTCGTGAAGGTCCCGGCAATCCGAGGCCTGGGTATCCCGATCGCCACGGCCGGAGCAATTGCGGTGTCGTTTGCCCTCATGGCCATCAGTGTGATCCAGGACCGCCTAGGAGGTTCAAAATGAAGAGTCCGTTTGCAGCAACACCTGCCGTGAAAATCCCGCTTCAAAGTCAATTTGACGAACGCCTCAAAAGCCCGATCGCACTTAGGCTGAATCCGCCACCGCCAGTATCACATGTTTTTGATTCGGTCATGAGCACTGCAATCACTGGTATTTTGGCAAGGGAAGCTCTCAGCGAAATCATTGGGCATCATCGTTGGTGCGGGACCGAAGCCGACCGACGAGCGGGTGCTGATCTCTGCGCCTCGCGCCTGGGTTATCGAGCTGATGAAGCGCGTATTGTCCTGACAAGCAGCACACAAAGTACTCTGAATATGCTCATTCCCGGCCTTGTCGGCGCAGGCGGGATATTGGCTGTCGATGAGCTAACCTATCCGCCAATCAAGGCGTTTGCAGCGCGTTACGGCGCAAAGCTCGCGCCAGTCCGGATGGATGACGATGGCATGATCCCGGACGCGTTTCGGCAGGTGTGCCGGACGCATCGTCCAAAAGCGCTATATCCGCTCTCGACGCTTCAAAACCCGACCACAGTCACCATGTCCTTGGAAAGACGCAAGACAATCGCAGAGATTGCCAGAGAGTTTGGCGTCTCCATCATCGAGGATGACATCTATAGCCTTATTCCCCGAAATGCGCCAACACCGCTATCTGCCCTTGCCCCAGAAATTTCCTGGTATCTGCTCGGGTTGGCCAAGAGTGTGGCGCCGGGAATGAAAGTAGCTTATGTCGTTGCGCCGTCCAAGGAGGCTGCGGCGAACCTGTTCTGGCCGGGAGTCCGGGCTACGTTCTGGATGACGGCACCTCTTAGCGCCGCGCTCGCCACAGAATTGATTGAGACTGCATCGATGGGAAAGATGCTCGACGCTGTTCGTCGCGCAACCGCCGCGCGGCATATTTTGGTCCGTCAGTATCTCACGAACATCGATCACCGACTTGGGGATGGCGGTCTCCATGTCTGGATGCCAACGCCGCCTAGCGTCACAAGTGCCGATCTAACCGCGAGACTTGAGCAAGCCGGCGTGCTTGTTTCGACGAGCGATGGCTTCGTGATCGGTGAAGCGGAGCCGCCGCGAGCGATCCGGTTCGGCCTCGGCAACCCATCAGACGATTCAACCCTCGAAAGGGCACTCACGACTATCGCGGCGGAGTACGACAGGCACCGATCGGCCTAGGCGCAGCGTGATCTAAGATCTTGGGTGAAATTAACATGTCCACAGAAAGCACGACAACCAGTCAAGCTGCATCGGGCCGGATTCATAGGCCCTGGGACGATTTTGATGGCCTCGGGCACTTTTACCAGTTTCGCCCGGAGTACCCACCGCGCATCGCAGAACAATTGAGGTCCGTGCTCCGTGGTACCACGGGCGGCCGCATCATCGAGGTCGGCGCGGGGACAGGGCTATTCACGCGAAGCCTTGCCACGGTTTTTGGCTCGAGCTTCCAGATCTTCGCACTTGAACCGAATGAACATATGCGGCGGCATGCTGAATCTCAGACGCCAACCGGCATGCTCGTGGACTATGCGGATGGGGTCGCCGAAAATCTGCAAGCGGTGGACGGCTCTGCTCAATTGGTGACGGCTGCTAGTGCAGTGCATCGCTTCAATCGCCCTGCCTTCTATCGAGAGGCCCAGCGTGTCCTTGCGCCTGGTGGTCTCCTCGCGATCGTTCAATATGAGCCTTACGACAGGGATAGTGCCTTCGCGGATGGTTTTCTGTCAGTCATCGAGGCAGCACTCCCCAATTACCACCGGCGTCGGCACTCCAGACCTGAGGGCGGCTACTCTGAGATTGATATTTCGGCCGAGTTAAGAGCCGAATCCGGCCTGAAAGACATCAGGCGAGACGCGTTCGTTTTTACCGAGCTGATCGATCGGGAGCGGTTCGAGCATCGCGCGCGATCGTTCACAATCGTGCAGAAGGCGATCAATAACCGGGGAGAAGAGGCGCTTCTTTCGGCGCTCCGCGTCGTCTTTGAACAGCACCGCGACAGCAACGCATTTGTCGAGATGCCTTACGAGGCCGAAATCATCACAGCACGTCGTACCTAGATTGTCGGGCTTTCTTCCTTCTGTGACGTTGGCGATCAGAATACGGTTTGCTTGTCAATCGGCGTTCGACTGGGGCTCTGACGCATATTCGATGATCGTGATTGTTTTTATGGCGCGCCAATCAGCCTAGCCTGAAGGAGATCGAGCTTAGCGCGCCCGTACATCTGCCGCTTGACCA
>NZ_JBVVOS010000041.1:0-52109 GCF_055807515.1 Bradyrhizobium sp. Kon69 | reverse complement strand
CTGCCGTTGTTCAGTGTGACCGTGGCGCTCCAGCTGCCGTTGCCCTGCACCACCGCGGTGCCGATCGTGGCCGTGCCATCAAGGATGGTGACGGTCGCGCCGGCATCGGCCACGTCGACCGTGCCGGTGATGGTCTGGCTTGCCTGGTTGGTCGCACCGCCCGTGCTGGTGATCGCAACCGTTGGGGCCGTGGTGTCCAACGTAAAAACAACGGGCACACTCGGATTGTTACTGGCGTCGGGGAAACGGGCGACGATACTGTGCGTACCATCACCTGCCAGTGTGACGGCCGTACTCCAAGCGCCGCCAGAGCCAACGGTAACTGAAGCAATCTGAGTGGTGACACCGTCATAGGTATCATACAGCGTCACCGTCGTTCCAACAAAGGCGGCACCGGCGGTTCCACTGATCGTCTGACTACCGTGGTTGATTGGGCCGCCTGTGTTGCTGATAATCACAGCTCCGAATGGCGCCACAACGGCAGCTTGCGTGGTGTCCAATGCGGGGACAAGTGGCTTCGTTGCCGACGAAGAACTTCCGGTAATCAGAGCGAGCGTTACCGTGGGTGGAGTGATCGATCCGCCACTAACCTGTCCCTTCACGTCGTCTACAATAACGGTAGTCGAGGCCTCGGTGGGTGACGGTGGGGGACTGCCAGCGAACTTTTGTAGAGACTTAGTGTCGACGTCGCCTCGCTTGCCGTCGCTGGGCGGCGGAGTATTCGGAGCCAGCTGCTTTCCAATGTCGTAGGTCGTCAACACCTGCTGAAACGCGATGAACTCCTGCGCAACCTGGCTCTGGCTTTTGCTGATAACTTGGGTGACAACTTCGAGATTGGCGGTCGGCGTTATGCTTAGCGAAGGGCCGTCGCTGGTAACGATCCCGATTGAATCTCCCGCAACACAGGCGCCTTGAAGTACACTCCCCGGAACGCATTTGAAGACCTGTACCGAATGGATCTGACCATCGTGCTGATCCGCAACAGAGATTGAGACCTGGCCGTCCACTGAATCGACGTTGAGAAGGACTGCCGTGCCGCGGATTCCGATAACGGCACTCGGGGTCGCAACCTGCATGTCACCCGTCTTGGCAACCTGACCAGCGACGAAACTGACCGCACCTTGCATAAGTGTGAACAGAGAATGGTTCGAGCCATTGGTCAGACTGACCAAGGTGCCATTCGCATTATTCTGACCGTCATATCCCAAGTCGTTCAACATGAACCGTGCGTTAGCACTCAAGTTGAATGTTGAGCCGTCGATCAGAACCAGACCAATTGTCGAGCCACTTCCTGTCTGCACAACGTCGTTTTGATAGACGACGTCCCCATTATTTGCCTCGATAGTAACGCCATTGCGAACGATGCTGGCGCTTCCCGTTACTGTTGCAACATGGCCGATCACCTTGACAGCCGACGCCGCATTTCCCGCGGCTTGAGCGAGGGTTTGATAACCAGTTAGCGCTTCGACAACTCTCGCATCGACTAGCGCGCCGTCTCTTGAGACCAGCGAAGGACGTTTTTCGCCGTGAAAGTAACCTTGGATTGTGAGGCGGTGGTCAGAATCCGAAATAACTAGATCTCGCCCCGACCGTGCGTACGCGCCAGAGAACAGGAGATGCGCGTCGGAAATGGTTACCGTATCGGCTGAGCCGTGAGCGGATGAACTTATGGACCCCCAGACTAACTCGGCCCCGGCGTCGAACATCGGTTGCAATGGGGTATTCAAATCGCCCCCCAACAGAAATCTGTAAAAATCAATTTGATCTTACTAGCATCTGCTCAATTGTCTGAAAAGAGGTTTTGTTCTAATGTTAATTGTTTGGACCCCGGCGATCGTTCGGCCTGCGGCGATGATCCCAGCGTTTCACTAGCGCGCAGATTCTGCGTGGGGGGAGAACCAGGCCAGTGGATCAGTGCTTCGTCCAGGCGGATACACCCCGGGATCCACTCGCACGGTGCAACCTGGAACATCCATCCCTTGGATCTATTCGAGATCCGCCACCAACTTCGTGCAGGCGCGCAACCGGCATTCCAATCGCCACATTCTTGTAGCGCGTCTGTGCAGCATTTATCACTTACAGGAAGTGCGCGACCCGAGCGAACGAGAGCGAATCCGCAAAGCTGCTCAAGTCGCCCTTCGAGGTCCAGCTGGAAATTAGGACCGCTCAACTGCTGGAGCGGCGTTAATTAAAAAACTAAATCTGTCAGATTTAAAAGACGGAACAACGAATAAGTCAAGACAGTCAGGGACGGTGATCTATTAGTCCGCCTCGTGACGATTGAAGGCGCAACTTCAACTGACGCGCGCCGTTTAAAATCGGCGGCATCGCTGCCTCAGTAAATTGCTCTGCTGACGACTTCCTCCATTCGGGAAGGCGCACGTCAGGCGCAAATAGCTCTGACACCAGCGACTTCGATTACCGACGATGACTTCGCACGAGATGATACGATTATACCACTGGCTCTGTCTCGGGAGGACCTACGCACTGCACCCTGCTCTGCCCTTAAAACTCGGGCTCGAAGCTCTTGCAGTTCGGCAAATTGTGAGTTGAGAGCCCCAACGAGTTGCCTCAGAAGAACGATACGATCGCGCTGACCGCGCTCACTCATGATACGCCCCCTCAAATAATGGGACTTTTCAAAAATCAAATCACCTAACGCCAGATCGACAGCTGAAACGGACGCTTCAATTGGGTCCGACGGACTATAGCAAAGGTTCACATGAAAGATGTGACATAGTAGGCGTCGATGTGCAGGTGCACCCCGATGCCCCGGCCGTGATAATCTTACACATGGGGCGGGGAGCATTGCTCACCTCCGCGCCCAACTAAGAGAACATGATCGCTTCTGCGTTTTCATCATGCGACGTCCCCACACAAGACTACCGGCTCTGGCCGTTTTCGTTCGGGCCTGAGGGCAATACGCCACCGCCGATAACAACACCGACCAATGGCTCGGCGAGTTGGAACCAAATGTGTGTTGACGTGCCGGGCCGGACGATCCCAAATTCTGAACACTGCTATCACAAAGAGGCAAAAAAAGAGGCGACTTAAAGCCGCCTCTTTGTGACCTGCCGCACTACGCAACAGATTGCGCGTCCTGCGGCATATCGGTTTGAGCTCTTGCACCCAGCGCAATGCGAATACTGACTGGTACCTGACGGTGCGATTTTGCGCGAGGGTACGGCAACTCGTTCACCGGCTTGCCGTTTGGATAGAGCGCTACATGCTCGGCCCAATTGTCGAAGCCAAGACGATCAACGTTGTCGATGAACGTCTCCGCTGGGGTATTTTCTGCAATGATCAACGAATGATCTTCCACCTCGACGTGATAATAGACGAACGTCGATGGGACCGCGGTCTCTCGCGCGATCGAAGCGCCATTCACAAGCGCGCCAGCTTGGATGAGCGTGCCGTCCACCAACAGCGCGTGATCGGGAGAGACCAATAAGTCTCGGGACGGCACATTGTCGGCCAAAGCTCCTGCCCGAACGCGGATCGGCAGCGACCGCATTTTATCGGCAAAGACGGTCGATACCGTCTGAATGCCGACCCAATCGACTGGGACTGTGCGTCCATCATGAGTCAGCACGAGGTCGCCACGCTTGAGTGCTTCTACAGCCACATCACCGTGGGGCGTCCGGATCAGCGTACCGCTGTAGAAGCAGAATGTGACCTCGGCAGTTGTGTCGACATTCGTCAGCCTGCCGTGTTGGCCGTTCAAATTGCCGGAATACGCGGTATCCGTCAGGAAGAAATAGTTACCGTGGTTGTCCTGGATAATGATGCCGTTATGGCCAGCGAGATCCGCAGTCGCGATGAAGGTATATTTGTTGCCGTTGCTCAGCGAGCCGCTTGCGACGTCGCCGATTTTGACCTTGTCGCCGTGATCGAGCGGATCATTTCCGGACTGGTCTACCGCCTTGACCCCGACCGCGACCGGGTTGACGCCAGGTGACGAGGAATCAGCATCGACGAGTTTAAATGTTCCGCCCGTCTTTACCAACTCGTACGCGAAATTAAATTCCTCACTCGTTTTTGCAGCCATCGCGATAACCTCGGAAATCCAATATTTACCCTAGCCCAAGTTCCTCATAACGGATTGCCAACGCCGTTGATATACGCCGAAACAAAATAACTGTAACTTGAGATAAATAAGCAAATGAATTTACGATCTTTCCACTGGTCATCAGGGCTAGGCGGGGACAGCAGTGCTGAGTGGCCGGCAGACGCAGCTCAGGGCGCCGCTGCCACAGCAGCGAAGGTCCGCAGCGGAACAACAGATTCGGGCCACAACGAAAGATTGCTCAAACATAACGGCGGGCTACTCGGCTCACTGGCGCAGAGGTTTGGGCCCCAAGCTACTTTTAGCCGGGACTGGATTTACGTAATCGTTTGACTTGCGTGAGATACACTGGTCGAACCGGCCGCCCGGCGGGGCGGCCCTTTCTTCTGCCGACCCCTTCGCCCAACCTAAACAGGCTCATCTTAAAGGAGATGGCGTATTCAGTCGCACATGGAGCATCGGCAAAGACATCACTTCACCAATTGTGCGAAAGATTTCCCACTCGTTTTGTTTGTTCGGCCCCGCTGTTTTTGAAAGCGCTGCAAGCGAGCGTAAACCGCCTGCCGCGTGCGGCCCAGCTGTTCGCCGACCTCCCCAGCCGACGCGCCACCGCTAAAGAGGAGAAGCAGTTTGGCTTCCTCGTCTGGCAGCCATGGACGCGTCAAAGTTCGATTGTTCGTCATGATCGGTTACAGCGTTCGCAGACTTAGGCGCGCGGCGGTGCAGGCCGCCGCGGTGCATCAGGAGTTCGGGCCGGCCGTTCGACCCGCGGCGGCTCTGGTATGCGGCTACGCTCAGGCTCACGATTACCGCGCACCATCCACGCCGCTAGACGCGCATAGCTTCGCCTCAGAGCCGGTGCAAACCAAGCCGATACCTCTTCGTGATCCATGCCGCGAAAGAATGTCTTCAAATCATTTAAAAAGACTTGCCGTGTTTTCCCGGACGCGTAACTGCTCTTCAATAGTGCGATGCGAAAGGATGGTCATGATGGAAACAGACCGCTGGCTTGAAGCCATACTGCAAGACGTCCGCCGTCGCGCAAAGCACAATCTTCACTCAGCATCACCGGAAACATCTTGGCCTTCTCGCGATCGCGATTGGGTGCTCGGTTCGAAGCTGCCGAACGTGCCAAAGTGACGGCTGTCCTCCTCCGAAATAATTGGTTCGAACAGCGCTCCACCAAGGCTGGCCTCGAATATCGCATGACTGAGGTAGGTCTGGCAGAGCTTAGCCGACCGCGATAACCGCAGGGCGGGTCGGAACGACAACAAGCTCGCGGGCTACGGATCTTGGATGCGTACCCTGGTCATGTCCTCTCGGCAAAGAGCTGATTTACCCTTCAAGGTCAATGAGGTCCCAAGGGCTCGATAGTGGTCCAGGCGAATTCGGCCGATCACTGATGTGCAAAACTCCTCGCGCTCGTCCTACCGTCATTCGAAGAGAGGGGAATTCAGATGATTACACTCAAAGCGTTTGTACTCGCCCTTGGTGCCGGGATCGCATTTTGGAATTGTTCGGGCGACTTCGGCTACGACGTGGCACTGGCGACCGCCGCCTGCCTGCCATAACTTTTCGACGACAGGAACCCGCCTTGAAGGCAACCTACATCGGACTGGTAGTGCGAAGCCCGCCAGATCAAACCGGCAGCAGCTCAACATAAACGCTCTTGCTCTAGCCGTCTTGGCACGCGATGTCCAAGCTGTCGCAAGCGATGGCGAAAGCCTGTTTTGCCTTAGCTTCTTCGAAGCAAAATTTGGTTCCGACCTTCCGCTCGATCGGTCCACCAGACGGTTCTCGTATCTTTGGCGATGCTCCAGCAGCACGCACAGTCAGGCAATGTTCGTTTGTCATCAAGCCTCCGGAAAATTGGAGTGACCTGCCCCTGAAGTTTCACGCAGTAGCGGTTAGAGTCTCGGCGGATGTTACGCCGTTTGGCGCGGTGTTAGCAACGTGCGATCGGCGGAGCTGGTCGGGGTTGCGCAGCCGATCGCACGTTGCGGTGAGGTAGGCGGCATAGGCCGCAGGGGCCAGATAGCCGAGCGAGGAATGCGGGCGTTGGCCGTTGTAGTCGCCGACCCAATCCGCAATCTTGGCGCGGGCGTGATCGAGGCCGAAGAACAAGGTTTCGTTGAGAAGCTCGTCCCGCATCCGGCCGTTGAAGCTTTCACAGAAGCCGTTCTGCATCGGCTTGCCCGGCGCAATGAAGTGCCAGTCGATGTTGTTCTCCTTCGACCAGGCCAGCATGGCATTGCAGGTGAACTCGGTGCCGTTGTCGGAGACGATCATGCCCGGCTTGCCGCGCTGATTGATCAGCGCCGTCAGTTCGCGTGCCACCCGCCGCCCCGGGATCGAGGTGTCGGGGATGGTCGCCAGACATTCCCGGGTCACGTATCGACGATATTCAGGACCCGGAAGCGACGGCCGCTGGCGAACTGGTCGTGGACAAATCCAGCGACCACCGGGCGTTCGGCCGAGCCTCGAGCAGTATCGGCGCTCGGGTGCCCACGGCGCGGCGGCGGGCTCGGCGCTTGCGCACGCTGAGGCCTTCCTCTCGATACAGACGGTAGATCCGGTTCCGCCCGGACGGCTCGCCCTGCTGGCGAAGCAGCACGAACAGCCGGCGGTAGCCGAACCGCCGACGGGCATTAGCAAGCTCGCGCAAGTGGCCGCGTAGTTCGGTGTCCGGCGGTCGGCACGATCGGTAGCGAACCATCTTGCGGTCAGCGCCGACGATGCCGCAGGCCCGCCGCCTCCGACAGACCCATGACGGCCTGCAGGTGCGCGACGGCTTCGCGCTTGGCGACGGGCCCTACCATTTTTTTGACAAAAGCTCGCGTAGCGCTGCAGCATCCAGCATCTGCTCGGCCAGCAGCTTCTTCAGCTTGGCGTTCTCCGTCCTCGAGTTGCCGCAACCGCTTGGCATCGGAGACGTCCAGACCGCCGAACTTCGCCTTCCAATTGTACAGCGTCGCTTCAGAGACGCCATGCTTCCGCGCCAAATCGGCAGCCTTCGCACCTGCCTCATGCTCACGCAGCACGCCAATAATCTGCTCTTCCGTAAACCTGGCTCGCTTCATCTGTCCGTCCTTCAGAAGGCCGGACTCTAACTTCAACTGGAGGAAATCGGCAGGGCAGGTCAACAGTTGAACAAGACGCAGTCTGGGGCAGACTGCGGCCCGCGCATTGTCAAAAAATCCGGGTGAAAGGGGTCTAGGTGCAAAGCCAGCCCATTGTGCAAACAAAATGCTGTTCCATTACAGGAGCTTAAATTTTGCGGCCTTCGTGCACATAGGGAGGCCCGCTAAAACTACCGAGGTAGGCGACTTCCGCTTCCTGAGCAAGGCCGCGCAAACCCCCAGGGCCGCTTCCCGTTAGATTTTGGACCCGTTTGAAGGGCGGTTTGCAACATCAAGTTCGAAGCGATCCGGCGCGGGGAATTGCCGATCCCGCATCGTCTGCCGAAGGCTGAATAGGCCGGAAAGGCCGGGCGAAGCAGCGGAATGATTATGTGAGGCTGGCAACAAATTGCCAAAGCTAAGCCGCAGCCGAAGTCACACGAACAATTCCAAAACAAATCTCCGTACCTTGGGCGAGCACAAATGCTTTGAGTGCAATTATATGAAGACCCTCTCGTCCAGTGAGGGCGAGGATGAGCCATGATCGTTTCCAGGCAGCTTCAAGGGGACGGGGCGATTGGTTTCGTTCACCGAGCCGTTTATTCCCCTACTTCCATTAGGCGGCGCCGTTTGCCTCGGTATTGCAACCAACCGCAGCTCTCGACAGTACACCCTTTTCAAGTGCCTTCTTATAGGAGATAAACTTTGGCCTAGGTTATGCAGCTTGGCTTCGTATCCAGCAGCCAAGC
Source organism: Bradyrhizobium sp. Kon69 (assembly GCF_055807515.1). NCBI lineage: Bacteria > Pseudomonadati > Pseudomonadota > Alphaproteobacteria > Hyphomicrobiales > Nitrobacteraceae > Bradyrhizobium > Bradyrhizobium sp. Kon69. The sequence continues at coordinate 44,175 of NZ_JBVVOS010000041.1, read as the reverse complement.
TGTTGTTGGCACCTCAACGTTTCCCCAGAAACCGCTCATGCAACGTGATGGGGCCCTTTGAGCCGTCGAGAAGAACCCTGACCCGTGTGCGCGTTGCACCTGTCCCAAGAACCACGCCACGTTTACCGGCTAGTCGCGGGCCAGCGTCGGCCTGCACGACGATTAACTGGCCGGCGGACAACGGCGTCATTGCCGACGAGTGCAAGCTGGAAGAAGTTTGCAGCCTCGAATGGCGATCACCCATCGATTGCGCTCTCATAACCAGCATCGCCGCCGCTCCTACCAGCTGGACAGCGCGGCGCTTACCCAAAATGGCGAAGATCTGTTAGCGGGGCCGCTTCGCGTGCTCGTAGGCCACCGCTCCCGTCTGGTCGCTTCGATTCGCTCGCGATCAGCACAATGGCGAGCAATCGCAACTATCGAGCTCGACGGCGTCTCACCAGCCAATACACGCCATATCCTATCGCGAGAAGAGGAAGGCCGGCGCCTGCAATCGGTCCGGGCGCTCCCCGGATTTGGCCGGGCGCGTTGGAGCAATTCCCGTTGCCATTGCAGGCGCTCGCTGTCGGCGAACCCGTCATCAGAATAAAAGTCAAAACGGCCGCAGAGGGTAAGGACAAGGTCAGCTTTTTCATTTGTATCTTGCTCCACGCCACCCGCCAAGGGAAGGAAATATCTAAACTCTACGAATTTAAACTAGAGCTGTCCAAGATTAAATCATTAAACAACGACTGATCTTTTTCAGCGGAACCCAAATCCGCGACCGCATTACTATGAAGACCCGGCGAAGAACGACTTGTCGAAAGTTCGCACTACAACAGATGATCGTTGGGCTGAAATCAGTCGGCGGTTGTTTGACCCACGATACAGCCGTGTACGACGCTACCCGACCGATGGCAACAAGCAGTGGATCGGGCGCATCGGGACCCGCCGCGCCATCATAAGCCTTAACATGGACCAGCTTCTTCGGAGCCGATGGTTCCTTGAGCCGAAGTGGCCCCACAAGCCCGCGATTTGTGACCTTCGCCGCACCCGATTTCGTTCGTGCCATGTTCGTGACGTGTCGTCGGGAGGCGTCGCCATCTTTCTCCAAGACTAAGGGTCATACCGAAAGAGTTTGAGCTGCTGATTGACGGAGTGCCTGCGATGACGCTCTGCAAAATGGTCTGGCGCCGCGATGCCTTTGTAGGCGCCAAGTTTACGGTCCGCGAGGCTTGCTGTTAGTGTTACAGCGTAGTTGCCGTACAGGGATACCCTGATGTGGCTTGCGCGTCCGCCGGCGAACCGGATGCTTGACGCATTTGCGAAATCCCGTGTTTCGCGTCACAACGGCTTCGGGACGCGGAGCTTAGCGCTCCGCTCTGGGCTGTTCTCGACCTCGCGGTTCACTTCCGGACCAGCGTCAACCTCATGCCGGTCAGCATGGTGTAGGCAAGGCGTCGCCAGATCAGGTTCATCAGCACTAACATGATCGCATCCTCTCACTTGAGACGTGGCTTAGGTTCGGTCCGATTTGTTTCAGGGCGACTTCGCCAGCAGAGGATATGGCTTCTTCGCGGAGGCGAGGCCGCGTTTAAACCGCCGCTTCATCACTGAGGGCAGTGTCGCCGAAGCGCCTGCAGGTTATATTAGATAATAACGGGGATAAAATATGCGGTTTAATATTCAAATTGCCATAAGCGAACAATAACGCTCGCGTGGTGAACCTTACAGTTCCCCTCACCGACACAAATTTAAGCAACGCATGCTATGCTGAAAGTGGTCACGGCCGCCCCGTGACCGGGCGGCCGTGTCCTGAGCGTCCTCAACCTACCCCAAGCGAAGTGCACGGCCGCCACCTGTTATCAACGTTTGCAAAGCACTGCAACCGACAGGAAGTCCCTTGGGAAGCAGTTGGACGCCACACGGCGAGTGAAGGCGTAATGACGCACGAAGCCGCGGTAGGGCCGATAGCGGGCGCAACCGTTGCTGCAAGTCCTCAGCTGATTGTCGAGGTAAGATTGACGCCCGTTGTTCTTTGACTGTGCACGCTTGAGCTCGTTCACTCCAGGCCGGGAGAGACGAACGTGTTCATTTGAATGTTAGTCATTCTCATCGGTGTCAGTGTCGCAATTCTGATTGCCCACACGATCGATGCAATACGCTCCTGAAGCCCTGGAGCGGGACGGGTTCACACCTGTGAACGCACGCCGTCGCAGCCGGCGCCACCCCTCGCGGAAGGTGGGCCGCCAGCTTTCCAGCCAGTATCCACTGGCGGCCCGTGCCAATCGAAAATTCTGGCCTTGCGTGGTCAGACGACTGGCGAAATGATACTGCTTCGCAGTCACCCGACCCCGCAAGCGCTTGGTGCAATTAACGTAACGAGGCGAGGTTACCGGCCGCTCCTTCGAGCGGCACTATGGCCCGCCGGTAGGATCAAAGCACCAGAGAGCGGCGCAAGATCAGCGAGCGCCCCTCAGTCGACATGACGTTGAGCACGTCGTCATCACGCCCTTGTCGCATCTGATGCACGCGTTGACGCATTGATCAAAATTTTTTGGATCGAAAGACGAGTACATTTTTGCGGCGCATGCATTTGTTGAGTTGGTGACGTCTTCCTCACGCGAGCAAGCGACCAGCCATGTTGTAGCAAGCGTGACGACGGCAACCGCGCGGATCATTTGCTCGTGACCGCGCTTAACCAGTGCTTGCTGGGGCCAAAGCTACCAGCCTTGGAGACTTTGATTGCATTGCGGCGAAATACCGGGATGTCGTGACTGCGGCAAAAGCGACGGAAATCTCAAAAGCAACCGTGAAAGTAATGAAAGCGGCACGAGGGCTAAAGCATATTTAAGCGCTGCTCCCCAGGGGTCCCCCTGGTAACATTTTAGCGACATCGTCTTTATCAGTCCAAGCCTTTGTCTGACCGGCCTTTGCGACACGCGAAGGCCTGTTCCCCCGACCCCGCCGCTCAAGTGTTCACTTTGGACAATTCGCCGACCTAGCCAGAGGCCGGCAAGCCAAGGCGCCACTTGCCGAGATTGACGAAAACTTGACCGCGCCGACCCAGCGCCGGCACCAGCGCGCAAGTTCACCGCCGTGTGGAAGACGGCGTAAACACAGCGGCGCCCGACGCTGGTCAAGTTCTTGAGCTTCGCACGAGCATTGGACCATGGCGCTAGATGGATCGTTTAACACTCACAAAGCTCGCCCCCGCTGCTGCAATGGTCACCTCGGTGGGCGGACTACGTTGAGACCTCTTTGCGTGATGCGGTACTCAGTGCCATCAGGCGTTTCACGACGCTCGATCCATCCGTTTAGCAGAAGCGCTTTCTTTGTTCGTGGTGGGTCAGGCATCTTGGATGCGTGCGTCCATTTTGCATGCCGGAGGTGATCCAGGAATTGACGATGGCGCCGATTAAATATCTCCTCGGGAGTAGCCTCAGCGGCGCGATGATAACGGCGCACCTTTCAAGGATCGGTTCGAGCGATCCCCATTCAGTCATGTGCAACTCATTTGGTTCAGGTTTTTTATGTAATACTCTTACTTCGACTAATTATCTCTTGTTCTAATTCGCAGAACTGCACACGAAATCCCACGGCATTGTCTATTGATCTGCCGACTTTACCAGCGAAGCTTCGCCTTGTGTCAAAGCCGTGCGCCAGACCGTCGGCCTAGCGAACGTTGGGTTTAGGTAGCCGTTCGGGATGGAAGTGTGTTGGGTTGATCTTCCAGTCCGGTCGCTTTTTCTCCTCTTGGACGGGCATCAGGGTTGCCTGAAAAAACAGCCCCCCCAACCTCGCCAGAGCACGAAGCGTAGTTCGAAGCGGCCGTGCCAGTCAGCTTGATTTCGACTTCGTCAGCACCGAAAACGTTTTGCTGTCCATCAGCGTGTCGGCACGTCGTCAGCGTTGCCGCAAATCGTGTTCCGGCGATCTGATACGTTCCGCCGTAACTCATGACTGTTTCGCCACCTGTGATAACGCCGTTCCTCAGATGAACACGGCCGGTGCCCGAACCGCGCTCGGTCTGAAACCATGCGATATATTCGCCGTCTTTAAGCATGTGTTCGCCTCGCTCAAAGCGCAATAAAGCCGAGCATCGGACAAAGAGAGCGGCGAAAGTATTACAAAACCATGAATGATCCAACAGAGCGGGAGGTCATCGGCGTGGGCGCCGGCGTGCAGGCGCTCTATCGGCTTGCTAGAACGACGCGAAGACGCCGGGGCGCCGACGATTTCGAAGAGGAAGGCGGCTATGAAGCCTTTGCAAGCCAGCAGAGCCCACCGGCGCCCTCGCAGCGCGCGAAGCAAAACCAAGACGTCCAGGTAGGGCTAACAGCGAGGAACAGCCACTTTAGCGGAGGGTTTTTGGTGGGAGAGCCTCCGTTTCGTTTGCGGGCTTGTGATGAAGATCGGAGCCGCCCATCATTCCTCTGCAAGCTGGGACGCGTCCGAGGCGCATCTCGGCAGGTCGGAGCGCGAAGTTGCCAACGTCCTCTCCGTGGGACGACTAGAGAGGCGCGGAACAGGGCTGCCTGCCCGAGCGGCTTCAACCGATGTATCTTGTAGCGGGCCAAGCGGATGATTGGCGCGTCTCTGCAAGATCGTTGGTTTAAAAGGTTCCCATTTGGCGGCATGACGACATAGGACATCTTTGTTACAACCTTGAGATACCGGCAATAATCCAAACTTTACCATCTAAAAATGGCAACGTGCTCCCCTCTCTACCAGACAGACCCGAGCGAGGCTTGTCGGGTTTTGACAGTCGCCCGTAATAATCCGGGAATGCAGCCCGCGATATAAATCGCTAAGATTTACTACCGCTCCAAGTTGCGGGAACGCGCGCACGCCCTTTCGCCTCATCGCAGCTAGGTGACCCATGTCGATCTTTTCGATTTTGGCGGGATGGATCAGCTTCAACGTAGCTCTTGCCGTTGCGTTGACCCTCCGAAGCCCGGTTCGACGCAAGCCCGTGTTGCAGCCTTGCGTCTTTTACTTAGTCGCGCGAGCAGAAAATTACTAACGGCTCTGCTTCACGGCTTCTCTTCTTTCGGCATTGTGAGCCTTTCTGGCTTCAATCACCCTAGTCCGAAAGCCGATAGCATTCGAGCCAGCCCTAACAGAGACGCTCGCTCAGCACTGATCTTCCCCCGAAAAAGTGGACGGGTTTAAACGGCTTTTAGCTCCATCTCGATCGGGGCAATATATCCGAGGGCGGAGTGGAGCCTGGTTCGGTTGTAGAAGCCCTCGATGAAGGCGAAGATATCGCGCTGGGCCTCGGCGCCGGTCTTGTAATCGCGATGATGGACCAGCTCAGTTTTCAAGGTATGGAAGAAGCTCTCCATCGGGGCGTTGTCGTAGCAATCGGCCTTGCGGCTCATCGATGCGACGATGCCGGCGCCGGTGAGGACCTTGCGATAGGCGCGTGAGGCATATTGCACGCCGCGATCGGAATGATGGATCAATCCGGCCTGCGGCCGCTGCTGCTGGATGGCCATCGTCAGCGCGGTGGATGCGAGTTCGATCTGCATATGATCCCGCATCGCCAGCCGACGATCTTTCGGCTGAACAGGTCCATGACGGCCGCCAGGTACAACCCAGCCCTCCGCGGTCGGGATGTAGGTGATATCGGCGAGCCAGACCCGGTTTGGCGCTGCGGCGGTAAAGTCACGCGCGATCAGGTTCGGCGCGATCGGCAGATCGTGACGACTGTCGGTGGTGCGAACCCGACGGGGCCGCGCCATGATCGCTCGAATGCCATATCGACGCATCAGCCGTTCGATCCGGCCGCGGCTGGCGCCACGGCCCTGGGTCCGCAAAGCGGCATGGACCCGCGGGCTGCCATAGCGCTGACCGCTGTCGTGATGGACCTGACGAATCTCGGCAAGGAGCGTGGAATTGGAGCCCGCACGCGCGCTCACCGGGCGATCGCGCCATGCGTAATAGCCGGCCGGCGAGACCTCGAGCACGGCACACATCAAGCGTACCGGATAGGTCTCGCGGTGATCCTCGATGAAGCGAAAACTCATGTCCGGGTTCCGGCAAAGATCGCGATGGTGTCCGTCGGAATGGCCTGCAACACGAAGCCCAGAGATTTGGCCCGGCGCTGAAGGTTGGCGAGAACGCGGCTGCGATATTGTTGCTCATATTGGTCGGCACCTGGATCCCTATAGCTCATGCCGTGCCGGAGGGTATTGTAAAATAGAACCGCAATCTTGCGGGCGGTCGCTGTCACCGCCTTTGACTTACCCGCACGTAGGGACAGGCGACGATAGAATGCTCCGAGCGCCGTATCGCTTCGCCCCACCGTGGTGGCCGCCAACCGCAACAGTGCGGCAGCCCGGCTGGAAGATCTCCGGGTGCGCGAAGAAAGCACTTTGCCGCCGGAGATTTTGTTGCCGGGTGCAAGGCAGAGCCAGGACGTGAAGTGCTTGGCGCTCGGCCATGCCCTCAAATCCGTGCCGCACTCGCCGATAAGCTTCAATGCGAGCGACGGACCCAGTCCATGGATCTCAGTCAGATCGACGCCGAGCACGCCGTACAGCGCGGTCCTGTCGTCAAAGGTGGGCGTGTTGATCTGTTTGGTCTTGATGCGCGGCTTGGATAGCGTCCCGACCGGCTTTGCCCCTTTATTTCCTAGCGCGGCGATCAGGACTTCGAGCTTGCGGTCACAGTCCAGCATCTTCGCCTGGTAGACGTCGTAGAGTTCTAGCGATTGGCTCAGGGCGAAGAGATGTTCGTGCCGGTCGTTCCCTACCAGTGCCGCGCGAATGGTCTCGGTGGATGAATGGCATCGCACGTCCCGATAGGTTGCCAAAACATCAGGATTGCGCTCGCCTGCAACAATGGCCCGGATAATCCGCATGCCAGTGGCGCCCGTGATGTCCGAGACGACATGATGGAGCTGCAGGTTCATCTCCATCAAGGCCTTTTGCATATGCTGGATATGGGCGGCGGCATATTCCACAAGCCGCTCGCGCTGCCGCAAATAGGCCCGCAGTGTTGCGATCTCGGCATCGGGTCGGAAGCTGCCTCGTAGCAGTCCATAGGAATGAAGCTGGCGTAACCACGCGGCATCGCTGACGTCGGTCTTGCGTCCGGGCACGTTCTTGGCGTACCGGGCGTTGACCAGAATAACCTCAAATCCACGCTGCTCCAGGATTTCATAGGCTGGGATCCAATAGACCCCGGTGGATTCCATCGCGACACTGGTCACGCCGCATGCGCTAAACCAATCCGCCAGATCATGGAGATCTTGTGTAAATGTGCCGAACGCGCGCACGGGAATGTCAGTGCAGTCCGGGTTCACCGCAGCCATGTGCATCTTTGATCCGATGTCGATGGCGGCCGCGCTGACGTTGACTGGCTTCAATTCCGGCCGGTCACCGGTCGTCCTCTGGGGCATCGCAAATCCTCCATTCACTCATGAGCGGAAGGGTCTGGGTTATGCCAATCGTCATCTTCCTATTCGGGATCGCAGCCGAAGCGGCGTCACCACTCTCAAGTCCGCATGCACCCATGGACCACGTTTTTTAACGGGGACAGTGCCTCCAATAAGCTGACGGCCGCTACCCTCCCAGCCGCAGAGGATAACACAGTGCTGTTTCTACCCCGCACAGGCGCGCAACGGCCCTGGACAGTTTTTTAAAATGTCGCGCTCCCTGCGCAGCCGTTCGTTCTCCTGGCGCAGGCGGGCGAGCTCCGAAGCCTGGTCCGCCGACATCGGCGTCGCCTGCGTGGGGGGGCGCCACGCCGCCGATGCCGGCTCCTGCCGGAGCTTATCGACCCAGCGTCGCAGCACCGAGTCGCGCAGACTGAGTTCCTTGGCTACCGACGAGATCGAGCGACCGCTCGACACTACCCGTTCGACGGCCTGGCGCTTGTACTCCTCAGTAAACGACCGACGTTGACGTTCCATTCGACACCTCCGGGCTCCATGAGCCTACTACAGGTCCACTCATTCGGAGGAGGTTCAAAGTGCTCCACCTGCTGTGAGGGCTAAGCGTGCTGCTAAACGTAGCCTCCAAATCGAAGTGCCTAGCGATCGATCTTCTTCCTATCAGCTACCGGCTGCTTACCGAGCGTCGTCCCGTTATTTAATCCGAGCAAGGATTTGCAGCCCAAACAATCAGCTTTGCTGGGTTCCCCAGAAGCTTTAGCAGCATCTTGCAAACCTTGGATTGAACCTCGCCCGAGTTGAATTGCACGCATGATCAAAAGCAGGCCCGTTCGGCATTGGCACCGGGTTAACGAAGATTGCCGTCGGCTCGCTCACGCAGCTCGCGCTGTCCTTGCGCGATGTTCAAGAGCGTTGATCGTCAAAATAAGGTTGTCGCGGCGGGATCGGAGGTTTAGCGCAAGCAAAGGATAGGTCGGCTGGCGCACGTCAAATACCCTAGCTTTTGCTTCTTCTTCGAGAATGTCGGAATTCATGAGATCGATGCGCCACCAAAGATCGGCGATAAGCGCGCTGAGCTGCACTTCTCCGGTGATGCCGGAATGGGACATGTCTTGCATCGTTTTCGCCTCAACCTGAGACAGCCTCAACATTGAGACTGACACTTGATGTTGACTGAGCAAGCGTGATGCCAGCGCGTACCCTTGACAGGCAAGTTCCGGAATAATTCGCCGGGACGATACAAGCTTTTTAGTTCGCGAATTCGCTTCGGTTTCGTTACGTTCGCAGGCAGCGAGGCCAGGCTCGCGCAACGGCACCGACGCGGCGTAGTTTCACAGGAAAAGGTGGGCCGCCAGCTTTCCAGCCAATATCCACTGGCGGCCCTCGCCAATCCTGAAAATTCTGGCCTCACGCGGTCAGACGACTGGCGCGTTCCAATCCTGTTAGGTGGCCGTGCCCCGTGCAAGCATCCGCTAAAATCAAGGTAACGCGGCAAGGTTACCGTCCACTCTCGCCAACGATGCCGAAGCCGCAATCAGCAAGAAGCCCGCGAGAGAGCGGGCTTCAATCTACCAGGGATTTTCTGGGGAGCCTTTCCCTGAGCCGGGACTGCCAATGGGAACTCCGTTTGGGGCGGTGCCCGCGCCTCTGAGGGTATTGTTGGACTGGGCGCCTGCTGTCCCGACCGCTGCTGGATTGGTCGTGGTTGCACCGGAGCGAGCGGCACCGGCGGTCAGAGGCGTGGTCACCCCTTGACCGGAAAAGGTCGGATTGTTGGAAGTTGCGACGGGTGCGCCTGACCGGCCGCCTGCAGGAGATAGGCTACCCGTGCCGGACGGCCCCGAGGATGATGCTCCCGAGCTGGAGGAGGCGCCTCCAGCTGCGGACGATCCGCCTCCGGCGCCCCCACCTCCACCTCCTCCACCTTGAGCGAGAGCGGTTGAAGCCAGAGCAACGCACGCGACTGCTGCAACAAAGGATTGCCGTACCATGGGAACAATCTCCAGTGGTTTGCCCGATAACGGTCGATCAATGGCGGGAGTTCCTTCAGTTCGTCCCTCGCTCGATGGCTTCTAGGGCCACTCCGGCCGGACGATGGGATTGAAGCGACATCCGCCGCGGTGAAGCTCACTATCTCCGCATACTGGGTGGCGGCAACGTCAACTGCGGGTTGGCCTGACTAAGTGAGCTGTCAGTATCAATCTCTCAGGCGGCGGCCGTAAGACAACTGAGCAAGCCGAGCGAGGCTGCAGCCTACTGTTCCGCCACCGATCTTTTCTAAGGTGCTGATGCCTATCGGGGGTTAGTGTTGCAAAAACTCGAGTGAAACGGCGACCCCCGAGGATGAAGATCATGACACGCGCGAAGTGCTAAGTGCTAAGGATAAGTGATTACGAAGAGTGCCCCCAGCAAGCCGTAGGCCACGAAGCATTCCGGCCTCACATAGCCGGTGTCTGGTCGGAGGCTGACAGGCAACAAGGTCGCAAAGACAATGGCGACCAGCGCGATCCAGGCCGCCACAATCAGTAACTTACGGGACGGCAACTGGGCGACAACGGCCCTGGCAGCTGTCTTGGGCACCGCTGCGCTTTCGCCGATCACCGCGGCAGCCCCCAGCGCGCCGGCTTGGCAAGAGTTGCTGGCAACTTCCGGGTTTGTGTCTGTCGGCCTTCTGAAGTTGACGACTGCTTGCCTAGTGCTTTGGGGTGGTCGCGAGCGCCCCGTCTGATCGGGGATGGCGGCACTCCCTGGACGGGGTTCGCTCCGTTCGATATCAAACGGCTATGACACCAGCGCAGCGAAGGTCACGCGCTCAAACCCGGCTGATAGCCGAACTTGCGTCCAACATCCTTCGAGCGCCCACAAAAATATTCCGTTCATGAGGCCTTCGAGATGGGCCGCAAGTCTAAAATGTTAGTGCTGCTCCCCAAGTCCTGTGAGCAAGCCCAGCAACGACAGAAACATCCCTGCCATAGCAGGCGACGTCCATCTACTTGCACTTTTCTCCCCTATCATCCGGTTCGAATTCCTACTTGTTTATCTTCGGATCGAGCGTCCGCATCCGGGCGATGGTTTCCGCCGCGTAGTCTTCTCGCTCACGAGCAAAGCGGCGCTGATGAGCGCGGAAGCTCTCAATGCGCTTTTCGATCTCCTCGCGCTCCGTAGACTTCCGTTCTGTTGGCGATACCGCTTCAATATTCCCTTGCAAAGGCACAGCGGCAACGGGCGATGTAAGTTGCTTGCCTGGTACAATTGACGCAGCACCCCTCCGCGCAATTTCGTTGGTTTGCGCCAGCATCGCTTCCAGCTCGGCTTCCCAATTAGCCATCATCAAATTCCTTCGTCACTACCATTAAGGGCGCCGCGGCTTGGACAGTTGATCCAACGGCTCCGGCGAGAACGTCAGCGCCCATTGTGTCGCACTACGGCAGCGCGATTGGATGAAATGGATTTCTTTGGAGGCCGACAGCAATTATGCCGGCCAAAAGGACCGAAATCCTCGCTCCGATAAGGCAATATGCAAACACCATTTCAGCCCCTTGTTCAGCTTCCACCCCAACGACCTTAATAGTTAAATTGTTACCTACAATCGAAAGGAACAATTAACCTTACCCTTCGCGGTCGGCACCAAAAGCAATCCACGCGCAGCCGGACGACAATTCGTGCGAAACGGACTACGCTCGGCGGATCTCAAAGTCTCAGCAACCTGTTTTGGTGGGAGAACTCCGCAGACGCGGGCCAGCTTTGTCTCACTCCGGCACCGTGCTGTGTTCTCACGGCGAAGGTTCGAGCGATCAAAAAACCGCTTCTCACACGAGCTGGTCCCTTATGCCCGTGCGATTGCGCCAGTCCGGCGGCGCCTCATACACTAGCTGTGATTGATTTCTTTCGGCTAGCTTTGCCGAAGTAGAACGGGCGCTAGGTCACGCTACTGCGCTGCTTGCCACGTGTGGGCAAATCCTTGCGGCCCAGGGCATCTCATTAGAACTCCCCTGCCTTCCGATGATTGCCTGTCCAAATTGGAAGGATAGAGCATGGTCGGACACCGATAGTTGTTTCGGTCGCCTGGATGGCTCTTTCGGCAACCGCATTCGCTCAAGGCGGAGGTGGAAGCGGCGCCGGCGGCGCAGGCGGTGGTGGTTCTCCAGCCAATTCCGGAGCCTCCAACGGGGGAGCCTAGAGCGCGACCGGATAGACTGGAGCTGGCACTTATCCTCCACAAACGCCGGACCGGCCAGACCACGACCACAGGCGGCATCAATCAGTCATCTACTGGCAAGAGCGCTGCTGGCGCAACGACAAGCACTGCTGAGACAAAACTCCAGGCACCGGGTAGCTTCCCGAACGCGCAGGCCAAGCGCAATGCAGGTGCGGGCGCCGCGCAAAATGGGCTGCCACTCGGCTCTCGAGCGGGAGGCACTTCGCTTCCGCTGTGCCTGTTTCCAGAGGCGAGGATTGGATGTCCAACGACGCGATGCCATTTCGTCCTCACCGGAGACTTGCATTCGTGGATGAAAGCGCGTTGCACTATGAGTATGTCTGCAAGCGCGTTGAGCGCCGGGAGCAAGTCTGCCGCGCTATGAAAGCCTAGTTCGCCTCTGGCCAGTTCGCGCGGGAGCAGCATCAAGCTTGCTCATTGTGCCGAGCAGTTCGATATTCGGTTCTCGGCAAGGACTAAAGGAGAGTGAGAAATGAACAGTTTCCCACTGAGGGCCGTCGGGGTGACGCTGACCGGCGAGGAATGGACCACAATCCTGATGGTGATCACGCGCGGCCAGGACAGCCTCTCGCGCCACGGCTGCAGCGTCTACGGGCGGGCCGTTGAAAGGCTAGCTGCGCAGGTCTGCACTGCATCGGACCAACATGCCAGCGGCCTTACACCAGGCCTGCGTTTGGTGGGCGCCGACTGAAGAGACAGCGGCTTGGAAGAGGTAATGCAATATCCGGCGCACATTCCAACGCGAGTAAGCGCCCTACTCTCTTCAAACACCAGCGGCACAGTCCTACGCTGGCTTGCCCTTGAGCCGCCGTCAATTCGGACTTGGGGCTGGCGCTGCCACTTGCTTGCGGATCCCGCCGGCCGCATTCATACGATTCAATGCTCTGTTCTTAAATTAACCAAAATGAGCAATTTGGCCTCATTCCAGACCCAATTCGTGGCAAGTTGTTAACGTTGCCAATGCGGGGACTGGCAAATGCCAAAAACTATTGTACTCGGGATACTTGGCTCAGTTGCAATCTGTTCGATTGTTATTGGGGGCCGTAGGTCGGATGCACCCCCTCAGTCGGATGCGCTGCTTGCGTTTGTTGGACCTATTTCGACTGTAACCACTAATAAATCTGACAGGTTGCCAACTCTTGTGGAGAGTGCTGTCGCGCTGCCCAAGCAAATAACCGAGGTGAGCTTCGTGGCGGTGCAGCAAGAGCCCCGACCGGCTTCCCCTATAATCCGACCAAAACCATCGCCTGATTTCGTTCCTCGTCACTGGCACGATCGCTACGCTTCGCAGCCGGAAGCCAAAAAGCTTGCAAGCAGCGCAAAAAAATCCGCCAGGCGGCCCGCCGAAAAACGTCTCGCGAGCGTAGCAAAAGAATGTTCGACCGATGGGTTTGCGCCGCTCCTGAGAAAGCTCAGGTTGGCTGCCGATTGCGATACCTAGAAGTATCCGTTCAAATGCAAGCGCTAAGCGGCTCCCTTGCTTCGGGATCGGGATAGCTCCGCGAAGATGCCTCCGGCTTGGACTGCCGATGAGCCACAGAATGCGAATGTCACGACGATCGCGGCCGGTGCTGTTCTGTCCAGGCCAGCGACCTCTTCCTGTCAGCTGAAGAGGTTGGGTCTGAGCGCAGGTGCCAGCCCACGCAGCAGCCTGCGTTTCGGGCTTATCGTGGTGCCGGGCCGGTGCTGGAGACCTCTAATCTGCTGAGATGGATCGTCGAACACGGGAGCCCCGCCAGCTCGCCGGCGAGTACAGCAATTCGGAGAGCGGGGAAGAGCGCCTTATCATTGGCGAATTGTCCGGAAAATGACTCTTCGATGCCGATGCCGACACAGCCCGGTCCAGCGAAGTGCTCGAGGTCCCCGCGAACGCTGACCGTGCCGCTGATGTAGAATTTAAACCGAAGTGCCTAGCCATCAATCTTCCCCCCGTCTAGTACCCCCTGCTTGCCGAGGGTTGTACTGAGCGGATCCGATTCCAGCACGGATTTGCGGCCTAATCAAACTGCTTTGCCTAGTTTCCCAGAAGAAGTTTCCACGGTGCTTCGCGGACAATAAAATGAACCTCGCCCAACAGTTTAACTGCACGATGAGCAAAGAGTAGCCCACCCATCAGTCCGCGGTTGGTCACGCGCACGAGCGGAAGGTGAGCCTGCTGATAGATGCTGTCGCCGCTCAGCCGGAGGCCGTTTTCCAACGACCCACCGGCCGAGCGATCGCCTCAGGCGCGAGGATTGACGACCGTATAACCTCGTAGAGAACGCGCGTGGATTCTCGTGGCGCCTCCTCCCGAGTTGGGATCGTATGCCATCCGTACGTCGCCGCCAACATGCTGCTCTAGGACAAACACGTGACCATGCCGCGCGGCAACCATTCCCGGAGCCGGCGTTACGCGAGGAAATCGTAGCCAATTGGATGCGAGATTTAAGTCCAGTACGATGCGACCAAATACCTTGATGGATGCACCGCATCCGCAGAAAGCGTGAGGGCAGCCTGCCGGCCGGCTACCAACGACTTGTCCTCTGTCTGCCGAGGCTTCAGCGTACGACCTCCGAGCGCGCGCCGCCTGAAGCGCCTGCGATCGTCGTGAATTGCTGAATAGATTTGGTTGCGAGAACGAAAAGTCGCAGGGCATCGTGACGTTGCACTCAGGCGCTTCATTATAATTTATGCGGCGCGCTTCTGTAGCGGTGGCCCCGATAATGACCAATACAAACGCGACAAAAACTGGTCTTAACATATGCAGGACTCCTACGGAGTTGGTCCTGCCCCTGCGCCAGAAAGCCATTCGAGCTTGGCGAAAATTGGACCCTGGGGCGTAAGCTCGATGCATTAGTTTAAATTATTTGAATTATTATAATCGCCCCGGTTGGGCGTCCTGCAGCGTGGCCAATGGTTGGCGCCAGCCCGGCAGCGCGATGGCGTGGAGCGCGCCTTACCGCATCAGCTCTTGACCAGCAGGTCACCAAACGCGCGAGGTAAGAGTTTTGCAGTAAATAACAGATAATTTCCGATTTTTAAGCGAATGTTGCTTGGCAAGGAGATTGCGATGCCCTCGGAAATTGACTTGGAGTTGGCCAGTTTGACGCAGGAGATTGCCGCGCGCCATCGGGCGGTTGAAGACAAGCAGATCCTGATCCAAGTTCTCGAAAGAGACGGGCACGACGTTTCTGAACAAGAGGCCGCGCTCCGCAGGGAGCGATCCAATATAGCGCTGCAGGTCACTCGACAGTTTCAACTGATCCAACAAGTGGCGGAACAGAGCGAATGAAGCGGCATTCGATATTAAGATGTCATCTAGCCCTGACAGGGAAAATCGTCAATCATCGCGGGTTGTGTTCTCGCGACCCATCGATGTTCACATCCTTGCTATCGACGGGACCTGGAGCCGGCCTTGTAAAATGACTGACGTTTCCCAAGCAGGTGCGAAGCTCCATATCGAAAGTCTCGACGGACTAGCCCTGAAGGAATTCTTCTTGGTGCTGTCAACCAGAGGAGTTGCCTATCGGCGCTGCGAGCTGGCATGGGTCAATGGCGAGGAGATTGGCATCTCCTTTCTACACGACCATCGAAAGATCTGATCAGTGGACGAGCGTCGAAAACACGACCGCGCGGAGATCGATGAGATCGCCTACATATTCGGCGATGGATCTAGTGTCCGTTGCCGCGTGCTCAACATCTCGGAAGAAGGAGCTGCGATTGAGCTGGCAGACCCGCGATCTGCAAGACCGCAATTCAAGTTGATGATCGAGAACAACCGCGCCATCAAGAACTGTTGCTTGGTATGGTCGAGCGGCAGCCGGATCGGCGTGAAGTTCGTTGACTGAGCAGCGAAGACGTCCGCCAATCTTGCCCTCAGGCGCTCTGGTTGGGAGCCAGCCGGGAGTGACATCGCTCGCGTATCGGATTGGCGAGCGCGCTAGTCCGACGGTTGTTGCTAAGGCTGTTTCGTGCTTACGCAGCCGAACCTCAGGGGGAAAGCCGTAGATCGGCAGGCCCGGTGCCTCTCACTTAATGTGAGCGCACCGGCCGCGAGGGTGACGGATATGTCGCTAGGACAGGCAAGCCATGATGGCGAGGACGACGTCGGATCCGAGATCGCCGGACCACAAAGAGAAGAAAACGCCTGCACCAAGCACGATTGCAACTAATTTGAGCGCTATCATTTGAAATCCCCTTCAATGTAGAGAGGTAAACTCCAGCTCCAGTCGTATCAGGACTGTTTCGAGCGAGGAGTTTATGGCTTCATTCACCCAACCGTTATCTGCTGATCCGGATCCAAATTGTTGCGCAATGGCAAAACAGAAAGCATGCGTCGGGCGTCAGTTGCGGCCGGGCGTTCTAATCACGCACAAAGACCACCATATTCACCAATTTAGTGGGCTAGGCGTTGGTTTCAGTATCGAGCGGACTGACGGTCAAGCAACCGCACCATTATGCCCGCACCCCACATCCATTATCTTGAAAGGAAGCTGACTGCTTCCGCCGAGGAAGCTTGAGGAGGTTGCCAAGCAAGGCAACGATTTTGGAAGGGTGGTTTAAGTGCTGCCGAGTACCGCGCTGCGGTTGGCGGGCTTTCTTCTGGCCGGGCGGCAGGCACGAACGGTTGGACCACAGCTTCGCCCCCTGGTGTGTATGCGCACTAAGCACCTTAGGAAGATAGCCTGGGGCCTCAGGCCTACCATGCCTCCCCTTTGGACAGATCTCCTGACCTGCTTCTCTCTGGGCTACTGACTGGAAACGAACCGACTCTGAGTGCATATTGCGCCGATGCAGGTGCCGTGCCCCAAATGCAAAGTGATCGTCGCTGTTGGCTCCACCAGCTGGTTCTTCGACGGCGGCGAATGCCGAGAGCTTCGCGGGACTGTTGCCGGCGATGCGAAGGAATATGAAAAGTGCTCGGTTCTGATCGAAGCGGTGGCTAAGGCCGGAAAAAATGCGACGACCTAAAATGAGCGGCATAGCGTCCGACAAGCCCGCCCTTGGGTTAGAGCGGACCCGCCCAACAAGTCTCGACCCAATCCGTCGCGCTGAGGAAGTTCGGCGGCTGGTTGAAGAGGAATCGATCAGCAGCGCGCTATTGTTGAGGAGCTACGCCGCAACTGAATTGAGGCCCGACGGTCTACGTTAGAGAGCTCTCACGACTAAGGCCGCGGCGGGGGGGCCGCTGCGGCCTGATCGTCGAAAAAATCCGGGTGTCTGTTGCGCGGCGGAGGCAACCAGAGCTGTGCTTAACGTGCGTGAAACTGGTGAGGGAAGGCCCGCCGGGGCTGGGCAGTTGGCGGGCCTCCCCCCAAGCACAAGGCCGCGTATGTCCCCCACGGCCCCGTCCCAAAGCTTAGATTATTATAAAGACATTAAGGATGAATGGAGAGGAGCAGTTCACGGGCTCTGCATTCAGTCGTAAACAAACCGGAGCGATTGGTGTCCGCCTCTCGCTATCTGCAACTCCCGCCGGCCCCCAAGGTCGGCGGGTTTTTATTTCGATCGTAGCAGGGCGTGTCATCTGATCGGTCGTCAAGATCAATACGGCACCGGCCGAAGCGTAGCCGAGCGCCCCATGCAAAAGCGATGATCCCCGGCAGCTCTAGCCGCTTCCTGAACAACGCGCCGCCAGATCAGGCTCATGAAGACCCGCATGCCTGCATCCTGCGGGTCGATCGCAACTGTGGCCGGGGCCGTTTCAGGAGCTCGGCTTCGGCCAAGGGGCGCGCGGCAGCGGTTGGTTTGCCATCAAGTGGGTTCGTTAGGCGACACATCCCGTTTTAATGATCTAATCTTCTGATTTCGAAAATAAGCAGATCTTTGACCGAAGCGCGATCATGATATGCCCGGTCGCGGTAACCCCGCGATCCGGCGGCCGGGCACTCTGCCTACCTCAACCTACCCCAGCGCAGTAGTTGCTCGGCCGCTGATACAAATAGGCCGACCTGTTGCGTTCCGCACAGGCGCATGCTTCGCGAGCCGGCTACGGTGCCCCTCTGCCGCGCACATCACCAGGATCTGCATCGGCGCGGCAATGAAAGGGCATGGTGGGCCGACATGCACATCGAACCGCTAAAGGTGGCCAAGGAGCTATGGGTCGCAAGTCCAGCTCACGAGCACGCGGCGCCCGACATAACCGGGATCACCGCTCAAGCCCATGCCAGGCCGGAGGCGTGATCCAATGACTGGTCCCTTTGCCCATCTTCCACCGTCGCCCGGGGGCCCCTATGCCAGTTGAGTTCGAAGTCCTCTGCCCTGCGCCTCTCCTTTTGCCGGGCGAAAGCGTTGAGCAATACGAGGCCTTACGTGGCGCCGTTTTCAAGGACATCGCACCCCAATCCGCGATCGAGTGGCTGCTCGCGATCGACATTGCTGAACTTTCCTGGGAGATCCTACGCTACCGCGTGTTGCGCCATAGGCTTTTGCAAGATCATCGCCAAAAGGCGATCGAGACAGCGCTCCGCCGGGTCGACCTGGCGGGCATTGCTCCTGGATGCAGAGGGGACGCCGAAGTCTACACCATACGGAACGCAGCCGAGTGGCGGCTGGATCCGATTGCAAGACAGGCTATCGAAGGGCGCCTAGCCTCTTACGATTTTGATCAGCATGCTATTAGCATGGAGGTTTATGTGCAGGCGCGTGAGATCTTCGTGCTGTTCGAAAGTCTATTGAATGCCGCACAGTACCGGCGCTCACTATTTTTGAGAGAGATTGACAATTGCCGCAGACGGGCGCCGGTGCAACCGCGAGCCGCAACGAGGATCAGGTCTGCCGCGAACCAATTTTAGACCAAACTGGTCCCGGCAAAGAGCTCGAAGTAAGTCTTCCGTGTCCCGGATGACGGCCAAGTCACTCCGGAGCACCTGCAAAGGCAAGCGCCTTGCTTGTAACGGCGCGTGGTATCGCGCCGTATCCCCGATCAAATCGCCGGTCGAAAATTCGGCGATTACACCTCAAAAGGCCGGCGAAAGAACATTGGACTCATCGGCACACCGACGGGCATAAGAAAGGCCGCCTTGCGGCGGCCTAGTCTGAAGTTTGTTCAATGCAGTCAAAAAACCGGTACGTGAAATCCAGCCCCGGGATGAAAATTTCTAATGATACAAAGGCCTGCCCGGTAGGCCCAACCAGGCAGGAGCGGAATTTCGGTGCAATAGAAATCCGCGTTCCAACTTTGGAACTAGGCTCGGCAAGCGAGCTGCTCTTCAGTTTATCTGCGGCAGGCATCCAAGGAAAAGCCACCTGATTTCGGTAAATCGATGGTTTGCTCTCGGGCGAGTTCGAACCGAAGTACCCCAACAACGTGACGAGCTGCGAAAGACCTTCTAACCATGTTTACAATGACCCCTTAGGCGTGAAGTTAGTGCCGCTCCCGTTCACTATCAGAGCTCTTTTTCAAGGCGGTTGAGTGAAAACGACTGAAATTCCTGATATCAGAATATTGCGACATCATCGGCCATAGGGCGTCTGTTAGCAATGACCCAGCTAACCTTAGAGGACGTATTGCAGAAGGGGACCTCGCATTTTGTCGAGGGACGCCATAGCGACGCGGAAGCCTTCTTCGCGGCAGCACTTGGCGTTGACCCGGCGAACATCGTCGCACTACATCACCTCGCAATAATCGAGCACGGGCGGCGGCGTCACGGTGAAGCTCTGACACTAATCGAGCGAGCTATCGCAGCGCGCCGAGATGCCAGTCTGTTGAATAGTCGTGCTACCATTCTTGGAGCCCTTAATCGAAACCATGAGGCGCTCGACTCCTTCAGCGAAGCGATCGCAAGCAAACAAGGTTATGGCCCTGCCTTGAAAGGAAAAGGGTTGATGCTTTTGAACGGAGGAGATCCAGCAGCCGCTCTAGATTGCTTCTCCGAAGCGCTACGCAGCTTTCCTCGCGATCCCGGCCTTCATAATCTTCGCGGCAGGGCACTTCGATCACTGAATCGGAACAGCGAAGCACTCGAAGCATTTGAAGTCGCATGTTCGATTAGCCCCGATCTCCTGGACGCGCTCAACAATTGCGCGATTGTATTCAATGACCAGGAAAGATATGCCGACGCGGTAAGATACACGGACCGTGTCCTGACGATCGACGAATCAATTCCCGAAACACACAACAATCGAGCGTTCGCCCTAAATCATCTAAAGCGTTACTCAGAAGCCGCTGAAAGTGCGTCCCGGGCTATCGAACTCAAGCCTGACTACACGAATGCAATGAGAAACAAGGCTTCGGCTCTGCTCGGTCTGTCGCGCCGCGACGAGGCGCTCTTAGTGTGCCAGCAGATCTTGAGTCTGACACCCGATGATGGCAACGCACTGGTTTTGCTTGGAATGATTCTGAACGAGTTGAAGCGTTTTGATGAGGGAACCGCTCTACTCGAGCGAGCAGCGGCGTTGCATCCACATATGGCGGAGGCTCATAACGGACTTGGCAATTCCTATCGTGGACTCGAACAGCACACGCGCGCTCTCGTCTGCTATAGAAAAGCCAGCACTCTCGAGCCGACCTCGGCCGCCTTCGCAAACAACATAGCGACGACGCTGCTTGACTTGGGGCGACCAGAGGAAGCTCTGGAGTTGTTCGAACGGGCTTATAAGGCAAAGCCAAGCTCTGCAGAAATATGCAATAATCGAGGCAACGCTTTATCCGCGTTAAAGCGATATCAAGATGCAGCCTCGTGGTTTGAAGAAGCGCTTCGCCTTCACCCGACCTTCGCAGCAGCTCATAGTGGCCGGGGCCAGGCCTTGTCTAACCTCGGACTACACCAGGAAGCCATCGCGTGCTTTGAACGAGCGGTCGCGCTCCAGCCGGATGCCCCGTCCTCGCTGAATAATCTCGGCTACGGCCTTAAAATGACTGGACGCGTAAACGACGCGCTCGAATGTTTCGAGGCTGCGCAAATGGCGGCCCCTGCCCATCCCGACGCAAATTTCAATGAGTCGCTGACCAGGCTCTTGCTTGGCGACTTCGAAAGAGGATGGACGAAATACGAATGGCGATGGAAGGTGGATAAGCGCGATCAACTGCGGACGAAATTTAGCAAGCCGCGCTGGCTTGGACGAGAGGATCTCAGAGACAAAACTATCCTGCTTTATTCTGAGCAGGGCTTTGGCGATACTATCCAGTTTTGTCGGTATGCAAATCTCGTTACGGCTCACGGGGCGAGAGTTATTTTAGCAGTCGAACCACCGCTAGTCGGTTTACTATCCAGCCTTCGGCCCGGGTTCGAGGTCATCGACAGGGATGGTCCGTTACCCGATCATGATTTTTGCTCGCCTCTGCTCAGCCTTCCGCTCGCATTGGCTACGCGGCTATCAACGATCCCG
This sequence comes from Bradyrhizobium sp. Kon69, assembly GCF_055807515.1. NCBI lineage: Bacteria > Pseudomonadati > Pseudomonadota > Alphaproteobacteria > Hyphomicrobiales > Nitrobacteraceae > Bradyrhizobium > Bradyrhizobium sp. Kon69. The sequence goes on along the minus strand of NZ_JBVVOS010000041.1, from coordinate 23,266 downwards.
GCTCATACACCTTACTTATACGCTGCTTCGCACAAGGTGGCACAATGGCAAAGCCGGCTCGGACCAACGAGCAAGATGCGCATCGGCATCGCATGGTCAGGCAATCCGCTGCATAAGTTGGATCAACACAGATCCATAGGGCTTGAAAAGTACCTAAGTCTTGCAGGGGAGAACGTTGAACTCGTCAGCTTGCAAAAAGACGTTTCCAGCGGTGACTTGCATGTTATCGAAACGTCGGGGGCTAGGCATTTCCCCGATGAAATCATCGATTTTTCCGATACTGCAGCGCTCGCCGCCGCATTGGATCTGGTGATCTCGGTCGACACGAGTATCGCCCATCTTGCCGGCGCCATTGGATTGCCCGTGTGGATACTACTTCCCTACATTCCGGATTGGCGATGGCTTTTGGACCGGGAGGATAGCCCGTGGTATCCAACAGCTCGTCTTTTCAGGCAGAGAGCAACGGGTGATTGGGGCGAGGTCATGGGACGGGTCTTGCTCGCTTTGCAGCAAAAAATTGCTGAGCGACCGACCAGCAACGCCAACCGATCCCGGCTATGAGCCCCGCTCATTCGGTCGAAGCGGCCATTAAGCTGCATCAGGCAGGCAGGCTCGTCGAGGCCGAGGCAATCTATACCTCAATTCTTTCCGAGCAGCCGGTCAACGTGAATGCTCTTCACTTTCTTGGGGTTCTTCGACACCAGCAGAATCGCACGTCCGAGGCACTGACACTGCTCGACCAAGCGTCAGCTACAGCTCAGGCCACGGCGTTTCATCACTCGAATTACGCCGTTATTCTCCACAAGATCGGCCGGCTCAGCGAAGCTCTAGCCGCAACCGACCGGGCACTTTTGCTGAAGCCGGATCTCGTACAGACATTATGCAATCGTGGAAACGTCCTAGCTGATCTTGGACGGTTCGCGGAGGCCGTACAATCTTACGATGACGCGATCCGCCTCAGGTCCGACTACGTTAACGCGTACACCAACCGAGGTAACGCGCTCCGCTCCCTGAGAAAGTATGCCGCAGCACTGGAAAGCTATGATCTTGCCATCAGTTTTGCCCCCGGGCTCGCTGACGCCCACAACAATCGCGCCAACGCCCTTTCGGACCTAAATCGGCTGGAAGCGGCCCTCGCGGCCTATAACGCTGCTATCGCCCTGTCACCACGGCATGTTTTGGCAACCTGCAATCGCGCCAGCGTACTTAAACGGCTAGGGCGACTGCAGGACGCATTGGCCGGCTATGATCTGGCGCTCGAATTCGATCCCTCTCACTTCGATGCTCTCCTTGGGCGGGGGCACGCGCTTGCTGCCCTCGACCGAGACGAGGAGGCGGTCGTTAGTTACGAGCGCGCGCTATCTGTGAGGCCGGAATCTCCCTATGCGCTTGACGCGCTCGCTATGTGCGCGCGAGCTGCTTGCGATTGGGACCGTACTACGGCACTAGAACCCGCGTTGCTGCAAGCTGTTAATTCCGGCGAGGCCGCACCCTCACCTTTCACGTTTCTGACGTACTGCGACGATCCAGCTCTGCAACTGAAATGCGCGCAGAGGTTCGCCAAACAAACGGTGCCTGTTGTCCAGCCCATCGGACCTAAGACAACAGCCGTTACGGATAAGGTTAGGATTGCCTACCTGTCCGCGGACTTCCACGAGCATGCAACGGCCTATCTAGCGGCGGAGCTTTTCGAGCGTCACGATCGCTCTCGGTTTGAGATTGTCGGCCTTTGCTGTGGAAAAGATGATGGGAGCGCCACGCGCAAGCGGTTGGCTTCTGCTTTCGACGTCTTCGAAAGCGTTCCAGAAAAGAGCGACTACGAGATTGCCGCGCGCGTGAGTGAGCTGAATGTTCACATTGCGGTTGATCTGAAGGGACACACGGCGGATTCGCGGCTGGGGATTTTTAGTCACCGACCTGCCCCCATTCAGGTCAGCTATCTCGGCTATCCTGGCACCACCGGCGTCGATTTCTTGGACTATGTAATTGCCGATCGCTTTGTTCTACCCATTGACCAGCAGCCGTTCTTTACCGAAAAAATTGTCCACCTGCCCGACAGCTATCAGGTCAACGACTCGAAGCGCATCATTGCGGAACGAACGCCTTCCAGAGAGGAAGAAGGCCTACCTGCTGAGCGTTTTGTTTTCTGCTGCTTCAACAACAACTACAAGATAACCAAAGACGTTTTCGATGTGTGGTGTAGGATCCTCCACTCGATGCCTGGTAGCGTCCTTTGGCTCCTCCGCGGCAATTATGCGGCGGCACGGAATCTCAAGCGAGAAGCATCCGTTCGCGGCATCGATCCTGGCCGCCTCATCTTTGCCGAGCGGAAACCGCTCGATCAGCACCTGGCCCGTCACCGGCTCGCGGACCTGTTTCTCGATACAGTTCCGGTGAATGCCCACACCACAACGAGTGACGCATTATGGGCCGGGTTACCGGTCCTGACATGCCGCGGCCGGAGCTTTGCGGGGCGAGTCGCTTCCAGCCTGCTGCAAGCCGCCGGGCTTCCGGAACTCATTACCGATGATCTTGGCCAATACGAGCAACTGGCGCTTAGTCTCGCTCGCGACCCGGGCCTGTTAGGATGTTATCGCGACCGCGCGCGCCGATTGAGGGATGTCTGCGCTCTTTTCGACGTCGGCCGTTTCGCTCGCAATCTTGAAGCGGTTTATGAGCGAATGTTGGAGCGGTAGCCGTAGGGAAAGCGAGCCCCTCGAAGGAATGGAATGCAAGCCTGATGCAAACGGCGGCGCCCGGGCGCCGCCGTTGAAGTCCAAGGTGTGCTGCCGCCTTAGGCGACGCCAGCCTGAGAAGCATAGTAGCCGAGCTCTTGCGCAATAGCCGCCAGCTTCACGCGAATGGCTACCGGAACCTGCCGATGAGCCTTCGCACGGGGATAGGGAAGCTCCTCGATCACCTTGCCCTCCGGATAAAGCGCTTGATGCTCGGCCCAATTGTCGAAGGCGAGACGATCGACGTTGTCAACGAACGTCTCGGCCGGCGTGTTCTCGGCCAGAACGAGCGAATGGTCGTCCAGCTCAACGTGGTAGTAGGTGAAGACCTGCGGAACGTTCTTTTCCCGCGTGATCGAGGTGCCGTTCACCAAAGCGCCGGCCTGGATCAACGCCCCATCGACCAGGATTGCATGGTCGGGGGAGATCAGGAGGTCACGCGCCGGCACGTTAAGGCCGAGCGCGCTGGCCCTGATGCGCACGGGAAGGACGCGGAGAGGATCACCAAAGACGGTCGAGACCGTTTGACGACCGAGCCAAGTTACCGGCATCATCCGACCGTCGTGGGTGGCGACCAGGTCGCCACGCTTCAGGCTTTCAACCGCGACTTCGCCGCCAGGCGTCCGCACCATGGTGCCGGCCATGAAGCAAATAACGACGGTTTGGTCCGCAAACTTAAGGTTCTCAACGGAGTCGTTGCTGGCTGTGTTGGAGCCGTTCCAGTACACCAAGTCGGTGCCATCCGGGGACCCGGCACGGTTGTCGGTCACCGTGAAGAAATGGCCAGCACTGCTGAAGGTTACGGTGTAGTTGGAGCGGTTTCCGCTGAAAACCGCGGTGTCCGTACCAATCCCGCCATGAATGAAGTCGTTACCGGCACCGCCGGTCAACGTGTCGTCGCCAGCATTGCCATTGATGGTATCGCTGCCGACACCACCGCTCAGCGCATTGGCCGCACTATCACCATTGATTGTGTCGTTGCCAGAACCACCGATGAAATTCTCGATATTCGCGATCGTGTCCGACAATGTCGTTGTCGAGCCTGAGCCAGTAACAACGGCAGCGGTCGAGGTATTCAACGTAACGGTCAGTCCGGCAGTATAATTGGAGTAGTCCGCTGTATCGGTTCCAGCACCGCCGTTAAGCACGTCGCGCACGTTATCGGCAGTCAGCACGAACGTGTCGCCACCTTGGCCGCCAGTCAACGTATCGGCTTGGGCTCCGCTCGTGATCGTGAAGCCTTCGGTCTGATTGGCGAGCGACAACGTCACGGCGCCGGCCGCACCGACGGTTGAAATATTCTCAACGCCCGTGAGGTTCGAATTACCAAGTGAATTGAACGACGTGGATGTCGACTTCAAGACAATCGTGTCGCTGCCGCTTCCAAGATTGATGTTGGTCGAGCTGGGCGCATTCAAGAGGTTGTTCAACTGTGCGCCGGTGAGCGTGAGCGTATCCGCCCCGGTTGTGCCATTAACATTGATGGTGTCGATGCTGGACAACGTGGCGGTCGTGCCGCCTGAAATGTCGACCGCTCCGCTAACATTGACGTTCAGAGTGTCGGTGTCGAATCCGGTTCCCAGACTGATGCTCGAAAGTGCAGACAATTGCTGCGCAGTGATCGTGACAGTGTCACTGCTGTTGGTCGCAGCCTGCGAGATGTTTTCAATCCCGGAGATCGACACGACGGAAAGGTCAATCGTCTCATTTGAAGAGCCGAGAGCGATTGTGTCGGTGCCCGAACCTCCAACTACAGCGTCACCCGCTTGGGCCGTCCCGGTGGCAAAAACGAAGGTATCTGCAGCGGTCCCGCCCGTGAGCGTCTGAACTGCATTCGTTGCGGTAAACGTCGTCATTCAAATCTCCAAATTAAATCGCGTTATTCCGATTAACTGCTAATTAAGCGAAGCCATGAGGATTGCTAGCAATTTGATAAAAGCCCATCAATCGCGGGTTCGCCCAATTAAACTAAACGCAAATCTTATGAGACGAAATGTAGTAAATTTGAACAAAATGGCTTATACGTGAGACGATTTGATGGATTTCGCCCATGTTGAGCACGCCTGCGCGCAGCATCGAACTGCCCAGCGACCTGCGGAAGAATCCCTTCAGCAAGTGGCGGCAACTCATGGGTGCGGTTTTTGACCTTGCAGCCAACCCTTCTGAAATGGCTGATTTTGAGGGGGGCTTCGCGGCTCTGGTCAGCAACAAATATGTGCTGACGACCACTTCGGCGTCGAGACTAACCCTCGTTCGGACGCTGGACACTATCTCCCGCTCCAAACTGGATCAGTTCGCGATAACCTACGTACTCTCCGGGACGACCGCAGGAATCTTGAACTCAACCGACTTTGTCGCTGAAGCGGGTGATGTGTTCATCTGCGACCTGTCACAAGTCATGACACGACAGACATCAGTACAAGGCGGACCTACAACCGAAATTACGCTTTGGGTTTCGCGCCGTCGTCTCTTGACATCAATTGGCGACGAAACCGCATTGCACGGGCTGGTCCTCCAGAAAGCGTCCGCTGCAGCCTCGGTGATTGGCGCAGCGCTGCGTTCACTCAGGGAAGTTGCCGGCCACGTGAATCAAAATGAAATAGATGCGGCAGCCAGCGGCGTTGTCGAGCTTGCCGCTCGGGCGATTGTTCCTAACCTCGAAGCTTCCAAGCCCCTTATCTCCGCCTCTCCCTCTGCCCCGATTATTACGATCAGACGATACATTGATCGAAATCTGAGGTCAGCGACATTGGACGCCACCTCGATCGCAAGGACCTTCGGTTTGTCCCGGGCTTCACTCTATCGACTATTTGAACCGATTGGCGGGATTGCGGGATACATCCGCAAGGCACGGCTCGATCATGCCTACCAACAGATCGCTGCGATCGAACATTCGGACCGGCGAATTGCGCAGATCGCCTACGGCTTGGGCTTCAAGAACATCAGCAGTTTCAACAGGCTCTTCCAAAACACGTATGGGATAACGCCGCGCCAGGCACGGCAAAGAGCAGCAAAAGGTTCCTCAGACAACGTTCTCAAGGCCGAGCTTACGGAGGTGAACTCGCTGAGCGTATGGCTTTCACAGATCAGTGCCGCATAGTCCAGCCATTCATGCAGTCAGCGACTTCAGAAAAGATCTGAGCGGGTCCAACGTGATGAAGTAAAACTTCAGAGTTGAGTGCCCGCTCAGTAAATACCCAAATGGCTCGATTAAGCGACCGATCTGTTTTCGCCGGTCAATCCCATCAATTGCGCTCTCGCAGAGAGCATCACGCGAATCCTAATGGGTACTTGGCGATGCGATTTCGCTCGCGGATAGGGCAATTCCTTCACCGGTTTGCCATTGGGATAGAGTGCTTGATGCTCGGCCCAGTTATCGAACCCCAGGCGGTCGACATTGTCGATAAACGTCTCGGCAGGGGTATTTTCCGCCAGGATCAGAGAGTGATCCTCCACCTCAACATGGTAATACGTAAAGACCATCGGAACGTCTGTCTCTTGGCAAATTGACGTGCCATTGACGAGCGCCCCAGCCTGAACCAATGCACCTTCGACCAACAATGCATGATCGGGCGAAACCAGAAGATCACGCGACGGGGTGTTCTCTCCAAGTGCGCCAGCTCGAATCCGGATTGGAAGCACACGTGCTTTGTCAGCAAACCTGAGCGAGACCGTCTGCTCGCCCAGCCAATCAACCGGGACGGCACGCCCATCATGGGTGAGCACTAAATCGCCCCGTTCCAAAGTCTCGACTGCGACTTCACCGCCACGCGTGCGCACCATAGTGCCGGCCATAAAGCAGAAGGTGACCTCGGCACTTGTATCGACATTCGTCAATCGCCCGTGTTGGCCGTTCAAATTCCCAGAATAGGCCGTATCGGTCAGAAAAAAGAAGTTGCCGTGATTGTCCTGGATGATGATGCCTTCGGTGCCCGACAGCTCGGCCGTACCGATAAAAGTGTATTTGTTGCCCTCGCTGAGATTCCCGCTCGCAACATCTTTGACTTTGACCTTGTCGCCGTTGGCAAGCGGATCATCACCGGATTGATCTATAGCCTTAACGCCGATCGCAATGGGATCGACCCCGGCAGAACTCGTATCCGCGTCAACCAGCTTGTAGTTCCCACCCGTTTTCACCAACTGGTACGCGAAATTAAATTCTTCTCTCGTTTTGGCAACCATCGTCGAATCCTCGAAATCCAGTATTAACTCTCGCCCCAATGCGCTCATACCGAATTGTATAATTAACTGATAGACGCTGATACAAATTGCACGTAACTTGAGATAATTTGCAACTTCACGTTAATAACTTTTCATTGTTAATACCCTCTGGCCTGCCGAGACGGCTCTCTACGCTCCATCGACCAATTAGCGCGCATCCGCCGCGTGGGCTGAGGTGATGCAATCGGCGCTTGCGAAGCCGAAGAGGGATCAGCAACTGAAGACGAGACGACTGCGTTCAAGTGGAATGAAGTCCCCTTCATTCCCCTGCGGAAGGCGACCGACTTGGCCGCCATCATCAAAGCGACTGACGGCGTTTCCTCTGCCGCGGCACACCCCGAGATGCATGACGTGCTGGCCTGGATAGGCGACACCTGTCCGGATTGTCCCCACAGGCTAAGACTGATGCTGCTACACCCAAGTCTCCGCGAACTTACCCGCAAACGATCAGACCGTGTTTCCGAGCCAAGACGCCACCGCCGAGCAAACGAGCGAAATAAAGACGCCAGCGCTTGTCACATCGCGCGCGGATTGGCAGAACGCGGTGCCCCTGCGACTTAACCTTAGGCGGAGAGCACTAAGGCCGCCTCCGAGCCGGATCGAACGCCGCAAGGAAAAGAACAGTCCTCAGGCGGATCCGTCAATGCGGAGATGCCGCTTCGAGAACCAAGACCCAATCGCTTTCACCAGATTGGTTAAACCTTGGAGGACTGAACTGCCTGCTTCCCTCGTTGGCAGCCGGGGCGCCATTCGACCAAACATAGTGGCAGGACGTTCGCTGAAATGCTTAGGATTGAGTGTTACTGCATTTCATGACGTGAAGCTCTATTCCGGCGGCGGTAGCACGCGCGGGTGCAACGTCAACCGTGCTCAATAGTAGATCCACGAAATCGAACGTAAAAAGCCTTACGATTCCACCCGTTTTGTCCTCTCTCCAGGCGACAATCTGATGCTTGTTGGTGAAATCACTTCTCATTTCCCAGACAGTCTTGCCGTATTCAGTTCGAAATGCCGGTCGATCCGGGTCCCTGATGATCTTGAGTATTGTTTTTCCGACGACCTGAATCCTGTATCGCACTAACGGCTTTTCAAAAACATCGCTGCTGATCCCAATGTCCTTGTCTTCGTGCTCAGGAAACTGCGTCTTGCTGGCGAACGATTGATAGCAATCAACTGTGATCTCCGGTAGCGACTCCGCTGCCCTCTGCGCGCAAACAGACGAAGATGTAAAGATGGCAAGGAATGACACCATGGTAAGCACCTTCATTTGATTCTCCACTTGATTACATTTCATCAATCGCCGATGGCCGCTGCCTCGGAAATCCGATCTGGCACTCTGCTTGGTCCATTGTGGACGGAGCTCGCAGGATCAGCTTGTGCTCACGGTCACTATGAGCGTGTTGGTTCTAGTGTTCCTCGCCATCGAAGCAAATGCAAAGCGATAAAACCGAGTCGTCGAGTCGTGCTGCAAACGCCGAGAGGATAACGAATCTTCGGAGACTAGAACGAACAGAACGACTGCAAGGCAGGCCTGACCTCGGCAACATATGTAAGCATCCCTGTCGCATCGGGACACGCGTTTGAATCAAACACGTACTGGTTGATTTCTATGGCAGCGTAGGAGTGATACAAATTTGAAGATAATTTTCTTTATTTAATAGCTATTAGCGGTGCTCAATTGAATTACACGGGCAATTTTGACGCCGCGCGTCCTGCTATGGAGAGCCAGGGGCTTCGCCCCCTCGCCTTCGGGCACGTCGATTCATCCACCGCAGTGGCTCACGGGCACCCGCCCGATGGGGCACTCACCGTGCCTGATCCTAATCTGCTATTTCACGGCGAGTACAAGCGCGCTGGGGTTGATCTGATCCTGTCGAACGATGGGCATGAGTTCATTGTTCAGGACTATTTCAGGGGCGAGAAGCGCCTAGCACTCACCTCCCCTGATGGTGCTCATCTGAGCGGAGATCTTGTCAACGCGCTCACCAGCCAAATTCAGTATGCTCAGGCCGGGCCCAGCATGGCCTCGGCCCAGATTATTGGACACATCACGAAGTTGGCGGGGAGTGCCACCGCGATCCGCAATGGCGTACCGGTCATCCTGAACAATGGCGACGACGTCCAGAAGGGCGACGTGCTTGTGACCGGGTCGGATTCGACCCTCGGGGTCACTTTCATCGACGGCACAGTGTTTGGCCTGTCCTCAAACGCGAGGATGGTGTTGAACGAGATGATCTACGACCCCAATGGATCGAGCAACTCGTCGCTGCTCAGCCTGGTCGCGGGCACAATCAGCTTCGTCGCTGGTGAGACCGCCAAACACGGCGACATGAAGATCGATACTCCGGTTGCGACCATGGGCATCCGTGGGACGGCGGTGCTAACCCAGATCAGCTTCTTCGTGCCGCTGGGTGGCGGAGATCCGCAGCCCCAGGCCAATTTCCAGGTTCTGGTCGAGCCCGACGGCACGACAGGCTCCTACGTCTTGTTCGACAAGATCACACTGCTGCCGATCGGCACAGTCAACCAAGCTGGACAGATGATCCAGATCAGCGGCGGCAATGTCTCGGTCTCCAACGCATTATTGTCGCCGGAGGTTCAGAAGCTCATATCCGACGTGTTCTCACTGAAATTCAGCGCAAATTCGGGCAACACCAGGCTCACGACGAATTTCACCGACACGGTCATCCCCGACAGCCGTGGTCTGGCGATGAACAGTGCAGGCGGCCAAGCCGGTATCCCGAATTTTAACTTTGCGATCGCCCCCGAAAAAACGGCTGCATTCAATCAAACAGGCGAACTGTTCATTCCGTTCATCTCGATCAAATCTGTCGATGTGATTCCTGCGTCAGACAAAGCGAGTTTCACAATTGCCGATCAGGTTATCATCACCGATTCCAACCCTGCTGATGTTCTCGTTCCATACATCGCAGGAACCGGCTCAATCAAATCTGTTAGCGGGCCCCCCGCCGCTCCACTCGGCGCCGATCTGGCAAAGCTTCTAACTCTCAATGCTGCCACTGGCGCAATCAGCTATGATCCGGCAAAGTTTGCTTTTCTTGGCGCCAATCAGAACGTCGTGATTGTAATCGAATTTGATAGCAGAGTCGGATCCGAAATCTTTCATAGGGCTCTATCCCTCACCATCACCGGAAGCAACGATCCGGCGATGATCTCGGGAATAGGAACCGGTGCGGTGAAGGAAGACGGCGGGCTGACAGCGCACGGTGTGCTGATGGTCCAGGACATCGATAGCGGACAGGGTAACTTCCAGACGCCGGCTTCACTCGTGGGAGCCTACGGCACTTTTACGTTCGATCCTGCCACCGGCGAATGGAGTTATACGCTCGACAACTCGGCCGCCAAGGTCCGGGCGCTCGCCGATGGCCAAGTCGTCCACGACACCCTGACTGTGAAGTCTGCCGACGGCACCGCCTCGCAGCTGATCGACATTACCATTGCTGGAAGCAACGATGCCGCGGTGATCTCGGGAACAGCTAATGGCGCGGTCAAGGAAGACGGCAAGCTGACTGCGGGCGGCACGCTGACGGTCCAGGATATCGACACGGGCGAGGACCATTTCCAGACGCCTGCCTCCCTCGCCGGAGCTTACGGGACGTTCACGTTCGATCCTGCCACCGGCGAATGGAGCTACACGCTCGATAACTCCGCCGCCAAGGTCCAGGCGCTTGCCGATGGCCAAGTCGTCCAGGATACCCTGACTGTGAAGTCGGCTGACGGCACCGCTTCGCAGCTAATCGACGTCACCATCACCGGCAGCAACGATGCCGCGGTGATCTCCGGAACAGCGACTGGCGCAGTCAAGGAAGACGGCAAACTGACCGCGTGTGGTACGCTCACGGTCCAGGACATCGACACCGGGCAAGACCACTTCCAGACCCCAGCATCTCTCGCCGGGACCTACGGCGCGTTCACCTTCGATCCTGCCAACGGCGAATGGAGCTACGCGCTCGATAACTCCGCCGCCAAGGTCCAGGCACTCGCCGGCGGCCAGATTGTGCACGACACCTTGACTGTGAAATCGGCTGACGGCACCGCTTCGCAACTGATCGACGTCACCATCGCCGGCAGCAACGATGCCGCGGTGATCTCGGGAACAGCTATTGGCGCAGTCAAGGAAGACGGCAAGCTGACTGCGTGCGGCACGCTCACGGTCCAGGATGTCGACACGAGCCAGGACCATTTCCAGACGCCAGCCTCCCTCACCGGAGCTTACGGCACGTTCACGTTCGATCCTGCCACCGGCGAATGGAGCTACACGCTCGACAACTCCGCCGCCAAGGTCCAGGCGCTTGCTGGCGGCGAGGTCGTCCACGACATCCTGACTGTGAAATCGGCTGACGGCACCGCTTCGCAGCTGATCGACGTCACCATCACCGGCAGCAACGATGCCGCGGCGATCTCGGGAACAGCAATTGGCGCGGTCAAGGAAGACGGCAAGCTGACTGCGTGCGGCACGCTCACGGTCCAGGATGTCGACACGGGCCAGGACCATTTCCAGACGCCAGCCTCCCTCGCCGGCAGCTACGGCACGTTCACCTTCGATCCTGCCACCCGCGAATGGAGCTACACGCTCGATAACTCCGCCGCCAAGGTCCAGGCGCTTGCCGATGGCCAAGTCGTCCAGGATACCCTGACTGTGAAGTCGGCTGACGGCACCGCTTCGCAGCTAATCGACGTCACCATCACCGGCAGCAACGATGCCGCGGTGATCTCCGGAACAGCGACTGGCGCAGTCAAGGAAGACGGCAAACTGACCGCGTGTGGTACGCTCACGGTCCAGGACATCGACACCGGGCAAGACCACTTCCAGACCCCAGCATCTCTCGCCGGGACCTACGGCGCGTTCACCTTCGATCCTGCCAACGGCGAATGGAGCTACGCGCTCGATAACTCCGCCGCCAAGGTCCAGGCACTCGCCGGCGGCCAGATTGTGCACGACACCTTGACTGTGAAATCGGCCGACAGTTCCGCTTCTCAACTGATCGACATTACCATTGCTGGAAGCAACGATGCCGCGGTGATCTCAGGCAAGCTGAGCGGCAACGTGGAGATACCCGATGACGGCCCGGGTAGCGGCAAGTTAATAGATACCGGCAAAGTAACCGACACCGACATCGACAATACTCCCAATACCTTCATACCGAAGCCTGCCGGGTCGGCCACCAGCAACGGCTACGGCACTTATCAACTGACGGCGTCCGGCATTTGGACCTATACGCTCAATTATTCAAACCCGACGGTACACAGGCTCGATGAAGGCCAACATCTCAAAGACACCTTCACCGTTCAGACCATTGATGGCACTGCCAAGGTCGTGACAATTACGATCAGCGATGATGATCCGCCGCATCGAGCTCCGGCTGGCGTCGCTGGCTCCGAAATCAATCTCGGTTTAGCCGACCCGTTCTTGCAATCTGGCGCCACATTCACTGTCACACTCGCCGGCGTTGCGGACGACTGGATCGTAACCCATGGAGTTCGAAGCGCTGATGGTACTTGGTCGGAGCAAACAGCCGATCCCGGATCTCTGTCGATAACAACACCGGGTACTTTCGAAGGCGCCGCGCTTCTGAAAATAACTGAAGTGGTAACCACGCAGAACGGTACAAGTACGAACCACGTCGTCGCTGACAATGTTGAAGCTTACGCCCAAGGAACACCGATCTTCGCCTATGCAGGCGACGATTTTCTTACGGCGGCGAGCGGTCATGACTTGATCGTGTTCTCGCAACCTATCGGTCATGACCTACTCTACAATTTTGATGTTCGTGCCGATCAAATCGATCTGATCGGCTTTTCCGCCACCGACTTCGGCGCCGTTCAAGCGCACATGCTGGACGATGTCTCCGGCAGCGCCGTCATTGCGTTGGGTGACGAGCAATCTATTACGCTATCCGGCATCTCATCGTCTTCGCTAACGGCAAGCAATTTCGTTTTCGATCTGGCACCAGCGTTCAGCAATGTTGGTACGATGTCAGTTTCTGACGGAGCCTTACTCCCGATCAGTGGAGAAATGAACAATACCGGCACCGTCCTAGTAAGCGCGGCAGGCGACGAAACCATCGTGCAGCTCATTCAACCCGGATTGACGCTTAAGGGGGGCGGGCAATTTTTGCTCTCGGATGATAACAGCAACATCATTTCGGGAACGAGCCCGAATGTCACCCTGAACAACGAGGACAACATCATCTCCGGTGCAGGCCAATTGGGCAACGGACAACTGAACTTCATCAACGCCGGCAACGTCAACGCGACAGGCAACCAACCGCTTACCATCGACACTGGCTCGAATGTGATCCACAACGCGGGAATTTTGGAGGCTTCTGGACCAGGAGGCCTGATCGTTGTCAGCGCAGTCGACAATTCGGGCTTCCTCTGGGCAAATGCTGCCAATCTGACGGTCAAAGATGTCGTTAGCGGAAACGGCACAGCGATTATCGATGGCCCAGGCCAGCTTGAGTTCGAGGCCGCTTCAAATGCCAACGTGGTTTTTGGCCTGGCTAGTGGCGGCACCCTGTCGCTCGGAGATGCCTTCCATTTCAACGGTACGATTTCAGGGTTCAACGATTTGAACGTTATCGAGTTGAACAACTTCAACCCCGATTCAGCCACTATCAGTTACGTCCAGAATGCGAACACCGGCGGCACGCTAACCATCGCAAACGGAGCAGAAGTCGCTCACCTGACTCTTCTTGGCGACTACACTGCGGACTCTTTCAGTCTTGTTTCCGATTTACCGGGCCACGCGCTGGTCACGTACGCCCACCAAGGGATCATCTCATAAGTATTTTTTTTGCATCGGGGAGGTAGCGATGAGGGACTATCAATCCATGTCGTTGGACGACCTCTTGCTTCATCATCATGAAATTAGCGAGACGATCCAACAACGAACCAATCTAAAATCTCACCTGACCAAGCCGCGGAAGCCATATCCGCGTGTCCGTCCAAAATACCGAAACCCAAACAACCCGTCACAGACGTGGTGTGGACGCGGTAGTCAGCCGCGATGGGTACATGACTTACTTGCGGCAGGAACAACACTCGAAGATTTAAAACTCAAATAACCCATGATCCTGTCGAACGTCGACCTTCGATGCTGACTTGTTCGATGCTGCGGTTTGAGGCGGCTCATGATCGACTCGACTCGAGCACCAGCAGCTCGGAGAGCTTCACCATCGCGTGCTCGCCCCTTTTGGCAGATCAGCGGGAGTTAGCTTTGCCAACCATCTGCTCGCTACGACCGATGACGATCAACGGCAGAAGCCCCCGGATCTTGAGAAGCACCCGAATTATCCCAGCCGAATCAAACGATCAAGTTCACGGTGCATAGCCTGGCTCCAACCTGGCATCGACACACCGAAGGCCTGGCGGAGCCTTGACGTGTCCAGCCGCGAATTGGCAGGCCTGATTGCTTTTGTGGGAAACTCGCTGGTCGCGATGGCGTGAATCGTCGCAGACTTGACTGCCTGACCTCTCATCTTGAGGCCATCCACGATCGCTGTTGCGAAGCCATGCCAGGACGTCGTGCCGGCGTTTGCCAGATGGACGAGCCCCTCTGCCGCCGCGAAATCCTCGGCCAAATCCGTAGTGTTTGTGCGTCGATCAATGATGGCCGATGTCGCCTCTGCGATTGAAGCCGCCGCCGTTGGGGCGCCAAACTGGTCCGCCACCACCCGCAATTCGTCACGCTCGCGCGCCAAACGCGTCATCGTGCGAAGGAAGTTTGTTCCCTGTGCGGCGTACACCCACGACGTTCGCAGGATGAGGTGGGCTGCGCCAGATGCCTGGATTGCTCGCTCTCCCTCCCACTTGCTACGCCCATAACTTGAGAGGGGTCCGCATCTGTCCCCTTCGCGCCAGGGTGTCTCGCCGGATCCATCGAAGACATAGTCTGTAGAGAAATGGATCAGGGGAACGTTACGTTTACGGGCCCAAGCGGCCATGGCGGCGGGAGATGCTGCGTTCACGCGCAGAGCGAGTTCTGCCTCATCCTCAGCCTTGTCGACAGCTGTGTAAGCAGCTGGATTAACGATGAGGTCGGGCGCTAGACCATCTAACGCTTCAGCTACGGTCTCAGGCCGAGAAAGATCGAGTTCCGCACGCTGCGGCGCCAAGACCACGTGTGAAGTATTCAGCAGAGGCAACAGCGCTCCACCAACCTGCCCACTGGTCCCGGTCAGAAGGATTCGCATTACACTTGCCCGTAAGTCGGCAAATTCTTCACGTCCGCGAGCAAAGGCGCCTCCGCGTCACGCGGCGACAATGACGGGTTGGGAATGCCCCAATCGATCCCGATGGCGGGATCATCCCATCGGACGACAAGTTCGTCCTTTGGGCTGTAGAGATCATCGCATTTGTAAAAGAAATCCGCCGTTTCAGACAGCACCGCGAACCCGTGCGCGAAACCTCGAGGCACCCACAATTGCCTGCGATTTTCCTCGCTAAGTTCAACCGCCACATGCCGCCCGAAATTCGGACTTCCAACACGGACATCTACGGCAACATCCAATACCGTGCCCCGCACGACACTGACGAGCTTGCCTTGTGTCGAGGGGTTTTGTAGGTGAAGGCCGCGAAGCACCCCATAGGACGACCGCGACATGTTATCCTGCACGAACGGGCGGCTGACACCGTGTTCGGCGTAGCGGTCGAACCGGTAGGTTTCGAGGAAAAAGCCCCGCTGGTCGCCAAATAGCTTGGGTTCAATAACCAAAACCTCAGGAAGCGTAGTCGCAATAACATTCATTGTGATATATGAGGGGCTCGAAAACCTTGTTTACTCTAGATCTATAGCGAACTTGTGCCGGCTATTCCATCTGATACGTTTTAATTGGTAAATTTGTGAGAGGGCCATGAAGGGCATCATACTCGCCGGCGGAACTGGCTCGCGCCTCTACCCCGTGACCACCGTTGTATCCAAGCAATTGCTTCCGGTTTTCGACAAGCCGATGATCTATTATCCCCTTTCCACGCTGATGCTGGCGGGTATTCGCGACATTCTGATCATTTCGACCCCTCTGGACAAACCTCTGTTTCAACGCCTGCTCGGCGACGGATCAGACATCGGCGTACGGTTCTCATACGAAAGCCAGGACGCTCCCCGTGGACTGGCTGACGCCTTCATCGTTGGCCGCGAATTTGTAGGCCAGGATTCGGTCGCCCTGATCCTAGGCGACAACATCTTCTACGGCCATGGCCTTCCAGAGATGCTCGCCCACGCCGGGGCTCGAAAAAAGGGCGCGACGGTGTTTGGCTATTACGTGAACACGCCGGAGCAGTATGGTGTCGTCGAGCTCGATACCACCGGCCGAGCGTTGTCAATTGAGGAAAAGCCCAAGCAACCCAAATCTAACGTGGCGGTTACGGGCCTTTATTTCTACGACAATGACGTCCTGGACATCGCCGCGAATGTGAAGCCGTCCGCCCGCGGAGAAATCGAAATCACCGACGTCAACAACGCTTATCTCGAGCGCGGTGATCTCTTTGTCGAGGTGCTCGGGCGCGGATTTGCGTGGCTTGATACGGGTACGCATGCCTCTCTCGTGGAGGCCAGTCACTTCGTACAGATCCTGGAGCAGCGCCAGAGTTTGCGGGTCGCTTGCCCCGAGGAAATTGCCTTGCGGCAGGGCTACATCTCTCTGAAAGCTTTCGAGAAAGTGGCAGAGAAGACAGCCAAGAGTAGTTACGGGGAATACTTGAAATCGGTTGCTCGCTCTTTCCAACAGTAATTTCAATCACGGAGGGCGCTCCAGATGCGCTTCAAAGGCTCAACGATCTTCGTGACTGGGGGGGCCGGCTTCATCGGCTCTGCCGTGGTGCGACATCTGTTGCGCGATACACATGCGCGCGTTGTCAACATCGATAAGCTCACCTACGCGGCTAATCTCGACTCCTTACCTGGCGCCGAAGGCAATCCGCATTATCAGTTCGAGAGGCAGTGCATTTGCGAAGGCGCCTCACTTCGCAAGTTGTTCGAGAAGTATCAACCCGACGCGGTGATGAATCTCGCCGCCGAGAGCCATGTCGACCGCTCAATCGATGGTCCAGATGAATTTGTTCAGACCAACATCGTAGGTACTTTCACGATCCTGCAGGAGACCCTACGCCATTGGCGAACCCTGTCTCCCGAGAAGCGTGCGACGTTCCGCTTCCTCCACATATCCACCGACGAGGTCTTCGGCTCGCTGGGCGATGAGGGGCTCTTCACGGAGACGACAGCCTACGCCCCGAACTCCCCCTACTCTGCCAGCAAAGCTTCGTCTGATCATCTGGTACGCGCCTGGCGGGAGACCTACGATCTGCCGACGTTGGTGACGAATTGTTCGAACAATTACGGGCCGTTTCACTTTCCGGAGAAGCTGATCCCGCACATGATCATCAAGGGTCTCGCCGGCGAACCGTTGCCGGTCTATGGCGATGGCAAGAATATCCGCGACTGGCTCTATGTCGAGGATCATGCCAAGGCTTTGACCACGGTTCTCGAACGCGGCAACATCGGCGAGACCTATAACGTCGGTGGCCGTAACGAACGTACCAATCTGCAGGTCGTCCAGACAATCTGTGACCTTCTTGATGACATGGCCCCTACAAGCGATGGATTGCGCCGTCGGCTCATTTCGTTTGTTACTGACCGTCCCGGCCACGATCATCGCTATGCAATCGACGCTTCAAAGCTCGAGCGACAACTTGGCTGGGGCGCCGAAGAAACTTTTGAAAGCGGAATCGAGAAGACCGTGAAGTGGTATCTCGATCATAAGCCGTGGTGGGCCGCAATTTTGGAGCGGGGCTATACGGCCAAGCGCGTAGGCATAAAGCTTTAGATCTGCGGCATCAGTCCTAAGCTGACTTTTCTAGCCCTCTGCCGGTTGCGGCTGATGGAGGGGTTCAACCAAGATGTGCTCCACAACAATTTTGCCGCTGTGCTCCAAGTGACGCCGCGAATGCACCTTCTGAATGCTCGTTAAATTCGATAAACCATCGCGCTTCCAGAACTCATCAGTTTTGCGCTTGCGAATGAAGCCTTGCGCGACTTGCTCAAACCAAAGGTCCACATAACGAAGTCTGTTTCTAACATGCGCTGGCGTGGGTTCGCCATCCGGAAAGCTTCCGGCATCAACATGAGCTAAGCGCCTGAAGCGACCCGGGCGATGCTCGGTGCTGCACCCAACCCGCAGCAGCCTCTCTCGAAGATCCACGTCCTCGAATCCCCATCCCCAATAGTCGTTCATTCGCGAGCTAAAGTGCTCCTTGCTCATTAAAACGACTGCGCTAAAAAGCTGCCGAACAAATTCCGGGGTGAAGCTAGAGTTGAGCCCGTCTGATATCGCCATCGCAGGCCTCTCTGACAGGCGATAGTCCGCCTCTTCGGGCAAGAGGTCTACGTCATGGGAACAGACATAATCGACGTCCGGCGCTATTGCCTGAAATCCAGCGTCGTTAACGAAACCGCGATTGAAGGGAAGATTGCCGGCCTGCTCTGAAACCATAATCCGGACGGCAACTGTCGAGCAGAGCGTGTCCCGAGCAAAGAAGGCCAGTAAGTGCGGAATGAGTGCCGCAAGGTGTTCCGACCTGTCGCGATAGGGAACAATGATCCCGAGGGTTGTCGGCATTCATTTCCAGCTTACAGGCGGTATACGGCGGTCACCGAGTGATGCACCGCCATTCAGTCCCCCTGCTAGTATTAAGTCCAATCCCGTTTTTGGGTATATCAATCCTCTATTCATGGTAGAGCCGAGC
This sequence comes from Bradyrhizobium sp. Kon69, assembly GCF_055807515.1. Classification (NCBI taxonomy): domain Bacteria; kingdom Pseudomonadati; phylum Pseudomonadota; class Alphaproteobacteria; order Hyphomicrobiales; family Nitrobacteraceae; genus Bradyrhizobium; species Bradyrhizobium sp. Kon69. The sequence continues at coordinate 4,547 of NZ_JBVVOS010000041.1, read as the reverse complement.
GTAAAGTTCATTTTCATGGCCGCAATTAACCTTCTGACGCCGGTCCATTTTCCTCAGCTAGGGCCGTGTTAAATAGGTTCGATGATCCGCCATATTGGCTCCCCTCATCTAAGTCATTCGATGCAAGGTCCATTAGAAAATAGCGAAGCAACCGAGAAGTTGGCCGGACTTTCAGCTCCCGACGCCGCCGAAACTGCGCGGAGCTTGATCGAGCAAGGCCGGCAACTCCGGAAAGCCAATGATCGTGTCGGATCGCTGGCGGCGTTTGCCCGAGCAACCGATGCTGACCCTTCGAACGTAACCGCTGCGATCGAATGCGGTTATGATCATCTTCACCTCGTCCAGATCCCCGAGGCACGGGATGCCTTCGAGCGCGGCCTTGCGCTTGATGCCGACAACAAGTCAGGCCTGATCGGCTTGGGTCACACCTTTAGGCATCTACGTGATCTCGCGGAGGCCCAGCGCTGCTTTCAGCGCGTCCTCGAACTCGAGCCCGGTCATGCGGGCGCATCCATGGGGCTCGGTTACACTTTGAAATCGCTGGGCCGCAGCGATCAGGCGCTTGACGCGTTCCTGTCGGCCGCAAAGACCAGCCCCACGAACACTGCCGCGAAGGTCGAGGCTGCGAACATCCTTCGCGATACCAACCGTATCGACAACGCCATTGCCCTGTTGCAAGACGTCATCGAGCAGGGCCCATCAAATGCGGGACATATCTCGGCTCTCGCGCGGCTGTTGAAGCAATCGGGCCGCAATCTGGAAGCGGCTGAAACGTTTCGAAAGCTCATTACGGTTGACCCCACCGACATTACTTATCGTATAGAACTCGGTCATATTCTTCGTGACATCGACGCCCTCGACGAGGCCCTCGAGGTCTTGACCGCAGTCCTGGAGCAGGAGCCTGCGAATGCCAGTGCATGGGTCGCGATGGGCTGGCTGCATCGCAAGGCTGCAAGGCTTGACCCTGCTGCAGAGGCGTTCCGGCGTGCGGTTGACCTGCAACCCACAAATGCCGGGTCGCTGCACGCGCTTGGCATCAGCGAGCGAGACCGCGGCAACCATGGGGCTTCGCTGGACTGTTTCAACCGTGCTCGCGATGTCGATCCAAGGGCACTCTATATTCGGCAAGAGATCTGCAATTCGTTGCGAAATCTCGGACGTTTTGACGACGCCGCCGCCCAATACCGGGACGCCCTGAGGGATTGGCCGGCATCACGAGAGTTGCACCTTGGACTGGGCTATGCGCTCCGAAGCGCCGGACACAGCGACGAGGCCTTGGCCGCTTTTGATGCGGCCAAGGGAGACGATCCGGCGCATCCGAACGCGCCCATCGAGGCCGGTCACGTGCTCTTGAAGCTCGGCCGGCCGACCGAAGCGGTTGAGCGTTTCCGGGAAGCGCTTACGCGCGCGCCGGGGAATCCGTCGGCCTTGGTTGGCCTTAGCTACGCACTTCGCCGCCTGGGGCAGTTAGATCAGGCCGAGACAGCCCTGCGCGAGGTGCTGGCCACACAACCAGGCCATGGCGGCGCCCGCGTGGCGCTTGGTCATCTGCTTGACGCCCAATACCGGCTGGACGAAGCGGCCGAGCTGTTCTTGCAGGTCATCGCCAGCCAGCCCGATCACGCCGAGAGTTACGGGGCTCTCGGCAACATTCATCGGCGGCGCGGAGATCGCGATGCCGCGCTCGCGTCGTTCCGCCGGGCGGCGGCTGCTGAGCCAGCCAACGAAATGCGGCTCCTTGATGTGGCCGTCGAGCTGAGAGATCTGGGCCAGCTGGACGAGAGTGCCGCGGTCATCAATCGAGTGCTTGCCTCGGCTCCCACGGAAGCGCGTGCGTTGATGCAACGCGGGCAGCTGCTGCGCCGGCAGGACCGCCGGGACGAGGCGCTGGTGGTGTTCAAGCAGCTGATCGCCCATCACCCGGACAATGCCCAGGCGATGGTTGAAGCGGCGAGCGAGGAGCGTGCGCTCGGCCGCCCGCAGCTTGCGACACAATGGCTTGATCAAGCCCTTATCGCCGAGGCCGATCACGTCGGAGCCCTAATCGGGCTCGCCGAATTGGCCATGCAAAGCGACGATGCGGAAGGGGCCCTGGAGATTTATCGCCGCGCAGCGGCCGCACATCCTACAAATGTTTGGGCATGGCTTGGCGGTGCGCGAGCTGCTTTCGAAGCGGGCTCGCGCGATGAAGCTTTCCGCTTGATCGCAGAAGCTCGTGAGCGGCTCGGATCGCATCCCGAGATGGCTGGGATGGAAATCGAGCTGCTGCGCCAACTGCGAGAATGGACCCGGGCGCAAGAGACGATCGATCAGGCCTTGGCCGAGGCGCCGCGTCCAAATTTCTGGCTCTGGTCGCATAAGGTCCAGATTGCGACCATGACCGGCGACTACGTGCTGGCCGAGCAGGAGTTGAATGGCCCGACGCCGGCCTCGAGCGTAACCGACCACGCGCGGGTCGAGTTGCTTCGCGGGCAGCTTGCCGAGGCCAGATTCGCCTACGGCGAGTCGATCCCGGCCTATCAGGAGGCCATTCGCCTCAATCCCAGCGATGCATGGGCCCATTTCGAGCTCGCGCGCGCGGCATTGATGAGCCTCGACATCGATACATCACGGAAAGCGCTCGCGAACTTCATTCGTTTCAGCAGATCCTCGCTTCTCCTCAAAGGTCAGTCCCTCAGCCCGTCGCAAAATCACGTCGGACAATTGCTCGACGAGTTCGTCCTGGATGCCGATGCCTTGGCGGAACTGCAAAGCATCATGTCTGGCGATCCCGCAGTTCAATTCGGCCGATTGCGAGCGATGCTCGCGGCTTATCCGGACTACACGCCAGCTGCGATGCTTCTGGCGATCGCGCTGCGCCAAAATGGCCGATTTGCAATACCGCCAAAATCGGATCCGGGAGCTCAGAGTCCAATCCCGCGGCACATCGTGCAATTCTGGGATCGGGATCCGCCGAAAGATGTGACTGAGCTGATGGGATCGTGGCGGGAATTCAACCCAAGTCACCGCTGGACTTGTTTCGATAATGACAGCGCGAGAGAATTCCTCAGGCGTGAATTCGGTGTGCAGGTCCTTCGTGCCTACGATCGCGCCGTCGTACCGGCTCAACAGGCCGACCTGTTCCGCCTCGCCTGGCTTGCGGCGCGAGGCGGCATCTATGCGGATGCCGACGACCGATCCCTTGCACCGATCGACAGCTATCTTCATCCAGAGGCGACACTGGCAGTGCATCAGGAGAACTACGGTTCGATCGGCAACAATTTCATCGCCGTGACGCCGGAGCACCCTGTCATCGTCCGCGCCCTCGATATGGGCACCGCGGCCATGAACCGCGGCGATACCGATCTGGTTTGGCTTTCGACGGGCCCAGGTCTCCTGACCCGCGCATTTGCGCTGGAGTGGGCAAGCGGACGCCCCGGTGGCCTACTTCGACGAACTCAAGTACTCGATCTCGGCCATCTCCAACGCGTGATCGGCATCCACTGCCCCGTCCGTTATAAATCAACAGACAAGCACTGGAGCCGCACGGCGTTTCGCCGAAAAGGGAAGCCACGCTAACCGAGCTCTAAAAGGTCATCCCCATCCTGGCAAGGTTTATCATTGTCTAATCCACCCTCGCATTGGACGTTACCTTCGCAGCCGGGTAGCAAACGAATATTCGATCAGAACAAATTCGTCTTCTTCTCGACGCCCTCTACGGCCAGTTCGAGGAGCCCGCTGGGTCGGCGCCGACGGACTGAGGCAGGTCACTGCAACACCGTAGCCCTCTCGCCAAGGCGCTGAAGGCGGAAGCGCTGGCGAGACGCAGTTTGAGCGCAGTCGGACCGCAGCTGCAGATCGACCTCCGGGGCACTGAGCCGAGATGAGAGGAGCGAAACTCACGGCGTTCGTGTTCATCTCAACAAGGCGATTAGCCTGTCATTGAACGTACGCATCCGGTGATGGCCCCTGGTTAGGCATCTTGAGCGGATGGCTGACCGCGCTTATGCGGCGTGAGCGAGGTTCTGAGATCGCCAATTCCAGGGCATGAGTTCGTGGATGCGCTTGGCGGGATGATCCGGGAGACGGGCCAGCACGTCGGCAAGCCAAGCCTGTGGATCGATGTCATTGAGCTTGGCGGTGGCGATGAGGCTGTAGATGGCAGCCGCACGCCGGCCGCCCTCATCCGACCCGGCGAAGGTCCAATTTTTTCGTCCCACGGCGACCGACCGTAGCTCACGCTCAGCAGCATTGTTCGACATGCAAAGCCGTCCGTCATCAAGGAAGCGGCTAAATGCACCCCAGCGGCTGAGGCAGTAATTGATCGCTTTGGTCGTGTCGTTGTTCCTGGAGAGCTTGGCGCGCTGCTCGCGCAACCACGCCTCCAACTCGACGATCAAAGGGCGGCTACGTTCCTGGCGCACACGCAAACGCTCCTGCGCAGGAAGTCTGTTGATCTCGCGCTCGATGGCGAACAGAACATCGACGCGCTTGGGGATGCTGATCGTGGAGACGATTGCCCGGATAAGGCGCGAGCACTTCATCAAGGGCAAGACGATCAAGGAGAT
>NZ_JBVVOS010000040.1:0-55656 GCF_055807515.1 Bradyrhizobium sp. Kon69 | reverse complement strand
AACCCCAGGTGATGGACGATGTGTTCGAGCCGTGCCGTCCGACGCCGTCGAAGCGGAACGACGTCTTCTCCGAACCGCTCCGCGAAGATCCGCCGGCGGCAATGCGGCACCTCGCATGTGAAGCGCCGCGTGAGTAATCGGAGGCGCACCTTTCTGCCCGCTGATGGCAAATCGGCCACGTGCCGGATGTAGCGGCTATGGACTCGGCGCGATAGTGTCGCGCACAAAGGGCACTGGGCCTCCGCAGTCTCTGACCGAACAGCCAGAATAACCGAATCCTCTGAATCACTTACGCCATCAAAGACCAAACCACTCGGTACTAGCGATGAAATTCGAAAGCCTGTCCGCATGGCGCCGATTCTCCGTTGAAGAACCACGGTCGCCGGCGAACTTCATCAGAAATGAGTCAGAGCCCCATTAGGATGCCGATCAGCCCCCGGACCCCAAGCCGCTACAACCTCTCGGCAAGGGGCGATTCGTCCTATTTGTACGCCACAGCTACCCAGCAGCCATAGCCGCGCTTAGGATTTCTTTCTTGCTGGAGATGGCTGGGATCTTATCGCCTCAGACCGATCATGGTTCGGGGCAGAGGCATGCGCGGCAAGGACGAAAAGGCTCGGATCGAGGCATTTGGGTCTCCAGATGACAGCAAAATGCCGCTTGCCACGAAGCGCCGTCGCAAGAACCGTGGCATCCCGCCGCCCGCGACGTTCGATATCGATACACTGCCGGGCAGCTCTAATTTGACGGCATTGGAGGCAGCCGCGGTCATCCGGCGCACCCCCGGCGCCCTAGAGCAGTGGCGGCGCGATCCGAACCACCCGCTGAAATGGCGCTACGTCGATGGCCGGCCCCTTTATCGTGTCGATGCGGTGCGGGACTATCTGGCCAAGTGCGAGAAGACGACTAGGACGCCTCGGCCGCATAATGCTCACGGAGACGGCCGAGCAGCTCGGCCTTGATCGGGTCAAGCGGATTCGTCCGCTGCAGGCGCACGATCTTCCCGATGCGTTTCGCGCCAACCAGCTCTGCAATGTAGTCGTGAGCCGCCTCGAACGCCATCTTGCGGATGATCCACTGTTCGTCGTGATTGTAGACTTGATCGATTCCGCTTGGCTTCTGCCCAACACACAACCGCTGGATTTCGTTGTCGTAGCCACAGCGCGACATGATGGTGCGCAAACTGCGCCTTAGGTCATGCATAGTGAACTTGGCAACGCCCGCTTCCTTGACCAGGCGGTTGACCATCTTGGTGAAGCCCGACATCTGCCCACCGGTCTTCGGTGACGGGAAGACATAGTCGGACGTTGCCCGCTGGAAATGTTTCGCGGCCGTGAGCACCTCGTCAACCAAGTGAGTGCGCGGCACATCGTGGTGCAACCCCATTTTGGTCCACGCCGCATCGAAGGTGATCCGGTCGTCCATGATGTGCTTACGCCACTCGATCATGGTAGGCTCGCTGCGGCGCGGGCCGCCGAGCAGGCACATGCGTGCCAGGAAACCGAAAGCCCCGAGCTTGCCGGATGCATCCCAGACCTTGATGATTTCTTCATCGGTCAGTGCGCGGCCCTTTGCTCGGCGCCCGACTCTCTGCGCACGGGTTTCTTTCGGCGCGCGATAGCCGGCGAGCACGTTGTGCTCGACGTAACCTTCGCCGACGCACCATTCGAGAAAAGTATGCACGTGCTTGCGCAAGTCCTTGGCTGCACCGCGCTTGCCAGTCTTTGCAATCTTCTCGACCGCAGCCATGATCTGCCGTCGCGTCAGGTCCCCCACGCCGCTCTCGGCGTGATCCTTGAGCCCGCGCCGCAGCGCCGACATTGCTGGCTTCCAGTTGACGACTTGGCGTTCGGTCAAAGACGCCTGGTAGGGACCATCTTCAACAATGAGGCTCGCGAGCGTGGTGCACTGCTTCTCGGCTGCCTGTTGCCGCCTCGCCTCGCGCTTCGCATCGTTAGGGTCTAAGCCCTTGACGACCTCGCCTGCGGCAATGGTGGCGGCCTTGCGCGCTGCCTTCTCATTATATTTGGGCCACGCGCCGAGGGTCTTGCGCTGGGTTCCCCTCACCCCCGGCTTGGTGAAGAGATAGACCCAGGTCCGGCCACCGGTGGCGCGCATGCGCAAGGCGAGGCCGGGCAGCTTGTCGTCGTGGAGATAATGCTGCGCCTTACCCGACGGCAGCGTTGCGTCGCGGATCACTGCATCGGTGAGTGTCAGCTGGTTGGCCGGCTCCGTCATGATTCCTTCCCTCTCTCTGTGCCCCCGCGCGCCCCGCAAGAAGGGCGGTCAGCCCTCGAACAGAACCGGGGCTCAGACCTTCCCCTTGCCGTGTGCCCGCGCAGGGAGAACCCACAGACCCAAACAGAACCGGGTCTCAGACCTCCCCCCGTTTTAGTGCCCCAGGGGAAAATCCCCGGCGGGCACAACGGGGGCATACAAAATGTAGCAAGGTCAGCTATGGGCTCTTATGGGCAAATAGGGCCATAACCCTCGTCAATCAAAGGCATTTTTACATACTAACTATGGCCGGATTTGGTTGGCTCGGGTCTACGGATTGTGGTTCACACGGGAGAGGTCCAAGGTTCGATCCCTTGTGCGCCCACCATCCACCTTCCTGAACCCTGCTGATTGCGGACCCATCGTCGACGCTTGGCGGCATGTCGGGACCCGCCTCAATCAAAAATGTCGAAAACAACCCCATGCACAGTAGCCGACCCCAGTCGGATCAATGGGTTACGCCTTTCCCGAATGTCTTGATTCGTCGGGTACCACCGGCGTGATGGGACCATCCGCGGCGATCGAAAGCTGCCTCGCCCTTGCCTGAAGTCGCGGGCCGACTTATCTTACCTTGGTCTTACCAGGGGAGACCGCATGGCTTCCGACAAGCTGACAACGACCGTCTCGACCAAGGGCCAGGTCGTCCTGCCGAAGGCCATCCGTGATGAGCGCCGCTGGCGTGCGGGCACGCAGCTCACGATCGAGAGCACGCCGGACGGAGTGCTTCTCAAACCGGCCTCGCTGTTCCCGCCCGCCAAGACGGCGGATGTCTTCGGCTCGCTACCCTATCGGGGCAAGCCAAAGAGCGTGGAAGAAATGGAGGCGAGTATCGCCGCAGAGGCGCGACGACGTCATGCTCGCGATTGATACCAATCTCGTTGTTCGCTACCTCACGGGCGATCATCCCCAGCAATCGAAGAAAGCCAAGGCCGTCATCGACGGTGAGGAAGTCTTCGTCAGCACGACGGTGATGCTGGAAACTGAATGGGTTTTGCGCAGCGCCTATGGTTTTGACGCCAAACACGTGTGCAAAGCGCTTCGGGGTTTCGGTGGGCTTGCAAACGTCGTGTTCGAGGATCCCGGGCTCGTCGCGTTTGCTCTGGATCGAATGGACGACGGCATGGATTTTGCCGATTCGCTCCACTTGGGACGAGCTGCTTCCTGCGCTGCCTTCCTGACCTTCGATCAGCGACTCGTCAGATCAGCAAAAGCGATCGGCTTGGCGAAGGTCCGTTTGCCGTAACCGCGCCTGCGCTGCGCGAGACGTCACCGCGCGATGCGCGCCGACCGGATACGCCTTTTCCGAATCAACTTGCGCCGTCGGGCAAAACACGGGCATATGGCATCGTCGCGGGGGCTGAAGTCTGATGGCGGGTCAAGCAACCCGCGCCGGCCGCCAGGCTGCGTACAGACCGACGAGCGTCCCGATAGCGACCAGTGCTGCGGCCAGCAACAGCTGCAATTCCCCGTCGTCGGTCGTGCCTACGGACGACACGAGTCTGCTCACGACGACGAACAGCACCCCCACGGAGGCTGCTGCGCCCACGCCGAGATAGGCGAGCTCGCGCGTCAGGTTGCGGCCGAGAAGGCCGAGTGCCGTGAAATACATCGCGCAGGCGTTGGGATGAACGAACAGGGCAATGCGCGCGTAGGGACCGTAGGCGTCGAGGAGGGTCTCACACCGGTTCAGTGCCGCCTTTGAGGCGACCCGCTGCAACAGCGGTCGGAAAAAGCGAGCCTGTCCGTAACTCAGGATGGCGCCCACGATGATAGCCAGCCATGCCACGATAAAAACGGAGGCGTCCGCGGGCTTCGGATTGAGCGCCACGGACATCAGGATGAGAGCGGTTCCGGGGAAATAGCCAAAATACGGGAAGACCGCCTCCAGCAGCACGCAGACGAATATGAAGACCGGAAACCATGACGAACCGGTCGCATCCTGGACGATGGCGTTCAGGTCGAAAAGGTTTGTCCTGTACAGGACGAGATACATGCACATGGCCAACCCGGCCAGCGCGTAAAACGGCAACGCTCCCGACAGAAACCGCCTCATCCAGCTATCGCGCTTTGTTGCGCGGACACAGCGGAAACCATCGATAAACGCCGCCTACTCAATCGACAAAATCTCGATCTCCTGCGCACCCGATCCCACGACATCCCCGACCGCCTTCCCCATCAACGACTTTGCCACCGGCGCCACGAACGAGATCGAGCCGGCCTTGGGGTCGGCTTCGTCCTCGCCGACGATGCGATAGGTTTGCACGCGGCCATCGGCGCGGCTGAAGGTCACCGTGCTGCCGAAGGCGACGATATCGGTCGAGGCCGGGGCTGGAATGACCTGCGCCGTGCGCAGCCGTTCGGTGAGATAGCGGGCGTCACGCAAGGGCACCGCCGATTGCCGGCGCTTTTCGTTGACGTCCTCGATGGCCTGCGCGGCTTCATAGGCCTCGCGCGCGTCCTGAAGCTGTCTTTGCAGCGCCTGCAAACCCGCTTCCGTTACGAGGTTCGGATGCGGCGAGATCGGCCGATCCGGCAACAGCGTCTCGGCGGCGGTTTCCGCGCTCTCTTCTTTGGTAAAGGCAACGCTCAAGTCGAAAATCCTGTCGAACTGTTCGGGCTCACGGCCACGATCATATCTCAAGTACGACGAAACGGCGCAGCTTGAAGACGATGTCCGGCATGGCCTGGCGGAACCGGGTGGCATCGCGGAACGTGGTCGAGAACGGCGCGAAGGTGATCATCGCGTTCCAGTGCCTGTAACCGTAGACCGTCACGGAGGCGCCGGTCGCCGGAAAATTCTCGAGCTTGCGCAGCTCACCCAGGACGAGATCGGCGATCGCTTCAGCAGGCAGCAACTGCTTGCCATCAGGCGTCGTGGCGATCTTCGCCGGCGGCTCGATCGGCTTCGCAGGGGCCAGCGTCGCATCGGGCGCGTTCTCGGAGTTGTTTTCGAACTTGTTCTCTGGATTGTTCTCGAGCTTGGCCGGCGGCGTATCGGGGGCGGGCTCGACCAGCTCAAATCCATTCGTCGGTGCTGTCGGCGGCGGAACCTCGATGAGTGGCGGCGGCGCGACACTTTCTGCGGCGCGCTTGTTACCTCCCAGGATGCTGCTGATCATGGCCACAAGGCCAGCATCCCTCACGTCGTCACTCATAACTCCCCCCAGGCTTCGGCCTACTCTAGCACCGCTCGCGCGGTCCGCCACCGGGGATGTATGGCCGGATTTCGCCCGGCCAAGGTCCTATTTCAAGACCGTCACGCGATGGCACCGGCGGCGCGATGCCCGATCACGCCGCGCCGCCGTGCGATCTGTCACTGCTTATCGAACGGAACGTATTGCTGGTACTGCTTGGGCACCGAGCTGCGGTAGCGCGCGGGCACCGTGCCGCTGTCGACCGAATGATCGATCTCCTGCTGCCGCGTCATCTTCTTCTTCGCCGGCTTCTTCGACGCACTCTTCTTGGAGTCGGTCGGCTGGCTGGAAGCGTCGTTGGTTGCGCCCGGCGCCGTCGTCGTCGCTGCCGGCGCGGCGGTTGTCGCCGCAGGCGCCGCGGTTCCGGCGGCGGCCGGTGCGCCCTGCGCCAGCGCGAGCGGTGTCTGCATGAGAAGCGCCAGCGCTGCTGTCGCAGCCAGCAAGTATGATTTCTGCATTAGAACCTCCAAAATTCCTGATCCGAATAAGGCAAGCGTAGTTCTCCGGGATCGACGCGTGCAAGTCCGCTCACGATAGGCCGGAACCCCGTCGTGAACTGTGGCCGAGATCACATTGCCGACGGCAGGCTGCGTCATGATGTGCCTTGTCGCGAACGCAAGGCATTCCGCCGACACCAACACTGGCATGACTGTGCAACAGACGAGCCAGGCTCGCTGACATTCCCGTCCACTCGCTCTCGAAGGAGACTGACATGCGTCGCACCATCCTCACTCTCGCATCGCTCGCGGCTCTGATGGCCGTAGCATCCCCTGCCGCCCAGGCGCATCCTGCGAACGATCGATACTGCATCCAGGGCCGCTCGTGGGGTTATCCCGGCAACTGCCAGTTCGCCAGCTATCAGCAGTGCCTCGCTACCGCGTCCGGCACGTCGGCCTATTGTGGCATCAACCCGCGCTACGCGTTCTCGCAGCAGCGCGACTACTGACGAATTGGCGGCGTGCGCGCATGATGCGCGCGCCGCCACATTTTTTACGTGAAGCCGATCCCTTTCGCCGAAGATCCGGCGAATTGAATCCGTGCGAAGCCGCATCCGTCCGTCGATGACGAGAAAGTTATCCGTCGTCGCCACGGAGAAATTCACGATGCGCAGCCGTGGCTTGCGGGCAAGCCGCACCTTCCGAAAAATTCGATGCCGGGCAATTGTGATCCATCTCGCTCGTGGCAGGCGCGATCGCGCCTAGGCTGCAAACCCCAGCGCGAGAAACTTGAGCCCGATCTGTTTCATTCGACTTTTCAGGAAGGTGTTTCAATGAGCAGCCGCCACGCAATTGTTCCGCGCGGTCTGAACGCAACGCGTTCGCCGCTTTCGCAAGGCCGCTTCGGCCGCATGTTCCGCAAGCTCGCACCGGCCAAATTCGGCCCGAACGATTCCGACAATTTCGCAAACTTGTCGGCGCTGGCCGACAAGATGGTCGCCGGCTTCGATGGGCCGAAGGACGGGCCGGACGCGGAAGAGAGCGGCATTCCCTCGCTCTACACTTACTTCGGCCAGTTCATCGACCACGATATCACCTTCGATCCGGTCAGTTCGCTGACCAAGCAGCAGGATCCCGACGGGCTCGTCGACTTCCGCACGCCGTCGCTCGACATGGACAATCTCTACGGCCGCGGTCCGAACGACCAGCCCTACATGTATGACGGCATCAAGTTCCGGCTCGGCGAGAAGGTCACGGGCGCGGGCGTGCCCGATGCGGTCGATTTGCCGCGCTTCAAGGGCCGCGCGCTGATCGGCGATCCCCGCAACGACGAGAACAGCATCGTCTCGCAATTCCAGGCCTTGATGCTGCGCTTTCACAACCGCATGGTCGACGACAATGACAGCCTGTCGTTCGAAGACGTGCAGCAGCGCGTTCGATTTCACTATCAGTATGTGGTGCTGAACGATTTCCTACCGCGCATCGTCCACGCCAGCGTGCTGGACGAGCTGAAGACCGCAGGTCACTACGACCGCAGCAAGCTCGCTTACTACCATTGGAAGACCTATCCGTTCATGCCGGTCGAGTTCTCGGTCGCGGCCTACCGGCTCGGGCATTCCATGATCCGCCCCGGCTATAGGTTGAACGACGCGGCCAACATGCTGCTGCAGATCTTCCCCGATCCCAACAATCCCGACCACAACGCACTGACCGGCTTCCGCGCGATGGGACCGGGACGCGCCATGGACTGGGGCCGCTTCATCGATCTCGACACGCGCCCCTATGGCGTCGAGGACGACGACACCAATCCCGACAACAAGAGACGGCTGCAGTTCGCCTATCGCATCGATTCCTCGCTGGTGGACCCGCTGCGCAAGCTGCCGCCGGAAGTCGCCTCCAATCCGGCGTCGCTGGCGCTGCGCAATCTCGAGCGCAGCTGGCGGCTCGGACTGCCGTCGGGCCAGGCCGTCGCCAGGGCGATGAACCTGACGCCGCTGAGCGACGACGAGATCATCATCGGCAAGGCCGTCGACGAGCCCGGGACGGGCGATCCGCAGGTCAAGATCGCAAGCATCGCGAACGGCGTGTTCGCCGGCAACTGCCCGCTCTGGGCCTACATCCTGGCCGAGGCGCGGCAAAACATGACGGACATGGCAATCTCCGCCACCGGTGGGCCCGCCACGGTCAAGACACCGCAGCTCGGACCGGTCGGCGGCCGCATCGTGGCCGAGGTCTTCCTCGGCATGATGTTCGGAGACAATTCCTCCGTGCTGTCGCTCGACCCGCAATGGACGCCGGTGACCGGCTCCGGCTTCGCGCTGAAGGACCTCGTCGCCTACGCGCTCGGCCAGGGCGATCCGCTGCATTGAGCGGGCGACGATCGATGGTGCAAGGCCGCTCGTCGTGCGAGCGGCCTTGTGGCCCACTCGCCTCGACGCGGGCGGATGGATCCTGGCAGGCGTGCTTCCCTAACGCAAATCTGTCCGCTTCCTGTTGACTCGCATCTCGAATGGAGAAATCCTTTAGTAACAATTGCCATTGCCAATCTCAGCGGTACGAACTTCGGCGCCCTCGGTTTTGTCGGCGCCATCTGACCAGATTTATTCTGAACAGAAAACGGAGGGGCCGATGCGCGCGCTCGCCTTGAGAACCATTTCTCTTCTCGCCCTCGCTACCCTAGGCTCGATCTCCGGCACGCCTGCCGCACGCGCGGAGGACGGGGCCGATGAGCAATTTGGCAAGGTGCACTTCCAGACGTCCTGCAACGAGGTGGCGCAGCGCCGCTTTGATCGCGGGATGCGTTATCAGCACTCGTTCTGGTACCGGCCCGCAAAGGAAATTTTCGAGGAGACGCTGCAGGCCGATCCGGAATGCGCGATCGCCTATTGGGGCATTGCCCTGAGCCTGCTGTACAATCCGCATTTTCCCGCGCCGAAGGAAAACCTCACCGCAGGCCTCGTCGCGCTGCAGAAGGCCAAGGCACTCGGCGCCAAGAGCGAACGCGAACGCGACTATATCGACGCGCTGCTGGCCTTCTATACGGGCGACGAAAAGACGACGTTTGGCCAGCGTGCGCAGGCCTATCTCAAGGCAACCGAAGCCGTCGCCGCGCGCTATCCCGATGATGACGAGGCGCAGATCGCCTACGCCATCACGCTGAATGTCACGGCGTCACCAAACGACAAGACCTATGCCAACCAGCTCAAGGGCGCTGCTATCCTGGAGCCGATCTTCAAGCGCCAGCCGCGGCATCCCGGCGTGGCGCATTACCTGATCCATCTCTACGACTATCCGGCAATCGCAGAGCAGGGACTCGACGCTGCCAAGCGCTATTCCGAGATCGCGCCGGCGGCACCGCACGCCTTGCATATGCCGTCGCACATCTTCACGCGCGTCGGCTACTGGAACGAATCCATTGACGCCAATGGCCGTTCCGCCAAGGCTGCCAAGGAGGGCAAGGACCCCAGCGAGCAGCTGCATGCCGACGACTATATGGTCTACGCGCTGCTCCAGCTTGCGCAGGACAGCCGAGCCAGCGAGGTCATCGCGGACATGATTGCGACCACTGGCTATGCGCCGGCTGTCCGCGCCGGTCCCTACGCGATCGCGGCTAGCCAAGCGCGCTATATGGTCGAGCGCGGCGATTGGCAGGGTGCTGCGGCGCTGAAGGTTGAGCCGAGCCGGTTTGCCTATGTCGACGCCATCACCTATTTCGCCCGCGCCCTTGGCGCCGCGCGCTCCGGCAATGCAGACGCGGCAACGGCGGACATCGCCAAGCTGGCGGAGTTGCGGGACAAGCTGCAGCAGGACAAGGACGCTTATTGGACCGAAATCGTGGACATTCAGCGGCAGGTCGCCACAGCCTGGCAGCTCAACGCTCAGGGAAAACAGGCGGATGCGCTGGAAGCGATGCGCCTTGCCGCCGATGCCGAAGACAAGACCGAAAAATCCATCGTGACGCCGGGTCCGCTTGCCCCCGCACGCGAGCTTTACGGGACCATGCTGCTCGAACGCGGCATGGCGATGGAGGCATTGGTCGCGTTCGAAAGCACGATGCGCAAGGAGCCGAACCGCTTTGGCGCGACGATCGGCGCCGCTCACGCGGCCGAGAAAGCGGGGGATACTGTGAAGGCCCGCCAGTACTACGCCAAAGTCGTCGAAACAGCGAGAAATGGCGACTCATCTCGGGAAGACCTCGCGGCCGCACGAAAGTTGATGGCTCAGAATTAGCAAAGGTGCCGCGGCAACTTCCATGCGCCTGACAAGCAAATTCGTTGCAATCAGCGCAGCCACTGCGCTGCTCTGCGCAGCTGCAGCGTTCTGGATTTCGCGATCCGGTGAACCGGCACGCGCAACAGCGGCCTCCGGCGAGGTCCGCCCGGTGTGGACGGAAATCGACTGGCCTTTCGGCGCGGATCCCTGGGGGAAAGGAAAGGCATTTCGCTGCAATGCCGAAGATTGCGGCGGCGAGGTCCAGCTCTACGTTCGCCCCAAGCTCGGCTTTTGCAATTGCGCCACCGGCGTTGCCGACGACGGCGACCTCGAGCAGATGGGCGACCTGGCGCTGATTGGGAAGGCAACGCCGATGGCTGACGGCCGAGCGATCGTCGTCGGTCCAATGCGCGGCCGCAGCCGGGCATATCGCGTTGAGGGAAACCCCAAGGCCGCGCTCTCACTCGCCTTCAATCAGCGCTGCGACATGGTGGCCGCAACGGCCTTGCTCGCACCGGGCGCGACCGCGTCACTGGAGCCGGCGGTGCTGTCATTCCTTAATAGCGACCGCATGCTGAAATGGGCCGAGATCGCGCTTGGGTTATGACTCAACGCAATAGCTGAATTAAAGGCGACAATCTCGGCACGCGCCTTACCGCGCAGCCCCGAGGCCGATCTCCGCGAGCCGCGTCGCGAACCAGCGCGACAGTGGCTGATCGAGGACGCCGCTGACATAGACTTCCGAGATCGTCACATGGTCCTTGTCCAGCACCAGCAGCACGCCGATCCAAAAGGCGAACCAGACATGCGCATCGGTCAGCGCCATCAGCTTGTGCTGGTCGTGGTCGAGCGCGGTGTGATTGCTCGCCTTGCGGATCTCCACGGTGAGCAAATTGTTCGGGATCTCGCGCTGATGCACCACGACGTCGGGGTAGATCGACTTGCCCAGATGATCGTCGGTCGAGATGATGGTGCCGTGCGGCAGATGCAGCGTGCGTTCGCCGAGCCGGTCGTAGTTGCAATCGACCGACCAGCCGGGGAACTGCTTCTCCAGATGTACGGCGAAGCGGTGCGTGATGGCACGCTCGCCGATGTCCTTCTCGAACAGGAATGCTTCGTGGGCGTAGAAGTCCCGGAGCGCCGCGATCACCTTGTTCAGCTCGGTCTGCATCTTGCCCCCCGGCCCATTTCAACCTTATGCGTCCCGACCGGTCTCTCGCTCCCTCGCCCCGTTCTTACGGGGAGAGGGTGGGGTGAGGGGCCGTCTCCGCGAGTTTGGTTGGAATGATAGGTCGAACGCGCGCGGCGTGCGAGTCGGATGGTCTTTTGCGTAGGTTAACAGCTTGCCTTGCCCCTCACCCGGATTGCACCGGACGATGCTTCGCATCGCCGGGAGCGACATAGCCGAAGCTTTGCTTCGGCGTTCTTGAGAACGGCCGCCGGAGGCGGCCTACGCCTCTCCCCGCAGAGGAGCGGGGAGAGGTTGAACCCTACATCTGGACTTCGATCAGCCGCGGTCCGGGCTCGGCGACGGCCTCGGCCAGCGCCTTGTTGAACTCGTCCGCGTTGGTGACGGCGCGGCCGGGCACGCCCATGCCCTTGGCCAGCGCCACGAAATCCAGCGTCGGCCGGTCGAGACGAAGCATGTCATTGGCGCGCTGGCCGGGCTCGCCGGCGCCGACATTGTCGAACTCGCCGCGCAGGATCTGGTAGATGCGGTTGGCGAACACGATGGTGACGATGTTGAGGTTCTCTCTCGCCTGCGTCCACAGCGACTGGATCGTGTACATCGCGCTGCCGTCGCCGACCATGCAGATCACCTTGCGGTCCGGGCAGGCGATCGCGGCGCCGATCGAGAGCGGCGTCGAGAAGCCGATCGAGCCGCCCATGTTCTGGAGCCAGTCATGCGGCGCGGCCGCCGCCGTCGGCGGGAAGAAGGCGCGGCCGGTGGTGAGGGATTCGTCGACCAGGATTGCGTTCTCGGGAATGGCATAGGCGATCGACTGCGCGATCGAGGCGTGGGTCAGTGCGCCGGTCGGCTTGAGCAGCTCGGCCGCGGCCTGCGGCTTGACGTCCTTCGCGCTGGCCTTCACGGCGCCGGCAAGCGCTTCCAGCGCCGCGACCGAATTCTCACCCCAGGAGGTCATGCGATGCACGTCGCAGCCCTCGGGCTTGAGGATGCTCGGCTTGTTCGGATAGGCGAAGAACGCCACGGGATCGTCGGACTCGACCAGCACGATATGGCGGAACCTCGCCAGCATTCGCAGCGCGTTGTCGATCACGTAATGGATGCGGTCGATCGAGAAGCGGCCGCGGCCGCGCGCCATCCTGGGACGGAAGGTCGGGCCCATCACGGTGCAGCCGGTCTTGGCGGCGATACGCTCGGCAAGCGCCAGGCCCTGCTCGCTCAGCGCACTGCCGGTCATCAGCAGCAGCGTGCCCTCGCCGTCGCCATGCAGGATCTTTGCGGCCTGCTCGACCGCCTGCGGCGAATAGCTCGCGCGCTGCTGCTCCGCCGGAACCTCGGCGATGCCGTCCGCTTCGTTCCAGGCGGTGTCGGCGGGCAGGATCAGGGTCGCGATCTGCGGCGGCGCGCTCTTGGCGGCGGCGATCGCCGCGGCACCGTCGGCGGCGACCGATTTGGAGTCCGGCGAGGTCCGGACCCAGGACGACATCGGCCGGGCCAGGCCCTCGATGTCGGAGGTCAGCGGCGCGTTGTAGCCGATGTGATAGACGGCGTGCTGGCCGACGATGTTGACGATGCCGGAATTCGCCTTCTTGGCGTTGTGCAGATTGGCAAGGCCGTTGGCGAGGCCGGGACCGAGATGCAGCAGCGTCGAGGCCGGCGTGCCCTTCATGCGGAAATAGCCGTCGGCGGCGCCGGTCACCACGCCTTCGAACAGGCCGAGCACGCAACGCATGCCGGGCACGCGGTCGAGCGCTGCGACAAAATGCATCTCGGAGGTGCCGGGGTTGGAGAAGCAGACGTCGACCCCGCCCTTGACCATCGTCCGCACCAGACTTTCCGCACCGTTCATCCGTCAGCTCCCGCAACCGGCAATGTTCCAACAATCCGTCCGATCAATCATTGTTCGCTCGTCTCGTCAAAGCAATAGCCGGCATCGCCGCCCTGCGATGCGCCGCGATGCGCCGGTTTGGCTAACGCTTTTCGCCAAATTGGCGCGGTTGCCGATTTGGTAACTTCCTTCATTAAGGATGCCTCCCTCACGGGGCCGTGGCTTGCGGAAAGCCTGCAAATATGGCCTGTGACTTCAGTTGAATCGATTTTTGCTGGGGGAAACTATGATCCGGTATTTTGCCGCGCCGATTGCCGCCATCGCACTGCTGTCGGCTACCGCCGGCGGCGCCTGCGCCGAGGAGTTCGACTCGCGCGACATCATGGGCGGCGGCCCGAATTTCTTCCGCGGCGGCTCGAGCCCGGTTCCCCGCACCACCGTCATGTATAACGGCAATTACGCCCCGGGCACGATCGTGGTGAACACCTCCGAGCGCCGGCTCTATCTGGTGCTCCAGAACGGCCAGGCGCTGCGCTACGGTATCGGCGTCGGCCGCGACGGCTTTCGCTGGGGCGGCGTGCACCGGATCACCGCCAAGAAGGAATGGCCGGACTGGACGCCGCCGTCGCAGATGCTGGCGCGCCGGCCGGACCTGCCGCGTCACATGAAGGGCGGCGTCGAAAATCCGCTCGGTGCGCGCGCGATGTATCTGGGCTCGACGCTCTACCGCATCCACGGCTCCAACGAGCCGGAGACGATCGGCCAGGCGGTGTCCTCGGGCTGCTTCCGCATGACCAACGACGACGTCACCGACCTCTACGGCCGCGTCGGGGTCGGCACCACCGTGGTCGTGCTGAACAATTAGCAGGAACCCACGGGCGCGTGGATATGCGGTCTTGTGCGTCGGTTCCGAATACGGCAGCGTCGCCTGGCAATGAGCGCATTGGCCCCGTCTTCGTCCGGCTTTCGCATCGCCCTGCTGGCGCTCGCCACCGTCGCGTTTGCCCCTGACACCGCTACCATCGCCGTCGCGGGCGAATTGCCCGCGATCGTCTCGCGCCAGCGCGCCGAGAAGAAGAGCTTTACCGACGGCGAGATCGTCGATGGCTTTCTCAAGACGGCGTTCGGCGCCGAATATCATCTTGCCGGCCGCGTCGACCGCATCCGCAAGTTCGACGGACCGGTGCGCGTGTTCGCCGAGAGCGACCGCGCCGACCGCAAGGCGCAGCTCGCAAAGGTCGTGGCCGACATCGGCAAGCGCGTGCAGCATCTCGACATCGCCATGATCGACTCCAGCGAAGCGGCGAATGTGCGGGTGAAGCTCGTGCGCGACCGCGATCTGTTCCGCACCATCTCGAGCTTCTACGGTGCGGAGAAGGCCCGCGAGATCCGCACCTCGCTCGATCCGCAATGCCTGTCCGGCTTCCGGAAGAACGACAATTTCGAGATCGAGCATTCCGACGTCATCCTCACTGTCGACAACGGCGATTTCACCTTCCTCGACTGCGCCTATGAGGAGCTGCTGCAATCGCTCGGCCCGATCAACGACACCGCGAGCGTGCCCTGGACCATGTTCAACGACAATGTCTCGATGGGCTATTTCGACGTCTACGACCAGTACATCCTCAACCTGCTCTACGATCCCCGCATCAAGGCCGGCATGACCGTGGCTGAGGTCAAGGCGGCGCTGCCCGGCGTGCTCACCGATGTGCGCATTTGGGTGAGGCGCGTGAACGATCTGAAGGAATGAGGCGCTTCCTTCTCCTCTTGGGGGAGAAGGAAAAAGGCACCGGCGCTCCTGGCTACTTATCGCAGCCTGCTCACGCCTTTTTCGCCTTCGTCATCAAGAATTGCTGGCGCATCACGTTGTTGCTTCCGTCGTAATATTCGGAAATCAGCGCCTCGAACTCGCTGCGAAAACTCCGCAGCCTGTCCGGCTCGTCCTTGTACTGGGCAATGAGCTTGATCAAAGGCCCGATCGTCGTTTCCATGGTGCGGCGGAAATGCTGCGGGCTGAGTGCGGACGGCGTCATGATGTCCATGTCGAAGGCGATGTCCTTCACTTTCCCCGCGAGACGTTCGGCGACGATGTTGGGATCGCCCCACGACACCGGTGATGCCACGCCCTCGGGCGGCGGCAGATGGCGGCCGATCAGCGCGAACATCCGTCCGACATAGAGATGCGGCGGCCAGGTGGAGAAGGCGATGGTGCCGCCGGGCTTCAGCACGCGCAGCATCTCGCCGATGGCGACCTCGGGGCGCGGCGCGAACATGTGGCCGAACTGGCTGAGCACCACGTCGAACTCGTTGTCGCCATAGGGCAGGCTTTCGGCGTCGCCTTCGGCGAAGTCGACATCGAGGTTCGCCAGCTGCGCGTGCTCGCGGGCGCGCTCGATCAGGACCGGCGACAGGTCGAGACCCCTGACCTTCGCACCGCGGCGCGCTGCCGTGATCGCGGCGACGCCGGTGCCGCATCCGACGTCGAGCAGCCTTTGACCGGTCGCGACTCCGGCGAAGCTGACGAGCTTGGCGGCCGAGGGTGTCGTGAACACTTCCATCGGCGTGAACAGCGACCAAGCTTCCTTCTGGACGGCCTTGAAACCAGCAAACGGGTCTTGATCGGGCATTGAACTCTCCCTTCGCTCGATGTCGGCCTTCATGAGGCTGACGACGGATGCCAAAGGTTCAACGCGGTCCCATGACGGCGATGGCTTCGCCTCCTCGCGGTCCTATTGCACGAGATCGGCAACGATGGTCGCGGCCTTGAGGCCGGTGCCGGTGAGGACCGCGACCGTGGTCTCGTTCGCCTTGATCGCACCGGTGGCGGATAGTTTGTCCAGCGCGGCGGCAGCACTTGCGCTGGTCGGCTCGGCGAACAGGCCCTGCCGCGCCAAGCGCCGCAGCGCGGCGACGATCTCATCCTCGGTGAGCGCGACGGTGCCGCCGCCGCTCTCGCGCAACGCGCCGATGATTTCGCGCAGGCGCAGCGGATGCTTGATCGCGGTGCCTTCGGCGATGGTCTTGTTCACCTCGCGCACGACAGGCGTGTCGACGCCCGCCTTGAAGCTCGCATCGACCGGCGAGCAATTGAGCGGCTGCGCCGCAAACAGCCGCGGCAGCTTGGTGATCTGGCCGGCTTTCAACAGCTCACGGAAACCAAAGGCGCAACCCAAAAGGCTGCTGCCGGCGCCGACGGGGACGATGACGTTGTCGGGGGCGCGGAAGCCGAGGTCCTCCCAGATCTCGTAGGCGAGCGACTTGGTGCCTTCGAGAAAGAACGGCTGCCAATTGTGGCTGGCGTAGAAGGTCTGTTGCGACTGCCGGATGGCCTCGGCCTCCGATTCCTCGCGCGGGCCCTCGACGAGCTGCACCGCCGCGCCATAGGCGCGGACCTGCGCGATCTTGGCCGGTGACGTCGATGCCGGCGCGAGAATCTTCACGCGCATGCCGCCGGCGGCACCTAACCCCGCCATCGACGAGCCGCCATTGCCGGACGAGTCCTCCAGAATGGCGTCGACGCCGATCTGCCGCAGGAATGACAGCATCACCGCGGAGCCGCGGTCCTTGAAGCTGCCGGTCGGATTGAACCATTCGAGCTTGAAGAACGGGCGCAGCTCGCCCCAGGCCTGCTGCACCAGCGGCGTGCAGCCTTCGCCGAGCGTGATCGGAGTCTTGATCTCGACCGGCAGCGCCGCCCGGTAGCGCCAGAGCGAGCGCGTGCGCGGCTCGATGTCCTCGCGCGACATCCCGGCCCCCGGCGTCACCAGCAGCGGCGTGCGCTCCTCCGAGCACCAGCGCGGCTGGTCCAGCGGATAGAGCTTTCCGTTGCGGGGATCGATGTAGGCGGCGGCGGGCATGGCGGTCTCCAAGGAAGGCGATAGGGCAGAGGCGATCTGTACGTTGGGTTTGATGACACGTTTTGTCGGGAAACTCGACGCCCGGCGCGCCAACCGTGCGGCGCCTCTTGAAAACGTGAAAACCATAATTAGTTCATTAGCTTACTTCGATGGCGGTGAGGTCCGCCAGTGCGGTGGCGTGGCACTCGGGCAAGCGCTGCCGGATCGCGGGATGACCGGAATTTGGCCGCGAGCCGCCCTGCCCCGCGCAGCACGATTAACTTGTCTGTCGCGACTGCCCGCTACAATATGTTGGATTGAGCTCGCGCCGCCGCTGTTCCGCATCGGCAGCGCGACGAGCCAAGGCCCGTCCAAGCGGCGGGCCGTTGGCTTTTTAGGAGTTTGGTCATGAGCCGCGCGAACCGTACCGACCACATCCGCCTCACCTCCCATCCGGAGCCGGGCCGCAAGGCCGCCTTCCCGATCCACTGGGGCGCCGCCGACGCGCGCGCCCGCGGCCCGATCATCGGCACGGTGTCGCGCGCCGGGGATCGCAACGTGATCGGCAGCCATGGCGGCTCCTATGCGATGTACCGTGCGCTCGCGGTCTCCGCCGGCGCGCTCGACCCGATCCGACGTCCCGATCTCACCAACACCTTTCCGGCCGCCACCATCGGCCCGTTTCCGCAATGGAGCGATCCCGCCAAGATCGTCGCGCTTGATCCCTGGGGGCATCTCGTCGCCGAAAATTTCGGCAAGGACATCGCCGAGGGCATCGACATCAGGCCGAGCATCGCGGTGACGCGGGCGCGGCTGGACCTGCCGGAGATCCGCGAGGCGCTCGCCGCCAAGCGCCTGCGCGCCGACGGCGACGTCGTGCATGCCAATGGCAGCGTGTCGGTGGTGAAGATCGCGATCGATCCGGTCTGGTATCTGCCGGGCCTTGCGGAGCGCTTTGCCACCAATGAGACCGAGCTGCGGCGCACGCTGTTCGAGCAGACCGCCGGCATGTTCCCTGAGCTGGTGACCCGGCCGGACATGAAGGTGTTTCTGCCGCCGATCGGCGGCACCACCGTCTACATGTTCGGCGATGTGACAAAACTGCCCGACCACCGCACGAAGATCACCTGCCGCGTGCATGACGAGTGCAACGGCTCCGACGTGTTCGGCTCCGACATCTGCACCTGCCGTCCCTACCTCATTCACGGCATCGAGGAATCCGCGCGTGGCGCGCAGGAGGGCGGGCTCGGGCTCGTGATCTACAACCGCAAGGAAGGCCGCGCGCTCGGCGAGGTCACGAAATTCCTGGTCTACAATGCGCGCAAGCGCCAGGAGGACGGCGATGCCGCCGCCGCCTATTTCGAGCGCACCGAATGCGTCGCCGGCGTCCAGGACGCGCGCTTCCAGCAATTGATGCCTGATACCATCCACTGGCTCGGCCTGAAGCGCATCGACCGCTTCCTGTCGATGAGCGACATGAAGCATGACGCGCTGACCTCGCAGGGCATCGACATCGTCGAGCGCGTGCCGATCCCGCCCGAGCTCATTCCCGCCGATGCCTATGTCGAGATCGCCGCGAAAAAGGCCGCCGGCTATTACTCCACCGACATTGCGCCGGAGAAAGACGTCGACGGCGTGGTCGGGCGTTCGCTGGAAAAATACTGATCGATTGATGGCAGACGCTTTGGAATTGCAGGCCCGTTCGCTGCTCAGTGCAGCAGCGGTTCGCGCGCGTGCCGGCGAGATGTTCGAGATAGGCCTGAATGGCGGGCTGACGTACTTCACCATCGATCTCGATCGCATGGACGGCGTTGCCGATGCCGTGCTCGCAGTGACGCGCAAAGCCTATCCCACTTTGGAAATCCCGTTTCATGCGCGGTGGCGCCATTTCGTGCTTGGCGGCGTCGACCGTTGGGCGCGGCTTGCGGATTCGGCGTCATGGCCCGATCGCGCGGCACGGGCACGCGCGGAGTTCGATCTTGCCATCGTCAGCGTGCTGCTCGACGCCGGCGCCGGTGCCGTCTGGCGATACCGCGACGCCGTGACGGGACAGAGCATCGGCCGATCCGAAGGACTCGCGATTGCAAGTCTCGACATGTTCGCGAGCGGTCTTTTTTCCCGCGATCCCCGCGCGCCCTTCAGGGCCGATGCCGACATCCTTGCTAAACTGCCCCTCGCCTCCCTCACCTCCGCCTTTCAGGTGAGCGATGCCAATCCGCTGCTCGGGCTCGAGGGGCGGACCGATCTGCTGCAGCGTCTGGGCAGGCTGGTGGCGGAGCGCGCGGACGTGTTCGGCGCGCACGATAAGCCGCGGCCGGGCGGATTGTTCGATCACATCGCGGCGCAAGCGAAGGGCGGCGCGGTTCCGGCACCCGCGATTCTGTCGGCGGTGCTGAACCAGCTCGGACCGATCTGGCCATCGCGACTGGAGCTTGCCGGAATTGCGCTCGGCGATTGCTGGCGCCATCCGGCGATCAGGGCCAGCGATGCAACCTCGGGCCTCGTGCCCCTGCACAAGCTGTCGCAATGGCTGAGCTATTCGCTGATCGAGCCGCTGCAGCGCGCCGGATTTGACATCACCGACATCGACGGCCTGACCGGGCTTGCCGAATATCGCAATGGCGGCCTGTTCGTCGATCACGAGGTGCTGCGCCTGCGCGATGCCGCCGACGCTGAGCGTGCGCATGCGGTGGACTCCCTGCTCGTCGTCGAGTGGCGCGCGCTGACCGTGGCGCTGCTGGACCGGCTCGCCGAACTGGTCCGCGCCAAACTCGGCCGCACGCCTGAGACATTGCCGCTCGCCAGCATTCTGGAAGGCGGCACCTGGGCCGCGGGCCGCGCCATCGCCTTCGCGCGCCGCCCCGATGGTTCGCCGCCGCTCAAGGTGATCAGCGACGGCACGGTGTTCTAAACCCTCTCCCCCTGTGGGAGAGGGTGGCTCGCCGCGACAGCGGCGAGACGGGTGAGGGGTTGCTTCCGCGAGAGCATCTCTCACTGGCGTTCGCGGAGACGACCCCTCATCCGGCGCGCGTTGCGCGCCACCTTCTCCCGCAAGGGGAGAAGGGAAGAAAGGCATCCCGTCATGCAAGGCGTCACGATCGTCGATCATCCGTTGGTGCAGCACAAGCTGACCCTGGTGCGGGACAAATCGATTTCGACCAAATCGTTTCGGGAGCTGATCAAGGAGATCGGCATGCTGCTGTGCTACGAGGTGACGCGCGATCTGCCGCTCGCCGATACCGTCATCGAAACGCCGCTGGCGACGATGCACTCGGCCAAGATTGCGGGCAAGAAGCTGGTCTTCGTGCCGATGCTGCGCGCCGGCACCACCTTCGTCGACGGCATGATGGATTTGGTGCCGACTGCGCGCGTCGCACATATCGGCCTCTATCGCGAGCCGCACAGTTTTGCGGCGGTCGAGTACTTCTTCAAATCGCCGTCCGATCTCGGCGAACGCCTGGCGATCGTGGTCACGCCGGTGGTTGCGACCGCCAACACGGCTGTGGCCGCAATCGACCGGCTCAAGGAGCGCGGCGCCAAGGACATCCGCCTCGCCTGCCTAATCGCCGCCCCAGAAGGGCTCGAACGGCTGCGCGGATTGCATCCTGACGTCCCGATCTGGACCGCTGCGGTCGACGAAGGTCTCGACGAGAACGGCTTTATCCTGCCGGGCCTCGGCGACGCCGGCGACCGCGCCTACGGGACGCGATAAGCGTCGGCCTGCAAACCGCGTCACGTTAGGAACAGCTTCGCTCGCGCAAGGTTTTCCTGCTCTACGATGGAGAGCACGATGACCTATCAGGATGACCGCAGGGCAGACAGAGCACGCCGCAACAGCCCGGTGGGCTGGGCGATCGGCGCGATCTTCGTGATCGCCGTGGTCGCGGCCGTCTTCTTCTACAATGGACGCGACGTCGGTCCGCAGACGACCACCAGCAGCCCGAACAACGCGCCGAGCGTCACCACGGGCTCGACCAATCCGGCCGCCCCGGCAAAGTGATACGCCCCGATCCGTCAGGTCGGCGGCCGCGGCGGCAGATCCTTCGCGTCCGCGGGCGCGGGCTTCTCCTTGAGGTCGGCGATCAACCGTTCCATTTCGCCGATCTCCCGCACCTGGGCTTCGATAATGTCGTCGGCCAGCTTGCGGACTCGGGGATCCCTGATGTGCGCACGCTCGCTGGTGAGAACCGCGATGGAATGATGCGGGATCATCGCCTCCATATAGGCGACGTCGGTCACGGTCTGCTGGCTTCGAACGAGCCAGAGCGAAACCGCGAACACGACGGCGCTGGCCGCCAGAATGGCGACGTTCGCCGTACGGTTCCTGTACATGCCCCACATGAAAGCGAGCATCACGGCGGCCATGACTGCGCCCATCAGCAACGCCATCCACGTCCGGGTCTGGCTGTACCAGACGTGATCCAGAGCGAAGGTGTTGAGATACATCAGACCGAACATGATCACGGTGGAAGCCACGATCATCGTGACGAAACGACTGTAAGCCATGAGGAACTTCCCGCTGTCTATCGGGGGATAACCAGACCCCGACGGATCGTTCCTCACCGACGGATGATTTGGCGCGGGGCCGACGCGTCGGCGGCAAGAGATTCAGATCTTGCCACTGCCGCAGATCCCCTTCAGCGCCTGCCACTCCGCATTCGTCAGCAGCGGCGGGCCGCTGGCGGGGCGATCCTCTTTCGTCATGCGCGCGAGGCGGTCCTCGGTCAGCGGATGGCTCGCCAGGATCGACGTGAGGCCGCCGCCCTCCTTGCCGGTGATGCGGAACATCAGTTCCGCCGCGGGTTTGGGCGAGCGGCCGAGCTTGTGCATGATCTCGATGGCAAAACTATCCGCGGCGGTCTCGGCCTCACGCGAATAGGAGGCCTCGACCACGCTGCGCGAGGCGAAGATCACGGCGCTCGAGCCGGTGACGTCGCCGAACAACAGGCCGATCAGGAACGAGGTGCCGCCGTTGTAGATCAACCCGCGCATGTTGTCGTAATGCTTGAGATGACCGAGCTCGTGGGCGAGGATGCCGGCGAGTTCGTCGGGACTTTCAGCCTTGTCGAGCAGACCCTTCAGCACGAACACCTTGCCGCCCGGCAGCGCGAACGCGTTCGGCACCGGGGTCGGCAGCACGCCCGCGGTCATCGAATCGTCGTCGAGGCCGGCGGCATCACGCAGCCGGTTGACGAGCTTGACGAAGGCCGCCTTCCCCGCCGCATCCTCGCACGCATTGCGGCCGAAGATGGTCTTCACCTGAACCTCCGACGCATCGCCAATACGCCGCTCGATCGGTTTCGGCACCAGCGGCGCGAGGCGGTCGGCAGCGAGCGGCACGCCGAACAGCACGACGCAGACGATGGGGACGGCGGCAGCCATCGACCAGCCGACGATTTTTGCGACGCCGCGGCGCGAGGTCTGGTGGTCGTCGAGCCGCATGCAGCGCGCGGTCACGTCTGAGGCGAGCAAAGCGTCGCGGATTTCCAGCCGCGCCAGCGGCGGCGCGGAAGCGCAGGCGAGCCGCAAAATGCCGGGCGGGCTGTCGGCACGGCGGATGTCGGCATAGTCCCAGCGAACGGGCGTCGCACCCTCTTCGAGGATCTCGAGCGCGTCACTGAGCGTCAGCGCCACCTGCCGCCTGCGGCTCGACACGCCGTCGAAGAAGATCGTCGGCTTTGCGGATTGCGCCGGGGTCTCAGCGAATACGTCACTCACAGCTCAGAATCCCGCGACATCGAGTCCATCGGCAAAGCCTTCGCCGAGCGCGCTGGCAAGCTCGGCGCTGCCGCGCACATCCGCGGCTGCGGCGATGTTGTGCACATCGACGGTTTCCAGCACCTTGGCCCAGAGATCGCGCTGGAGATAGACCCGCATGACGATGTTGAGGGCCAGGGCGAGAGCGAGATAGCCGACGACCATCATCACCAATGTCGGGATGCTCTTGCCGGCATTGCCGGGCCCCAACGCCTGCTCGACCGAAAGGCCACTCAGGGTGACCACGAGCATGGTCGCTCCGCCGATATAGGCGGCGAAGATGGCCGAGAGCAGCGTCCACCAGCCGATCACTTTCCAGTACAGGCCGTAGAATGCATTGTGCGGCAGTTGCGAGGACAGGCTGACGTCGCCGATGCGGATACCGTCGAGCCACCAGCGCCACTCGCGCGCCTTGAATTCGGCATAGAAGAAAGGCGCCAGCGGAAAGATCACCATTGCGATCGGGCTCAGCAGCCACAGCCACCAGGCGCGCTTGAAGAACGTCCAGCCATTGCCCGCGAAATCGCCGCGCAAATCGCCGTAATGGGTGTGCCGCATCTTGTAGCGTTCGAGCGAGGCCTCGCGCCAGGGCAATGCGAGCCCGAGCGTCAGGAACACCAGCAAGCCCCACAGCATGGCGCGGAACGAATAGGCCCAGCCCGATCCGTCCATCCAGAACCGCACGCCGCGCCAGACCGTGCGCGTCAGCCGATAGCGCCGCGCGCGAAAAATCGCAAACTGACCGAAGGCGTAGAAGCTGATGAACAGCGGCGTCGAGGCAAAGCCCTGCCAGCGCTCGAACTCGATACCGACGAGGAAGTAAGCGAGGTAGATCGGCACCAGGATCGCGAGCGCGAACAGGAAGCCGACCAGAAGCTCCTTGGCCCGTCCGGTATATTCGGCGGCGTCGCCATCAACCGCGGTGTTCGCCCACAGATGGCGGCGGATGTCGGTGACGAGCCAGAACCGGTAGAAGCCGAAGGTGACGAGCTCCAGCATGGCACCCTTGGTGACCAATTTGCGAAACTCGGTACGGTTGCCGGTGAAATCGACCCGCGTGGGCGGCAGCGGCGGGGGTAAGGGTTCGGAGCCGATGGGGGCCCATTGCATGTCGTTCACGGCGGCAACCTCGGGGTGCGGACCTGGTTCGATCAAACTTATAGATCAGAGATTAGTCGATCCCCAAGATGGGCGGGTTCGATTTGGCTCGATTCCGGTCGGTTTCTGGCACGATTCCACGACCGAGGGCGTGCGCGAGATCACGTTGTTAAATCAACAGCCTCGTAGCCCGGATGGAGCGCAGCGCAATCCGGGACAGCGTCAATGGCCGCCCGAATCCCGGATTTCGCTTCGCTCCATCCGGGCTACATCACACCGATGTGGCAAAACTCGCCCTTGCTCCGGCGCAGACAACCGGCTGTAATTGCAAATCAAATACCGCAGCGCAGAATTCAACGAGAACGCGCGGTTCATGTCAGGGAGAGCGGTCATGCATGGGACCATCGAAAGCGCGGCGAAGCTCGACGCGTTACGCGCACGCGCAACGTCACTGCCGCTGGAGCAGTTCGATCCGGGCGACCCCGAGCTGTTCAGGACAGATACGTTCTGGCCCTATTTCGATCGCCTGCGCCGCGAAGATCCCGTGCACTATTGCAAGGACTCGATGTTCGGCCCGTATTGGTCGGTGACGCGCTACAACGACATCATGGAGATCGAGACCAATCATTCGGTGTTCTCCTCGGCCTCCTCGCTCGGCGGCATCACCATCCGCGACATCGATCCGGAGCTGCGCCGCGAGAGCTTCATCTCGATGGACCCGCCGCGTCACGGGGCGCAGCGCAAGACCGTGGCGCCGATGTTCACGCCGACGCATCTGGATAATCTCGCGCTGAGCATCCGCAAGCGCTCGGCCGAGTGCCTGGACAATCTGCCGCGTGGCGAGGTGTTCGACTGGGTCGACCGCGTCTCGATCGAGCTCACCACGCAGATGCTCGCCGTGCTGTTCGACTTCCCCTGGGAGGACCGCCGCAAGCTGACGCGCTGGTCGGACATCGCGACCACCATTCCCGGACCCGACGGCCTCGTCGCCACCGAAGACGAGCGTCAGGCCGAGCTGACGGAATGCGCGGGCTATTTCGCGCGGCTGTGGAAGGAGCGCATCGAGCAGCCGCCCAAGAGCGACCTGTTGTCGATGATGGCGCATGGTGCCGCGACGCGCGACATGGACGCGAAAAACTTTCTTGGCAATCTCATCCTTTTGATCGTCGGCGGCAACGACACCACTCGCAACACCATGTCCGGATCGCTCGACGCACTCAGCCAGCATCCGGAGCAATATCGCAAGCTGCGCGAAAACCCCGCGCTGCTCGACAGCTTCGTACCGGAAGTGATCCGCTGGCAGACGCCGCTGGCCCATATGCGCCGCACCGCGCTTGCGGACTTCGAGTTCCGCGGCAAGCAGATCAAGAAAGGTGACAAGGTCGTGATGTGGTACGTTTCGGGCAACCGCGACGCCGACGCGATCGAAAAGCCCTACGAATTCATCATTGACCGCGCCCGCCCGCGCACGCATCTCTCGTTCGGCTTCGGCATCCACCGCTGCGTCGGCTTGCGGCTTGCCGAACTCCAGCTCAAGATTATCTGGGAAGAGATCCTCAAGCGATTCGACCATATCGAGGTGGTCGGCGAACCCAAGCGGGTCTATTCGAGTTTCGTAAAGGGTCTCGAAACCTTGCCGGTGAAGATTGCGGCTTAGATTCGCAAAGATGAGTTCGACACGTCCACAAGGAAGCTGCGCCCCCTCTCCCGCACGCGGAAGAGGTTAAGCAAGCAACTGGAGCAACCACCATGAACATCCAAGCGCCGGTTCAAGTGGACAAGGCCGAACGCATGCGCAGGGCTCGCGAGGAGGCCTATGCGACCCCGCTGGCGCAGTTCCACCCGGGCGCGCCAAGGCTGTTCCAGGATGACACCCTGTGGCCGTGGTTCGAGCGGCTGCGCAAGGAAGAGCCGGTGCATTACTGCACCAACGCGCCGATCGAGCCGTATTGGTCGGTGGTGAAGTACAACGACATCATGCATGTCGACACCAACCACGGCCTGTTCTCCTCTGACTCGACGCTCGGCGGCATCGGGATCCGCGACGTGCCGGAAGGTTATGACTGGCCGAGCTTCATCGCCATGGACCAGCCGCGTCATTCGTCGCAGCGCAAGACGGTGTCGCCGATGTTCACGCCGACTCATCTGGACGAGCTGGCAAAACTGATCCGCCAGCGTTCGCAGACCGTGCTCGACAATCTGCCGCGCAACGAGACCTTCAATTTCGTCGAGCGCGTCTCGATCGAGCTGACGACGCAGATGCTCGCCACCCTGTTCGACTTTCCTTGGGAAGAACGGCGCAAGCTGACGCGCTGGTCCGATGTCGCGACCGCGCTGCCCAAAAGCGGCATCGTGGCCTCGGCCGAAGAGCGCCGCCGCGAGATGGACGAATGCTACGCCTACATGTCCAAGCTCTGGAACGAGCGCGTCAACTCCGCCCCGCGCAACGATTTGTTGTCGCTGATGGCGCACAACGACGCCACGCGGTTCATGGATCCCGACAATCTGATGGGCAACATCATCCTGCTCATCGTCGGCGGCAACGACACTACGCGCAACACCATGACCGGCTCGGTGCTGGCATTGAACGAGAACCCGGAGCAGTATGACAGGCTGCGCGCCAACCCGGAACTGATCGATTCCATGGTGCCCGAGGTGATCCGCTGGCAGACCCCGCTCGCGCATATGCGGCGCACTGCGCTGCAGGACACTGAAGTTGGCGGCAAGCACATCAAGAAGGGCGACCGCGTCGTGATGTGGTACGTCTCGGGCAACCGCGACGAGGAGATGTTCGAGCGGCCGAACGAGTTCGTCATCGATCGCCCGCGGCCGCGCACCCACCTCTCCTTCGGCTTCGGCATCCACCGCTGCGTCGGCATGCGCCTCGCCGAGCTCCAGCTCAAGATCGTCTGGGAAGAGATGCTGAAGCGCTTCGACCGTATCGAGGTGGTCGGCGAGCCCAAGCGGATCTATTCGAGCTTCATCAAGGGATACGAGTCGCTGCCGGTAAGGATCCCGGGGTAGGCTCATCCTCCGTCATTGCGAGGAGCCCTTGCGACGAAGCAATCCAGACCGCCACGGCGGAAAGATTGCTGGATTGCTTCGCTGCGCTCGCAATGACGAGGTTTTGGCGGCACATGCCCGCCAAACTGGCGGCGCACGAACCCAGCTATAAAATTCCGGCATGACAGCTCGCACAACATGCGATGGGTCGCATACGGCCTTCTGTCCTAAACCGCACCGGCACATCTAACTCAACTTGATGTCCCACACGCCGTCCTTGCGGCAGGCGGCGACTTCCTCGCGCAGGAGGGCGGTGACGGCGACCGAGGCCGTCGAGACCGGACGGTCGATCGGAGAGGCAAATATGAGCTCGCGCGTCATCGGCTTCGAGACGACGGCCGTTTCCAGCCGCCCGTCCGCGACCTCGGCGTGGACCGACGAGGGCGGCAACAGCGCGAAGCCGAGGCCTTCCTCGACGAGGCTCGTGAGCACGCGGAACGAATCCGCCTCGAGCTGGACGTTGAGCTTGATCTTGCGTTGCGCCGCCGCGTGCTCGATCAGCGCACGGAGACCATGGGAATGACTGGGCAGCACCAGCCGTTGCCGCAGCAGCCAGCCGACATCGACGCTCTTCTTGCGCGCCAGGCCACAACCGCGCGGACCCACCGCGACGATGTTGTCGCGCCCCAAGCTCTCCACGTTGAGATGCAGATCGGCGGAGCGGCCGTAGAGGATGGCGAGATCCATCTCGCCGCGATGCAGCCATTCGACCAGATGGCCGCTGTAGCTCTCGACGATGCGCAGCGAAATGCCGGGAAATTTTTCGACGCAGCGCCGCGCGAAGCGCGCCGACAGCACGCAGCTCACGGTCGGGACCAGGCCGAGCACGACCTGGCCGGACGGCGGCCCCTTCGACGACTGGATGTCGTCGCGGATCTGGTCGATCTGCCGCACGATGCCCGAGGTGCGCGCCAGCAACAGGCGGCCGGCATCCGTGAGCACCATGCCGCGGCCGTTGCGGGTGAACAATTCCGTGCGCAGCTCGTGTTCCAGCAGCTTGATCTGCCGGGAGAGCGCCGGCTGCGCCACGCGCAACGTATCGGACGCCTTGGAGAGGCTGCCGAGCTCCGCCACGCAACTGAAGGTCCTGAGCTGACGGAAATCCATGCTTGCCAATCCTGGAAGGCTACTCCATACGCTATAGCAAATGAGCATAGGGGGCTGGCATTGTTTTCACAACGCCAGAGGATCGGCCGGCGTTATCTTAACTGCCGCACCCAACTGGAAACGCCATGAGTGAAGAACACCACACCGAAGATCACGCCGACATCCGCGAAGCCGTCGCAAAGCTCTGCGCGCAGTTTCCCGGCGAATACTGGCGCAAGCTCGACCGTGAGATGGCCTACCCCACGGCGTTCGTCGACGCGTTGACGCAGGCCGGCTATCTCTCGGTGCTGATCCCCGAGGAATATGGCGGCGCCGGGCTCAAGCTTTCGGCGGCCGCCGCGATCCTCGAAGAGATCCAGCGCGCGGGTTGCAACGGTGGCGGCTGCCACGCCCAGATGTACACGATGGGCACCGTGCTGCGGCACGGCAATGACGAGCAGAAGGCAAAATACCTGCCGAAGGTCGCGAGCGGCGAATTGCGCCTGCAGGCCTTCGGCGTCACCGAGCCGACCAGCGGCACCGACACCACCTCGCTGAAGACCTTCGCACGCAAGGACGGCAATGCCGGCTACGTCGTCAACGGCCAGAAGATCTGGACCAGCCGCGCCGAACATTCCGACCTGATGCTGCTGCTGGCACGGACCACGCCGAAAGACCAGGTCAAGAAGCGCACCGACGGTCTTTCGGTGTTCATTGTCGACATGCGTGAAGCCAAGAACAAGGGCCTCGAGATCCGCCCGATCCGCACCATGATGAACCACGCCACCACCGAAGTGTTCTTTACCGACATGAAGGTGCCGGCGGAGAATCTGATCGGCGAAGAAGGCAAGGGTTTTCGCTACATCCTCTCCGGCATGAATGCCGAACGGATCCTGATCGCGGCCGAATGCGTCGGCGACGCCAAATGGTTCATCGCCAAGGCCACCAACTATGCCAAGGAGCGCAGCGTTTTCGGCCGGCCGATCGGCCAAAATCAAGGCATCCAGTTCCCGATCGCGAAGGCCTACGCCGCGATGCGCGCGGCCGAGCTGATGGTGAAGGAAGCCACGCGCAAATACGAAGCCGGGCTCGACTGCGGCGCGGAGGCCAACATGGCAAAAATGCTCGCGGCTGATGCGTCGTGGGAAGCGGCCAATGCCTGCGTCCAGACCCATGGCGGCTTTGGATTTGCAGAGGAGTACGACGTCGAGCGCAAATTCCGCGAGACGCGGCTCTACCAGGTGGCGCCGATCTCGACCAATCTCGTGCTGTCCTTTGTCGCCGAGCATGTGCTCGGCATGCCCCGCTCGTACTGAGGCAGCATCATGGGAGCTCTTGACGGGATCAGGGTGATTGCGGTCGAGCAGGCGGTGGCGGCGCCATTCTGCTCGTCGCGGCTGGCGGATGCCGGCGCGGAGGTGATCAAGATCGAGCGGCCCGAAGGCGATTTCGCCCGCGGCTATGACGCGGCGGCCAAGGGCCAGAGCAGCTACTTCGTGTGGCTCAACCGCGGCAAGCAATCGGCGGTAGTCGATCTCGCCACCAAGGAAGGCTGCGCCGAGCTTGAGAAGCTGATTGCCAGCGCCGACGTGCTGATCCAGAATCTCAAGCCGGGCTCGATGGACAAGCTCGGCTTTTCGCGCGAGCGGCTATTGAAGGACTATCCCAAGCTGATCTCGTGCACGATCACCGGCTATGGCGACGAGGGCCCCTATGCGCACCGCAAGGCGTACGATCTGCTGATCCAGGCCGAGAGCGGCCTTGCCTCGATCACCGGCAATCCCGACGGTGCCTCACGGGTCGGCATGTCGATCGTCGATGTCGCGACCGGCGCGACCGCGCATGCGGCGATTTTGGAAGCCCTGATCGGACGCGGGCGTACCGGCAAGGGCGCCGACATCCGCATCTCCATGTTCGACGTGATGGCAGACTGGTGCACCGTGCCGCTGCTCAACTCGGAAGCCGGCAATCCGCCCAAGCGCATGGGCCTGCGCCATCCCTCGATCGCGCCCTATGGCGTGTTCACGTCGAGCGACGGCAAGGACATCCTGATCTCGATCCAGAGCGAGCGCGAGTGGAAGACGCTCTGCACAAAGGTGCTGGACCAGCCGGATCTGCCTGCCGATCCGCGCGTTGCCAACATGGTCGAGCGCGTGCGCAACCGCGACTTCACCGACAAGACAGTCGCGGATGCCTTTGGCAAGATGACGCGCGATGAGCTATTGAAGCGACTGTCCGATGCCGATATCGCCTTTGCCGAGGTCAACACCATGGCCGACCTCACCAAACATCCGCATCTGCGCCGCATCGAGGTGGACACGCCGCAGGGACGTGTCAGCTACCCCGCGCCGGCGCCGATCATTGTCGGCGAGACGCGCAGCTATGGCGCGGTGCCAGGGATCGGCGA
The DNA here is from genome assembly GCF_055807515.1 of Bradyrhizobium sp. Kon69. NCBI lineage: Bacteria > Pseudomonadati > Pseudomonadota > Alphaproteobacteria > Hyphomicrobiales > Nitrobacteraceae > Bradyrhizobium > Bradyrhizobium sp. Kon69. The sequence goes on along the minus strand of NZ_JBVVOS010000040.1, from coordinate 25,272 downwards.
ACGACCGGTCAAGAAATCATAACAACAAGAGCGAGGCGTCATGACCGGGAAGCTCGACATCGATCATCTCAGGCAGTGGATCGGCCGCAGCGAAGAGGCCACCGACATCGTCACCGCGCAGCTCGTCAGGGGCCTGCGCGCGACGCTGTTCCAGGAGGTCGGTTCGCCCAAGGCCGGCGATGCGGCGCCGTTCACGGTGCATTGGTGCCTGGCGCAGCCGGTGTTTCCGATGTCGATGCTCGGCCCCGACGGCCACCCCACCCGCGGCGGCTTCCTGCCGCCGGTGCCGCTGCCGCGCCGGATGTGGGCCGGCGGCGAGATCGAGTTCCTGCAGCCGCTGCGCGTCGGCGATGAATCGACGCGGACCTCGCGCATCGCCGACGTGCAGGTGAAATCAGGATCGACCGGCACGCTGTGCTTCGTCTCGGTCGAGCACAGCATCTCCTCGCCGCGCGGCGTCGCCATTCGCGAGCGGCAGGACATCGTCTATCGCGAGATGACGACGACGCCTGCGCCGGCAAAGGCGCCGCCTCCGCCGCCCAAGGCGCAGCATCGCGAAACGCATGTCTCCGATCCCGTGCTGCTGTTCCGGTATTCCGCGCTGACCTTCAATGGCCACCGCATCCATTACGACCGCGACTACGTGACCAAAGTCGAGGGCTATCCGGGCCTGATCTTCCACGGGCCGTTGCAGGCAACGCTCATCATCGAGATGGCGGCGAAGCTGCGCGGCGGCAAGCCGCCGAAGAAGTTTACCTATCGCGGCCTCCAGCCGCTGTTCGAAGGTTCGGAGTTCTCCATCAACGCCAACGAGACCGCTGATGGCATGGAGCTGTGGACCGCGAACGCGGAGGGGCAGCCGACGATGAAGGGGACGGCGGTGTGGTGATAGTCTCTCCTCGTCATTGCGAGGAGCGAAGCGACGAAGCAATCCAGACTGTCACCGCGGCGGCATTCTGGATTGCTTCGCTGCGCTCGCAATGACGGGTGGGTTAGCAGCCCGACAAACATCAGGGAACGGAAACCATGGCGAAGAACGGCAAGACCGGCAGCAAATCCGTCACCGTCAAGCAGGCGACGCTCGACCTGCTGCGCTCCTTCGGCATCAGACGCGTGTTCGGCAACCCAGGCTCGACGGAGCTGCCGTTCCTGAGCGACTGGCCCGACGACATCGACTACGTGCTGGCCCTTCAGGAAGCCTCCGCGGTCGGCATGGCCGACGGTTATGCGCAGGCGACGCGCAATGCCGGCTTCGTCAATCTGCATTCGGCCGCCGGCGTCGGCAATGCGCTCGGCAACATCTATACCGCGCATCGCAACCAGACGCCGCTGGTGATCACCGCCGGCCAGCAGGCGCGCTCGATCCTGCCGTTGCAGGCATTCCTCTATGCGGAGCGTGCATCCGAATTCCCGCGGCCTTATGTGAAGTACAGCGTGGAGCCGGCGCGGCCTGAGGACGTTCCGGCCGCGATCGCGCGCGCCTATTACACCGCGATGCAACCGCCCTGCGGGCCGACTTTCGTCTCGATCCCGGTCGACGATTGGGCGCATGCGACAGCTCCCGTCGAAGCCCGCAAGGTCAGCCGCGAGATGGCGCCTGAGGCTGACGCGATGAAGGCGCTGATCACCGCGCTCGGTTCGGCCAAGCACCCTGCCCTCGTCGTCGGCCCCGGTGTCGATCGCGCCGGCGCGGTCGATTTGATGGTGCGCGTGGCCGAGAAGGCCAGGGCCAGCGTCTGGGTCAGCCCGTTTTCGGCGCGCTGCTCGTTCCCGGAACGCCATCCCCTGTTCGCGGGCTTCCTGCATGCCTCGCCGGCGCAATTGTCGGATGCGCTGCGCGAGCACGACCTCGTCGTCGTGATCGGCGCGCCGGTGTTCACCTTCCACGTCGAAGGTCACGCCGCGATCTTCGACGGCGGCGCGACGATCTTCCAGATCACGGATGACCCGGATGCCGCAGCGGTGACGCCGGTCGGAACCAGCATCATCGCGACGATGAAGCCGGCGCTCGCAATGCTGCTCGAGCTCCTGCCCGAGAGCAAGCGCGCGGCACCGAAGGGGCGAACGCTGCCGCCCGGCCCGCAGGCCGGCGATCCGCTTCCGGTCGAATTCCTGCTGCATTCGCTGTCGCAGGCGATGCCGGATGGCGCGTCGCTGGTCGAGGAAATCCCCTCGCACCGGCCGGCGATGCAGAAGTTCATGCCGATGCGCGGCCAGGACAGTTTTTACACCATGGCAAGCGGCGGCCTCGGCTATTCGCTGCCGGCCGCGGTCGGCATGGCGCTCGGCAAGCCAAAGAGCCGCACGGTGTGCCTGATCGGCGACGGCTCGGCGATGTATTCGATCCAGGCGCTCTGGACCGCCGCGCAGCGCAAGCTGCCGCTCACCATCGTCGTCATCAACAATTCCGGCTACGGCGCAATGCGCTCGTTCAGCCAGGTGATGCAGGTGAGGAACGTGCCGGGGCTCGAGCTGCCGGGGATCGATTTCGTCCGGCTCGCCGAGGGCATGGGTTGCCATGCGGTGCGGGTGAGCAAGGCAGCCGAGCTTGGCGAGGCGCTCAAGGGCGGGATGGCATTCGACGGGACCAGCCTGGTGGAGGTGGTCGTGGATTCGGCGGTGCCGGTGCTGTACGGGCAGAAGCATTAGGGACGCACGGTATATCCACATCGTCGTCCCGGCGAAGGCCGGGACCCATACCGCGTGATCTATCGATTGCGCGCATTGATAATCCCGAACAATCAATCTTCGCCAAATTACTCCCTGGGGTTATGGGTCCCGGCTCCCGTGCGCAATTGCGCACTAGGCCGGGACGACAGCGAATGTTTGGCACGACCGTCCGCAACTACGACGCCAGGAATCCCCCATCCGCCGCCAGCACATGCCCGACGACATACGACGACGCGTCGGACGATAGCCAGACCACCGCCTCGGCCACCTCCTCCGGGCTCCCCATCCGCCGGAGCGGCAGGCCGGCGGCGACGGTTGCGACATCGCCGACCCCGGCGCGCAGCATCATGTCAGTGACGACGCGGCCAGGTGCGACGGCGTTGATGCGGATGCCGCGTGGAGCGTTTTCCATCGCAGCAGAGCGTGTCAGCGAGATCGCTGCAGCTTTGGATGCCGAGTAGAGAGAGAAGCCGGGATTGGGATTGCGCACGCCGCTGACGGAGGCGTTGACGACGATGCTGCCGCGGCCTTGCGCGAGCATGACCGGCAATTGATGGCGCAGGCACAGGAACAGCGCGCGGACATTGGTGTCGAACACGCTATCGTAGACATCGGTGCCCTGCTGCTCCAGCGGCGCGCGGCGCTCCTGGAAGCCGGCATTGTTGAAGGCGACGTCGAGCCGGCCGCAACGCTCGACCGCCGTGCCAACCAGGCGCGCGACTTCGTCCTCGCGCGTGATGTCGGTCTTGATCGCGATGGCGTCCGCACCGAGTTCGCGGCACGCCGCGCTGGTGGCGTCGATCTCGGCTTCGCGCCGGCCCGCCACGACAATCGCCTCCGCGCCTTCGGACGCCATTCGCAACGCCGTGGCACGGCCGATGCCACTGCCGCCACCCGTCACCAGGCAGACCTTGCACCTCATCCGCTCGCCCGTTGGCAAAGTTCCGGTCATGGCTCACTCCAAAACGCTTGCACGCGCCGTTCCGCGCATATAGTTGTATTGTACAACTATATGCGCGGAGTCAAGCATGACCGGGCTTTCGCTGATCGACGACATTCGCGCGGCCTCGCGCCTGATGGTGCGGGAGCTCGGCTTCATGGATGCGACCGTGGCGGCATCGGACTATCCGCCGTCGGCCGTGCACACCATTCTGGAGATCGGTATCCGCGGCCCGATGAATTCGGGCGAGCTCGGCGATTTCCTGCGGCTGGAGAAATCGAGCGTCAGCCGCCTGGTGCGCAAGCTGATCGACTGCGGTGAGTTGCGGGAGACGCCCGACGAGACCGATGCACGCAGCAAGCTGCTGTCGCTGACGGCGAAGGGCCGCCGCACGCTAGAGGCGCTGCACGCGTTCGGACGGCAGCAGGTGAGCAGCGCCCTTGCCGCGCTGACGGAGGCCGAGCAGCGCACGGTGCGGGAAGGGATGATGCTCTATGCGCAGGCATTGCGTCAGAGCCGGGTGGAGGACGAGGGGCGGACTGCGGCGTGAGTCCGTAGCCCGGATGGAGCGGAGCGCAATCCGGGGCCTTGCGTGCGGCGGAAAGACTTTCCCGGATTGCGCTTCGCTCCATCCGGGCTACGACACCGGAGGTCGTGGCAAGCCTCTTCCTTACGTCCCGAACTCGTCGCGCATCCTGGCCTGGATCTTGGCCATGCCGCCGATCCAGCGATCGTAATTCTCCGTCTTCTTGCGCATGTAGCCGAGCACCTGCGGGTGCGGCAGGATCAGGAACGTCTCCTGCTCGAGACCGGCGAGCACGTCCTTGGCAACCTGCTCGGCCGAGAGATCGCCGTCGCCGGATTGCGGGCCCTTGGGGATCGAACGCAGCATGTTGGTGTCGACACCCTGCGGACAAAGGATCGAGACGCGGATGTTGTGCGCCTTGTGGGAGATCGCGAGATTTTCGGCAAAGCCGACCGCGGCATGTTTGGTGGTGGAGTACGCCGGACTGCCGACCTGCGACAGCAGGCCCGCGGCCGAGATGGTGTTGAGGAAATAGCCGCCGCCGCGCGCCTTCATGCGCGGGATCAGATGCCGCGCCGCATAGACATGCGCCATGACGTGAATGGCCCAGCTGCGCTGCCAGGGCTCATCCGAGGCGCCCCCGGCATTGACCGACATCGGATCGAAACCGCCGCCGATGCCTGCATTGGAGCAGAACAATTCGATCGGGCCGAACTGCCGCTCGGTCTCCTCGATGACGTGGGAAATATCCTTTTCCTGCGCGACATCGCATTTGAACGCCGCGCCATCCACCGTGGCTGCGACCGCCCGCGCATTGTCCGCGTCCATATCGGCGACGACGACCTTGGCCGCACCGGCCTTGTGAAAGGCTTCGCACAGCGCCTTGCCGATGCCGTTGGCGCCGCCCGTGACGACCACGACCTTGCCGGTCACTTGCATGCGACGTCTCCTCTTGTCTTATACCGCTTCGCTTATTCCGCCTCGCGGAGCTTGCTCAGCTCAACACGAGGTCGAGCACCGCGGTATAATGGCACGCCGCGCCGGCCAAGACAAAGCCGTGCCAGATCGCATTCTGGAAGCGCAGCCGTCGCCAGGCATGGAAGATCACGCCGAAGCTGTAGAGCAGGCCACCCGCAAGGATGAAGCCCAGCACCAGCGCAGGCAGCGCCTTGACCACGGAATCGTAGAGCATCACGCCGCTCCAGCCCATCGCGAGATAGATGCCGACCGCGACGCGGTCGAACCGGCCGGGGTAGAGAAGTTTCAGCACGATGCCGAGGAGTGCCACGCACCAGACGCCGGCGAGCAGCACCAGCGCGAACCCGCTGTCCTTCACTTCCAGGATGAACGGCGTGTAGGTCGCCGCGATCAGGAGATAGATCGCCGAATGGTCGAAGCGCCGCAGCAGCCATTTGGCCGGCGAGACCGGCCAGAGATTATAAGTCGCCGACAACACCAGCATCGAGAGCAGGCCGGCGACGTAGATCGAGACGCCGACGATGTCGGTCGCGTCGGCAAAGAGCACCGTCAGCACCACCAGCACGGTCGCGGCAATGAGGCCGCAGAGCACGCCGATCGCGTGGATCACGCCGTCGGCGATCAACTCGGCGCGGTCGTAATGCCAGCCGACCGCGTCGGCGGCTGCGTGGACGGAGGAGGATGCGAGCTGTTTCAGTTGGAAGACGGTCATGGCAATCCGCAAAGTGAGACAATACCCTCTTGTATGGGTGTTTCGGGACCGGCGCGTCGTTCAAACGGTTGACTTGCAAACGGCTGATTTGCAAACGGGTGATTTGCCGACAAAGGAGGTGGAAGTATGAAGCTTGATTTTCCCCACGCAATTGCCACTTTTGTGATCGGCCACACATTTTCTCCCGCCGAGATCACTTAACGTTCAAATGGCATTCAGTTTCCAGGATATGGTCGAAGAAGCGCGGCTGTCGGCGAGGGCGCTGATCGACTATGGCGAGCACTTCTTCAATCCGACCGTGCGGCTCGGGGTCACCGGCCTGTCGCGGGCCGGCAAGACGGTGTTCATCACCGCGCTGATCCACGGTCTGACGCGCGGCGGGCGGTTTCCGGTGTTCGAGGCCTATTCATCCGGACGGATCGCGCGGGCGCATCTGGCGCCGCAGCCGGACGACGCCGTGCCGCGCTTTGCCTATGAGAGCCATCTGCGCGCGCTGATCGAGGAGCGGCGCTGGCCGAGCTCGACTGTCGACATCAGCGAGCTCAGGCTCGTGATCGACTACCAGCGCCCGAACGGCGCCGACCGCACACTGACGCTCGACATCGTCGACTATCCCGGCGAGTGGCTGCTCGACCTGCCGCTGCTGCAGAAGAGCTTTGAGCAATGGTCAGCCGAAAGTCTCGCCCTGTCGCGCGAGGCGCCGCGCGTCCATCTTGCCGCGGACTGGCACGCGCATCTCGCAACCCTCAAGCCCGAGGCGCGCGAGGACGAGCAGGCGACGCTGACGGCCGCGAAGCTGTTCAGGGGCTATTTGCAAGGCTGCCGCGACGAGCGGTTTGCGATGAGCCTGCTGCCGCCCGGCCGCTTCCTGATGCCGGGCAATCTCGCCGACACACCGGCGCTGACCTTTGCGCCGCTCGACGTGCCCGCGGGCGGCCAGGCACCGGAGGGATCGCTGTGGGCGATGATGGTGCGCCGCTACGAGGCCTACAAGGACGTCGTGGTGCGGCCGTTCTTCCGCGATCATTTTGCCCGGCTCGATCGCCAGATCGTGCTGGCCGACGCACTCGCCGCGTTCAACGCCGGCCCCGAAGCATTGCACGATCTCGAAGCCGCACTCGCGGGCATTCTCGACTGCTTCAACATCGGCCGCAGCACGATCCTCTCCGGCCTGTTCCGGCCGCGGATCGACCGCGTGCTGTTCGCGGCGACCAAGGCGGATCATCTGCATCATTCCAGCCATGACCGGCTTGAGGCCGTGCTGCGCCGCGCGGTCACCCATGCGGTTGCGCGCGCGGAAACTACCGGCGCGGCGATCGACGTCGTCGCGCTCGCCGCCGTCCGCGCCACCCGCGAGGCGCAGGTCGCGCATGGCCGTGACAAATTGCCCTCGATCCTGGGGACGCCGGCCGCGGGCGAAAGCGCCGGCGGCGAGTTCTTCGACGGCAACACCGAGGTCGCGACCTTTCCGGGCGACCTGCCGCTCGATCCCGAGCCGCTGTTCAACGGCACCGACGCGTTCCGCGGGCTCTCGACCGAGGCCGCCGAGAAGAGCGATTTTCGCTTCCTGCGCTTCCGTCCGCCAAAGCTCGAGAGCGAGGGGGCCGACCAGCCGGCGCTGCCTCACATCCGCCTCGACCGTGCCTTGCAGTTCCTGATCGGAGACAAATTGTCATGAACGACCGATCGAAGCCACGGCGACCGGCGACGTTCCGGCTCGACGACCCCGGCGTCGTCGTCACCGAGGCCGACGAGACGACCCGGCTCGGCCGCACCACCATCCAGATCACGCCGGAGCCCGATCCGGCGAATTTGCCGGTGCCGATCGCATCCGCGCTCCCGGCGCGGCGCGGCTTCCCCTGGGGCGCATTGTTCTGGTCCGGCGTTGCCGGGCTGACGCTGCTCGGGGTCGGGCTCGGCGTCGTCCGTCTGATCGAGGATCTGTTTGCGCGCAGCGAAAGCCTCGGCTTCGTCGGACTGGCGCTTGCCTCCGTCACCGCGCTTGCGCTCGCGGTGGTGACCGGACGCGAGGCGTACGGGCTGGCGCGGCTGGCAACGATCGAAAAGCTGCATCAGCGCGCGGCCGCCGTCCTTGCCAGCGACGATCGCAAGGAGAGCCGCATCATCGTGCAGGATCTGCTCAAGATCGCACATCAGAACCCGCAGCTCGCGCGCGCCCGTGCCGCACTGGAGAGCCACGCCGGCGAGATCATCGACGGCGCCGACATGATCCGGCTCGCCGAGCGCGAATTGATGTCGCCGCTGGACATCGAGGCGCGGCGGCTGGTGTCGTCAGCCGCGCAGAAGGTCTCGATCGTCACGGCGGTTTCGCCCCGCGCGCTGATCGACGTGCTGTTCGTGTTCGTGGCCTCGCTGAGATTGATACGCCAGCTCGCTTTTCTCTATGGCGGCCGTCCCGGTGCGCTCGGCATGATCCGCCTGCTCCGCCACGTCATCGCCCATCTCGCCATCACCGGCGGCATGGCGGCGAGTGACAGCCTGGTGCAGCAGATGCTCGGCCACGGCATTGCGGCGAAGCTGTCGCAGCGGCTGGGCGAAGGCATGCTGAATGGATTGCTGACGGCCCGGCTAGGCCTGGCCGCGATCGACGTCACACGGCCGCTGCCGTTCGCGGCACTGCCGCCGCCGAAGCTGTCGGACCTCGCGACGGATCTGCTGCGGAAGAAAGACGAGGAGGAGTAGCGTTCTGTTTGCGCGACGCGCTCGTTTTCCCCTCTCCCCTTGTGGGAGAGGGTGGCTCGACGCGAAGCGGCGAGACGGGTGAGGGGTTTCTCTCCGCGAGTCCAACTCTCACTGGAATTTGCGGAGAGATACCCCTCATCCGGCGCTTCGCGCCACCTTCTCCCACAAGGGGAGAAGGGAATTCGGAGCTTGCCGCGCTAGCTGAGCATACGCCTCTCAAACTCGCCCGCCAGCACGCGCCACTGGAACAGCGGCGAGTCCTTTGGCGGCGACAACTCCGGCGTCCAGCCTGAGAGCTTCTCCAGCGTGTACGTGTCCATCACGAGGCCGCGCCAGCGGCGCTCGACCTGGCCGAGTTGCTCGCGCTTGGCCGGGATCGAATCCCACAGCGATGAGCGGTTGTCCGGTTCTCGCCCGACATAGATGCCCGCGTGGTCTCTGATCCGGTCCAGGCCGGGATCACGAAAGTCCTGGAAGCGGCCGCGCTCGTTGATCTCGATCACGGGCACGCGGCCCCTGAACAGCCAGCGCATCATGGCGTAGGTGCGGTAGTCGGTGGTGGCGATCCAGGTCGCGCCGGTCTCGTCCAATGCGGCCTGTGCGCGCGCGGCGACCTGCTCGTAACCGGACTCGGCACCGATCGGATCGATCTTCCCGAGCAAATTCCACGGCGTGGCGACGTAGTAGAGGAACACGACCACGACGAAAGCGATGCCCGAGACCACCGCCGTGTTGGCCCAGAACAGCGACGACCTGATCATTCGCGCCGATCTTCCTTCGCCCGCCAACATGGTGAGGTTGACAGCGGCGGCGGCGAAACCGACCGGCCACATGAACATCGGCCAGGTGTCGCCGACGCGGAGGGTCAGCGATTTCGCGAGGAAATAGAGAAACGGCACCAGGACCGCGGTCGACAGCAAAATCGCGACCGGCTCGCGCGTGCGATAGCCGCGCCACGCCGTCAGCACCACCCCCGTCAGCACCACCGGCAGCATGACGAAGCCGACCAGTCCGAATTGCAGGCCGATGTAGTCGCCGAAGGTGCGGAGCGAGATGCCGTAGCTGGTGGTGGCGCGCACGCCCTGGAAGCGAATCGCGGCCCAGTCGTGCTGCACGTTCCAGATCAGCACGGGCGAGAACACGACGATTGCGATCAGCACCGCGAGATACGGATAGGGACTGCGCAGCCAGCGCCAGCGCCAATCCGGCACCAGCAGAAAGGCGGCAACCGCCGGCGCGAACATGATCACGGTGAATTTCGACAGCATCGCCAATCCGGCGAACAGGCCGGCGGCGAGCCACCAGCGGCCGTCGCCGCCCTGCGCAAGCCGCACCAGGGACCACATCATCGCCACCGCAAACGGGATCATGGCGACATCGGGCGCGACCTTGGCCATCAGCAGGCCGTAATAGAGCGCGGCCTCCGGCATCAGCACCGCGAGCACGACGGCGCGCATGTCGTGGGTGAGGCGGCGGACGATATCGGCGAGCAGGAGCTGCGTCACCAGCATCGCGACGATGCCGCCGAAGCGCACACCGAGCCTGGTGTCGCCGAAGATCGCAGTGCCGAACCGGATCAGCCAGGCGATGCCGGGGGGATGATCCAGGAAGCTGAGCGCCGTCTCCTGCGACCACGTCCAGTAATAGGCCTCGTCCGTGCGCAGCTCGATGGCCGAGGCGTAGACGATGCGCAGCAGCGTCATCGCGGCGACGATCGCCGTGGCCATGACGAGCGGCCGGCGCGCCGCGCCGGCGGGGGGCATCGTGATGTCGGGAGCTGTCGCCACGGCGGCGCTTTTCGCCAACCTGGGAGGGGGAGTCAATGTTGTGGGGACTGAAGCTGGGACCGCATACACCGCTGTCGTCCCGGGGCGCGACGCAGTCGCGAGCCCGGGACCCATAACCACAGGAAGGGGTTTGGCGAGCTGATCACCACGAGTCGTCGCCAAACCCGGTCCTGTGGCTATAGGTCCCGGATCTGCGCGCGCCCAAGGGCGCGCTTGTCCGGGACGACGTCGAGTGTGCGGCGGCTTGCCGCGGATGTGATCCCGCAAGCTGTCCACCCCCGGAATTAAACGCGGCGCTGGCTGTTCTCCTTCATGAACTGATACAACAGAATCATGGCCGCAACCGCATCCTCACGATTTTCCGAGCTCTCCCGCGCCATCAGCTTGCGCCAGGTGCGGCTGGTCTGCGGCGTCATTCTGTTCGCCTATGTGGTCAGCCATTTCCTCAACCATGCGCTCGGCAATATCTCGGTCGATGCCATGGAGATCGGGGTCACCTACCACACGCTGTTCTGGCAGTTCCTGCCGGTAACGATCGTGTTCTACACGGCGGCGCTCACGCATATGGGGCTCGGCATCTATGCACTGTATGAACGCCGGCAGTTCCGCTGGCGGACGGTCGAGCCGCTGCAGCTCGTGCTGGGCTTGAGCATCCCCGCGCTGGTCATGGCGCATGTGATCGGGGTGCGGCTCGGCCAGACGCTGTACGGGCACCAAAAACTCTATCCGCAGGAACTCTACCTGTTCTTCGTCGCGTCGAACCGTATCTGGACGATGACGATCCTGCTTCTCATCGCCTGGGTGCACGGCTGCATCGGCATCTATTTCTGGCTTCGCCTCAAACCGTTCTTCACGCGCGCAGCGCCCTATCTGCTCGCGGCGGCCGTGCTGATCCCGACGCTGTCGCTGCTGGGTGTCTACCAGGGTGGCCGCAGCGTCGAGGTCGAGGCCGACGACGGGGAATGGCGGACGCACAATCTCACGCGCAGCCAGGTCGGCACGACGGCCGAGGCAGCGATGCTCGACCGCATCACCGGTGGCCTCACCGCCGGTTATCTCGGATTGCTCGCCTTGGCGCTCGCCGCACGCGGCGTACGGGCCTTGCGCGAACGACGCGGTGGCATGATCGCGCTATCCTACGGCAACGGCAAGACGGTGCGCGTCCCCAAGGGCCTCTCCGTGCTGGAGGCGAGCCTGCGCCACAATGTGCCGCATGCCAGCGTCTGCGGCGGCCGCGCCCGCTGCTCGACCTGTCGCATCCGCATCATCGGCGATCATGGCGCCCTGCCCGAGCCGTCGCAGCGCGAGGCGTTCGTGCTCACCCGTGTCGGCACCAGTGATCCCTCGATCAGGCTCGCCTGCCAGCTGCGACCGACGTCGGATCTCTCCTTCTTCCAGCTCTTCACCGCGCATACTCTGTCGGCGAACACACAGGCCTCGACGCCCGCCAGAATCGGCCAAGAGCGCTATCTCGTCAGCCTGTTCGTGGACATGCGCGGCTCGACGCAGCTCGCGGAGAAGCGGTTGCCGTTCGACACCGTGTTCATCGTCAACCGCTTCCTCGGCGCCGTCTCGCAGGCCGTGATCGAGAATGGCGGCCAGCCGAACCAGTTCGTTGGCGACGGCATGCTGGCGTTGTTCGGACTGAGCGCCGATCCGCAAACCGCCTGCCGGCAGTCGCTGAAGGCCGCCGCCGGCATCGCCAGGCAAATCGACGATCTGAACGAGCTCCTGAGCCACGATCTGCGCCAGCCGATCCGCTTCGGCATCGGCATCCACGGCGGCGAGGTCATCATCGGCGACATCGGCTATCGCGATCACATCGTGTTCACGGCGCTGGGCGATGCCGTCAACGTCGCGGCCCGCCTCCAGGACATGACCAAGACACTGGCCTGCGAAGCGATTGTCTCGGAGGAAGTCCGCCGCACCGCGGGCCTTGCCGACGATGCGCTGCCGCAGCAGGAGGTCGCGATCCGCGGCCGCGACGAACCGATGGCCGTGCGTGTGGTTGCGGACGCGAGGGCGCTGTCGGCGCTCGTCGATCGCGGCGAACGCGTGGCTGCGTGAGGCGCAACCTCGCCCCGCTTGCGGGGAGAGGTCGGATCGCGGAGCGATCCGGGTGAGGGGGACTCTCCGCGTGTCCAACTCTTACCATCCTTGCGGAAGCAGCCCCTCACCCCAACCCTCTCCCCGTAAGAACGGGGCGAGGGAGTGCACCGTCGCCGCGGTTACGACTCGACTCCGCGTAACACCGGCTTGCTGCAACGCAACGGCATGGGCCTGCTGCGAAAGCACGAATTGACTTCAACTGAGTCGTTGCGACACATGAGTGCGAGATCGCGGTGATGACCGTGATCCACCGAAAAGCTCCGGGAGGAGACCACATGTTCGATCGACGCGACCTGCTCAAAGGAGCGGGCCTTGCCGCTGTTGCGACTGCACTGAACTCAACCAAAGCGCTGGCACTCGACACCGTCACCCTGCCCTTCGCCAATGGCGAGCGGCCTTTGGTGAAATATCCGCAGAAGCGGCCGATGATCGGCCTGACCAGCCGTCCGCCGCAGCTCGAGACGCCGTTCGCGGTCTTCAACGACGGCCCGATCACGCCGAATAACGCGTTCTTCGTGCGCTATCACCTTTCGGACCTGCCCTACAGTCTCGACCCCGACAAGTTCACCCTCGAGGTCAAGGGCAAGGTCGACAAGCCGCTCAAGCTGTCGCTGAAGGACATAAGGAAGATGAAGGCGACCGAGATCGTCGCCGTCAACCAGTGCTCCGGCAACAGCCGCGGCTTCCTGGATCCGCGCGTGGCCGGTGGCCAGCTCGCCAACGGCGCGATGGGCAATGCGCGCTGGCGCGGCGTGCCGCTGAAGGCGGTGCTGGCGATGGCGGGCGTGCAGAGCGGCGCCAAGCAGGTCACCTTCAACGGCATGGACGGTCCGGTCAGCGACAAGACGCCCGATTTCGTCAAGGCACTCGATATCGATCACGCCAGCGACGGCGAGGTGATGCTGGCCTATGGCATGAACGGCGAGGACCTGCCGTTCCTCAACGGCTTTCCGCTGCGCCTGATCGTGCCCGGCTATTTCGGCACCTATTGGGTCAAGCACGTCAACGAGATCACCGTCATCGACAATGTCTATGACGGCTTCTGGATGAAGTCGGCCTATCGCATTCCGGACACGCCGAACAATGCGGTCGAGCCGGGCACCGCACCGAAGGCGACGATCCCGATCAATCGCTTCACCATCCGCTCCTTCATCACCAGCGTCCCCGATGGCGCCAAGCTGAAAGCAGGCGGCACGACGCTGCGCGGCATCGCCTTCGACGGCGGCAAGGGCATCAAGGAAGTCGCGGTCTCCACCGACGGCGGCAAGACCTGGACCGGCGCCAAGCTCGGCAAGGATCTCGGCAAATACTCATTCCGTGAATGGACGCTGCCGGTGAAGCTCGCGGCGGGCTCCCACGAACTCAAGGTGCGCGCCACCGGCAATGGCGGCGAAACCCAGCCGGATACGCCGCGCTGGAATCCGGCGGGTTACTTGCGCAACGTCGTCGAAACCGTCCGCGTCACCGTGGCTTGAGGGGAATGATCATGCAGCGCACCGTTTTCCTCGCCAGCACGCTCGCCCTCGCCGCCGTGGTGGGTTCGGCACTTGCGGCACCGGTCAATTACAAGACCCCCGATGAGGTCGCGGCGTTCAAGCCCGGGCCCAATCTTGAAGTCGTGCAGGGCAATTGCAGCGCCTGCCACTCCGCCGACTACATCAACACGCAGCCGCCGATGAAGGACAAGAAAGGTTTCTGGCAGGCCGAGGTCACCAAGATGATCAAGGTCTATGGCGCCCCCATCGACGATGCCGATGTCGGCAAGATCGTCGATTATCTGGCCGCGACTTATTGACGGATGGCGCGCGGCGCGCGGACCAAGTGACCGCGAAACGGGCAAATCCGGCAAAAACGCCGCGAAGTTGAGCGGAATTCGGCGAAAGGCGGATGTGGTTTGAGCTACCAAGCCAGCCACATTCCGCGTATCGTATTAGGACCGAACCGGCCGGTTGGCGGGGACTGGCGGTTCGCGATCTCGGAGGAAGACCCGCGGAGAAGTCGTGATGGCTAAAGGTACGGTCAAGTGGTTCAACCCGACGAAGGGTTATGGATTTATCCAGCCTGCGTCGGGCGGCAAGGATGTGTTCGTGCATATCTCGGCAGTGCAGAAAGCCGGTCTGTCGTCCCTGAACGAAGGACAGACGGTGGAATATGAAGAGATCGCAAACCGAGGCAAAAGCTCCGCAGAGAACCTCAAAGTATAAGCCCGCCGGCTGTTGCCAACTCCCGGATCGATCCGGGAGCCGGGCCAAGAAAATTTCAGAAGACGGTCAGTGCATTCGACGACAGGCGTTGCGATTGCACACGGAGAACTATTTGTCCCGCGAAGACCGCCCGATCAACGCCACAGCAACGACAATCGCGACAGCACTTCGTTAGTCCACCGGCAATGGTGCGTCGCGCTTGATCTCCTCCATCACCGCATAGGTTCGCGTTTCGCGCACGCCCGGCATCGACAGCAAGGTCTCGCCGAGGAAACGTCGATACGCGGTCATGTCCGCCAGCCGCGCCTTCACAAGATAGTCGAAGCCGCCGGCAACCATGTGACACTCCAGCACTTCGGGCGCGAGTTTCACCGCGCGGGCAAAACGCTCGAAATTATCAGGCGTGGTCTTGTCGAGCAGCACTTCGACGAACACCAGGAGCCCGAGGCCGAGCCGGTGCGGGTTGAGCCGCGCGCCATAGCCCTCGATAAAGCCCTCTCGCTGCAAACGCTTCAGCCGCTCGCCGATCGAGGTCGGCGACAGCCCGATGCGTTCCGCGAGCTCGACATTGGCGATTCGCCCGTCCTGCTGCAAAATCGAGAGGATTTTCCGGTCGGTTCGATCTAATTCCATACTTTATGAGGCCAAATGGCTGTGAGGCTTCATTTCCTAAGCCAAATCAGCTAAATTGTCTATCGAGCTAAGGTATCGCGGGCATTATCCTGGATTGGAGCCACAGGACACGCCATGCCGAACATTCCGCCTCTCTTCTCCGCCGCCTACGCGCCCGATGATGCCGATGTCGCCGCGCGCCTTTTGCCGTCTGCGCATCTCGGCCCGCCGCAGGAGGCGAGGATCGATCGCACCGCGACACGGCTGATCGAAGCCATCCGCAAGCGCGACGATCGACTTGGCGGCGGTCTTGGCGGCGTCGAGGACATGCTGCGGGAATTCGCGCTCTCGACCAAGGAAGGGCTCGCTTTGATGGTGCTGGCCGAGGCGCTGCTGCGCGTGCCTGACGCGCGCACCGCCGACCAGTTCATCGAGGACAAGCTCGGCGAGGGCGACTTCATCCACCACGAGACCAAGTCCACCGCCTTCCTGGTCAACGCCTCGGCCTGGGCATTGGGCCTCTCGGCACGGGTGATCCAGCCCGGCGAGACGCCCGACGGCACCATCGGCCGGCTGGTGAAGCGGCTGGGCGCACCGGCCGTGCGCACCGCCACACGCCAGGCGATGCGGCTGATGGGCAATCATTTCGTCCTGGGCGAGACCATCGCGCAGGCCTTGGAGCGGGCCCGGCCGCGCTCCGGTGAGAGGGCGCGCTATTCCTTCGACATGCTCGGCGAAGGCGCCCGCACCGCCACTGACGCCAGGCGCTATTTCGACGCCTATGCCAGTGCCATCGAGACGATCGGCAAGGCGGCCGGCAACCATCCCCTGCCCGACCGGCCCGGCATCTCCGTCAAGCTCTCGGCGCTGCATCCGCGCTTCGAGGCGATCAGCCGCGACCGCGTGATGGCTGAGCTGGTGCCGCAACTGCTGGACCTGGCGCAGCGCGCCAAGGCCCATGATCTCAACTTCACCGTCGATGCCGAGGAAGCCGACCGGCTGGAATTGTCCCTCGACGTGATCGCGGCAACGCTCGCCGATCCCTCGCTTGCCGGTTGGGACGGATTTGGCCTCGCGATCCAGGCCTATCAGAAGCGCGCCGGCGACGTGATCGACTATGTCGATGCGCTGGCCCGCGCGCATGGCCGCAAGCTGATGGTGCGGCTGGTCAAGGGCGCCTATTGGGACACCGAGATCAAGCGCGCGCAGGAGCGCGGGCTCGACGGCTATCCCGTGTTCACGCGCAAGGCGATGACGGATCTGAACTACGTCGCCTGCGCGTCAAAACTGCTCGGCTTGCGGCCGCGGATCTTCCCGCAATTCGCTACCCACAACGCGCTGAGCGTCGCGACCGTGCTGGAGCTTGCCGGTGCGAACGGCGGCTTCGAATTCCAGCGCCTGCATGGCATGGGCGAGGCGCTCTACGAGCAGCTCGCCAAGGATCACCCCGAGATCGCCTACCGCACCTACGCCCCGGTCGGCAGCCATCGCGACCTGCTCGCTTATCTGGTGCGGCGACTACTGGAGAACGGTGCCAACTCCTCCTTCGTGGCGCAGGCGGCCGATTACCGCGTGCCGGTTACGGCGCTGTTGCAACGTCCGGCGGATGCCATCGTCCGGCCGCAGCAGGCCGCCCATCCCAAGATTCCGCTGCCGGGCGATCTGTTCGCGCCGGAGCGGCGCAATTCGCGCGGCGTCGAATTCGGCGCGCGCGCTGCGCTCGAGCGGTTGCTGACGGATGTCAAGGCCGAGACGATCGACCTCAGGCCTGTCACTGAGGCAACGCCGGATCAGGCCAATGCGGCAGTGGCTGCGGCGCGCGCGGGCTTTGCCGCCTGGAGCCGGACTCCGGCAGCCACGCGCGCGGCGGCGCTGGAGCAGGCCGCGCATCTTCTGGAGAACCGCGCACCCCATTTCATCGCGCTGCTGCAGCGTGAGGGCGGCAAGACGCTCGACGATGCCCTGTCGGAGCTGCGCGAGGCCGCCGACTTCTGCCGCTATTACGCCGCGCAGGGTCGCAAGCTGTTCGGCAGCGATGTGGCGATGCCCGGTCCGACCGGCGAGAGCAATGCGCTGGCCATGCGCGGCCGCGGCGTCTTCGTGGCGATCTCGCCCTGGAATTTTCCGCTGGCGATCTTCCTCGGCCAGGTCACGGCAGCGCTGATGGCCGGCAACAGCGTGGTGGCCAAACCCGCAGAGCAGACCCCGCGCGTTGCGGTGGAGGCGGTGCGGCTGCTGCACGAGGCCGGCATCCCCGCAAGCGCGCTGCACCTCATCGCCGGCGACGGCCGCGTCGGCGCCGCGCTGACGGCGCATCCCGATATCGCCGGAATCGTCTTCACCGGCTCAACCGAGGTCGCGCGCAGCATCAACCGGGCGCTGGCAGCCAAGGACGGGCCGATCGTGCCGCTGATCGCGGAGACCGGCGGCATCAACACCATGATCGCGGATGCGACCGCATTGCCCGAGCAGGTCGCAGACGACGTCGTCACGTCGGCGTTTCGTTCCGCCGGCCAGCGCTGCTCGGCGCTGCGGCTGCTGTTCGTGCAGGAGGACGTCGCCGACCGCATGATCGAGATGATCGCGGGCGCGGCGCGCGAGTTGAAGATCGGCGACCCCAGCGACGTCGCGACCCATATCGGACCGGTGATCGATAGCGAGGCAAGGCAGCGCCTCGATGCGCACATCGCACGAATGAAGAGAGAGGCGCGGCTGCACTTTGCCGGCAGCGCGCCGGAGGGCTGCTTCGTCGCGCCGCATATTTTCGAGCTTGGGGATGCCGGCCAGCTGACCTCCGAGGTGTTCGGCCCGATCCTCCACGTGGTGCGCTACCCTGCCGAAAATCTCGAACGCGTCCTGCAAGCCATCGAACGCACCGGCTATGGGCTGACGCTCGGCATCCATTCCCGCATCGACGATACGATCGAGGCGATGGTCGACCGCGTGCAGATCGGCAACATCTACGTCAACCGCAACATGATCGGCGCCGTGGTCGGCGTGCAGCCGTTCGGCGGCAACGGCCTGTCCGGAACTGGCCCGAAAGCCGGCGGCCCGCACTACCTCGCGCGCTTTGCGACCGAGCAGACCGTGACGATCAACACCGCAGCAGCCGGCGGCAACGCTGCCCTGCTCGCAGGGGATGAGTGAGTCGCGGCGAGGAGCGTTGCATCCCGCCGAAACATCGGTCTAATGCTGCCCGTGACGTGGCCCTCGCCAATTCCAGCGCGCGGGAAACAACACGAGCGAGGGAGCGACGCCGCGATGGAAAAGGGCATTTTTGCAGGGCTCAAGGTGCTGGATTGCGCGAGCTTCATCGCAGCACCAGCGGCCGCGACCGTGCTGTCGGATTTCGGCGCCGACGTCGTCAAGATCGAGCCGCCCGGTGCCGGCGATCCCTACCGCAATCTGCCCAACATTCCGGGCTATCCGACCAGTGAGCACAATTTCGCCTGGCTGCTGGAGGCCCGCAACAAGAAGAGCATCGCGCTCGACCTCGCAAAGCCCGAGGCGCAGGCCGTGCTCTACAAGCTGGTGGAAGAGGCCGACGTCTTCATCACCAACATGCCGCCGCCGGTGCGCACCAAGCTCGGCATCACCTATGACCATCTCGCCCATCTCAATGATCGCCTGATCTACGCCTCCTTCACCGGCTATGGCGAGAAAGGCGAAGAGGCCAACAAGCCCGGCTTCGACAGCAACGCCTATTGGGCGCGCTCCGGCCTGATGGACCTCGTCCGCGCCGACACCGACACGACGCCGGCCCGCTCGGTCGCCGGCATGGGCGACCATCCCTGCGCCATGGCATTCTACGGCGCCATCGTCACCGCGCTGTATCAGCGCGAGAAGACCGGCAAAGGCTCGCATGTCGCCTCCAATCTGATGGCAAACGGCGTGTGGGCTGCGAGCGTGCTGGCACAGGCAAAGCTCTGCGGCGCCAAGTTTGCCGAGCGGCGGCCGCGCGAACGCGCGTTGAACGCGGTCGCCAACCACTACCAGTGCAAGGATGGCCGCTGGCTGATCCTGTCGCTGCTGAGCGAGGAGAAGCAGTTTCCGACGCTCGCCAGGTGTCTCGGCCGCGAAGACCTCATCACCGATCCGCGTTTCGCTACCAAACCCGACCGCCACGCCCGCTCCGTCGAGCTGATCAAGATCTTCGACGAAACCTTTGCGACCAGGGATCTCGCCGAATGGCGCAAGATCCTCGACGGCAACGGACTCGTGTTCGGCATCGTCGGCATCCTGGACGACATCCCGAACGACAAGCAGATGCTCGACAACGAGGTGCTGGTGCCGTTCGAGAACGACACCATGCTCACCATCTCCAGCCCGATCTGGATCGATGGCGCCAAGAAAGTGCGGCCGCGCAAGCCGCCCGGCGTCGGCGAGCACAGTGACGAGATTTTGCGTGGCGCGGGATACGACGAGGCGGCGATCAAGCAGCTGCGGTCGCAGGGGGCGGTGGGGTAGGGCGGCTACGCGGTGATACATCCACGCTGTCGTCCCGGCCTAGTGCGCAATTGCGCACGGGGGCCGGGACCCATATCCCAGAGAGGAAGTTGGCGGACGAAGCTGATAACTCCAAGTCTTCGCCAAACCACGTTCGGTGGTTATGGGTCCCGGCCTTCGCCGGGACGACCGTAAGGGAATAGCTTGCTTCAACAATCACCGTCATCGCGAGGTCCCATGCCCAGCTACCGCCTGCACTACTTCCCCGAATCCGGCAACAGCTACAAGCTGGCGCTGATGCTGACGCTTTGCGGCGAGAGGTTCGAGCCGGTCTGGACCGACTTTGCCGGCGGCGTCACGCGCACGCCGGAATGGCGCAAGAGCGTGAACGAGATGGGCGAAATTCCCGTGCTCGAGGTCGACGGTGTGAAGATGACGCAGACTGCGCCTCTCCTGCTCAAGCTTGCCGAGCAGTACGGGCGTTTCGGTGCCGAGACCGAGCAGGAAAAGTTCGAGCTGCTGCGCTGGCTGTTCTGGGACAACCACAAGCTCACCGGCTACATGGCGACCTACCGCTTCATGCGCGCCTTCACGCAAAGCAACGATCCGCAGGTGCTGAAACACTTTCGCAGGCGGCTCGAAGACTTCCTCGGCATTCTCGACGGCCATCTCCAGCACAATGAATTTGCGATCGGCACCAGGCCGACCGTCGCCGATATCTCGATGATGGCCTATCTGCACTATCCGAGCGACGAGCACGGCTTCGATTTCGCGGAAAGCTATCCCGCCATCCACGCCTGGCTTGGCCGCATGGCCGCACTGCCCGGGTGGAAGCCGGCCTACGAGCTGCTGCCCGGCAAGCGGATGACGAATTACGCGAAGTGAGTGCGCTCGCGCCACTTCGTCTCGGCCGTCATGGCCGGGCTTGTCCCGGCCATCCACGATCATGAGCGGGGACACCAGAACGTGGATGCCCGGGACAAGCCCGGGCATGACGAAAGAAAGCTACTTCAGCGCCAGCCAGCCGAGCGTGAACAGGATTCCGCCGATGATGACGACGACCGCGACCGCCCAGGTGCTGACGCGGATGCTGCCGGTGACCTGCTTGGCCTCTTCATTCTGCGCGATCTCGCGATTGCGCTCCTTGTTGGCGTCGCTCGTATTCGTCATGGGTCATCCAAATCGCTTGTGGGCTTTATCTTGCGCGTGATCTTCTCGGAAAACCGCTGCACACTTTTCCGGATCACGCGCTAACGCGTCTTGATGAAGCACATGCCGATGCGGCGCGAGGCCGCGGCAGCCTGACAGGTCAATCCTTTAGCACAGCTCCATGACGTAAAACTCCTGTCGGCCGATCCCGATCCCGCATCTTCCAGGGAACAATGCGCGCCCCAGCCGTCCTGATATTCGGTCCCGGCCAGCTCAGTGCTGCCGCGGGTCTGCGGCCGGCTGGCAAATCCGCGTGAGAAATCAGGACGTTTGCCTGCGGCCATCGCGGTCAGGATGTCGCGGCGGCGGACCTGGTCGCCCAGAAAATGCGGCGAATCCGGCACGATGGCGGCATTGGACGGCTTGTCCGCGAGCCAATCGACGCCGGGGAAATGAAAGCCGCCAATGCCGCGGGTCTGGTGGCAGCCGGAACAAGTGACGTCGTTGAGGCGGCGCTGGAAACCCGCGACCGAGCGGACGTTCTGGAGATCGATGCCACGCGCCGCCGCCTGCTTCAGCGCCCCAACCACGTCGCTGTCGGAGAAGACCGGCTCGCCTTGTCCCTCTCCGTTGCCCTCCCCTTGCATCATCCCGAACTCCGGCTGCAACGGAGACGCATCGAGGCCGGCGGGCGTCGGCACGATTGCAGCCTTGGCCAGGAATTTCTCCGGGATCAGCACCGTGCCGCGATCGAAGTCGCGAAGATGATCGGGAGCGAGCAGCCAATCCCTGAAGTCGCGCCGGAGATCATTGTCGGCGAGAATGCGGTCGCGGTCGATCTGGTTCTCCAGCGTCGATTCCTCGAAGGTCTTCGAGGCAGCGTCGTACTTGAACACCTTGAGCAGATAGTCGGAGCGGAAATCATGCAGCGCCGATTTCGCTGCAACCGAGATCTGAACATTGGTCTCGATGCGATCGAGCATCGCGTCGTAAGGGAAGAAGTCGCTGCCGATCAGCCCCTGCCAGTCGCCATTGCCCAGCCAGCGTCGCGCGACCTCGGCGCAGGTGATCGGCTTGCCGTTCCCGTCCATCTGGCGCGCGTCGCGCGCCTTCATCACCAGATTGAGCGTCATCGGCAGCCGCGTGGCTGTCCTGCCGCTATCCGGCTTGGTCTCGAAACGCGCGAGACGATAGATCAGCCTGATCTCGCCGCAAGAGTCTTCCGAGACATAGGCGCGGTCCATGCGGTTGACGATGCCGGCCAGCACGAAACGGGTGTCGCGGGATTTCAGATTGGCGCGATCGAACAATTGTACGTCGAAGCCCTCGCCGACGCCGATGGTCTCGGTCGGATATGCCGCCTTCTGCCGCGCGACGTAACGGTCGATCTCGGCGTCGATTGCGGGGCGAATTTCCTTGAGCTGCGACAGCCACGAAAACATCAGATCGGTCGTCAGCGGAAAGTTCGCGTTCCGCTCCGGCCACAACAGGCGCGAGATCGTGAGCGCATCGTGCTGGTCGAGCTCGCGCAGGAGATCGGGATCGGTGATCGCCGTGCCGCGCGCCAGTTGCGCGTTCTCCGCGGCCAACAACGACACGATGCCGCCGAAAAACACGGCGGCGGCAACGAGAATTCGCAAGGCGCGGCTCATGGCTTAGGTAACACCGCGCAGGGACGGCTATTCAAGCAAAAAGGCGCTTCACACGGTGGTGAAGCGCCTCTTCGAAAGTCGGATATGAGGCGTTCAGCGCGCGACGATCAGCCCCTTGCTGGTGACGACCACCCACCGGCCGTCCTGACGGCGGATCGCATCGACACGGCCGACGCCCGGGATGGGGTCACCGGCATAAACCTCGTAGAGGCCACCGCGGCCTTCGACCAGTGCGCCGCCGTTGGAGACGTCGCGCAGCACCCAGCCTTCGACCGTCGGCAACCGGCCGACCTCGGTCTTGGGTGCGGCGGGAGCCGGCGCAGCTGCGGCGGTCGCAACCTGGGTCGGCGCGATCGAGCCGGTGGTCTCACGGGCCGGCACGGCGGCTGCGGCTTGGGCGGGCGCCGCCGGCGGGGTGGCACGGAGCTTGTCGACGGTCTCGGACAGCTTCGCGATTTTGGCCATCGGCTCGGCCTGCGCCTTCTCGAGCTTGTCGAGGCGGTCGTTGGTCCGGTTGAACTGGCCGAGGCCGGTCTTGGAGGTGTGCTCGACATTGGCCTTGAGCGCGACGACATCGGCATCGATCCGGGCGACCGAGGATTCCAGCGCGCTGGTGTCGGCAACCTGTGCCGGCGCCGGGCTTGCGAAGTGCATCATCCCTGCGGTCGCGAGCGCGCCACTGATGGCGCCGACACTGGCCGCAATCGCTACCACCGCGGCCATGGCCGACAGGCGGCGCTTGCCGCCGGTCTCGCGTGGCTCGTCCGCCTTCACATGCGGCG
This sequence comes from Bradyrhizobium sp. Kon69, assembly GCF_055807515.1. Taxonomy (NCBI): domain Bacteria; kingdom Pseudomonadati; phylum Pseudomonadota; class Alphaproteobacteria; order Hyphomicrobiales; family Nitrobacteraceae; genus Bradyrhizobium; species Bradyrhizobium sp. Kon69. Next base: position 2,002 of record NZ_JBVVOS010000040.1, on the reverse strand, counting down.
CAAACTCCTCACGGTCCCAGGACCGCTCCGCGGGTGTCATGACGATGAGCTTGCCGGGCTTTGGCTCGGACCTGGTCTCAGGCTTGGTCTCGGTCGTGGTTTCGGCCTTGGCATCGAACTTCGGCGCCTCGATCCTCGATGCCTCGATTTTTGGCGGCTCGATCTTGACCGGGTCGGGCTTCGGCGGCGTCTCGTGGTCGGGGGCAATCGAGGGGGCCTCGATGCCGGCGGCAGCCTCGATGGCCTGTGGCACGGTCGCTGCGGCTTCGACGACGCCAGTATCCTGGGCGGCCCGCTCGGGCATTGGTTCGCTCACGGCTCAAATACTCCAGTCTCGGTTGACCTTTTGGTAACTTTCATTGCTTGCGAATTCCTTACCTCCGGACCCGCTTACCGAAATTTTAGGAAGTCTTCCGGGGCCGAATTGGGCCGGGAACGTGGAACCGGTGTGGCGCTGTGCAACAAATTGTCAGCCGATGCTGCCCTGCGGCAGGCCACGTTCCCGCCAGAACAGGCTGTTTGCCCGCCCCTGTTACCCCGCTAACATGACTGCCTGTCAGCCAGAACGGCTGCAGAGGCCCTTGGGGGGTGTCATGACGATCGAGAAGTGCATCAACGAGTTTGGCGTCGATGACATCATCTTCGAGGAGGGCTCGACCGGCCGCGAGCTTTACGTTGTCCTCGACGGGGAGGTCGAGATCGCCAAGATCAGCGGCGCCAGCAAGACCAGCATCATCAAACTCGGCAAGGGCGAATTCTTCGGCGAAATGGCCGTGATCGACGGCTCGGCACGTTCGGCGACCGCGATCGCGGCGGCGCCGAACACCAGGGTGATGAGGGTCAACCACGCCCGCTTCGTCTATCTCGTCAGCCAGCAGCCGGCGTTTGCGCTGATGGTGATGGACGCGCTGTCGAAGCGCCTGCGCGCCGCCAACGCGGTCAGCTACCGGGCGGCCCAATCATGAGCGACGGCAAGCCGACGGCCTTTCCGGTCCTGATGAAGAACGACACCTGCTCGCTGATCCAGGCGGCGGACGACGTCTACCAGATCCGTTTCTCCAATCGCGCCGCCAACGTCTATCTCGTGCGCGGCTCGGCGCGGACCATCCTGATCGATACCGGGCTGTCCTCGAATTATGCGGCGATGGTCGAATGCCTGAACTTCGTCGGCTGCCCGCCGGAGAAGATCGACATGGTGGTGCTCAGCCACGAGCATCTCGACCACATCGGCGCGGCCTGGCACTTCAACGAGCGTCGCACCTTCGTCGCCGCCCATCGCCTCGCAGCCAACAAGATCATGCTGCGCGACGACTTCTCGATGCTGCGCAAGATGTTCAACGAGCCGAACGTGCCTGTTAACATCGACATCTGGCTCGAGGAGGGCAATCTGATCGACCTCGGCAATTTCCGTCTCAACGTGATGCACACGCCCGGCCACACCTCGGCCTGCATCACGCTGTTCGACCAGGACAAGGGGCTGTTGTTCGCCGCCGATACGCTCATGCCAGGCGGCGTGATGGGCGGCGTGTTCGGCTCGGGCAGCATCGCCGACTACATCGAATCGCTGGAGCGGCTCAAAGGATTGAACGCGAAGATCCTGCTGTCAGGCCACGGCCGGCTGTCGGACACGCCACAGGAAGACGTGCGCATCGCCATCGCGCGGTCGCACGGTCTACTGGAGGACACCGCACAATTGTTCGACGCGCTGGATGCGCGCTCGAACTTCGAACCGATCATGCAATCGGTGCGGGATCTGAACAAGCTGGACGATTAGGTGGGCTGGCGGCTGCGTGTGCCCGCGAGGCGAAGCACCGATGTCCCCACAACGTCGTCCTGGCGAAAGCCAGGACCCATACCGCGAGGTCTATCGGTTGTACGCAGCAGGCGTACCGAACGATGAATCTTCGCCACTTCTCCCTGGGGTAATGGGTCCCCTGAGTTCACAAACGAAGTGCAACACTTCCATCTGGAGGTGTTGCCATGGGGCGGACTTACAAACAGC